>JBNKZD010000297.1:0-29202 GCA_050301235.1 Chitinispirillaceae bacterium | reverse complement strand
ACTATTCAGGTACTTTGGATCAATGTTTACAGGGCCGCTCGTGTTGAGCTTGTCGAAACATGAGCATTTTTCGCACTCCTCCTATCCTTCGACAGGCTCAGGATGAGCGGAATCGCCATTTTACGTACCTGAATAGTTACTATGTTTTTTTGATTATTCGCTCAATTCTCTCTATAATGTTTCCCAGGGAAAGTGGTCTTTTGATTGTCTGTATTACTACAATAATAAAAGCTCTACAAGCTTTTAATACAAAATGCAGTAATTAACAAGTAATTAAATTGGTGTGAAAAAACATTTTAAGAGAAAATTGCGATTCAATAAGAACTCTCTGCAAATAACAATAACAAATGGTCAATCCCCGATATTCTCCGGAATCGTTTCACTTTCGAGATTGAATATCTTCACTCTATCATTCACGATCGATGTTGGTGATGAAGAGGTCGAATCGGTGGGTGGAGGCAGAGCTCCGCAGTTCTCCTCTATCGGCGTATTTTGAATAATCCACTTCTCATAATTCCTGAAATAACCATTTTTAGCTGCAATTCCCGCTTTTCGCAATAATCCTACAGTTACAAATTTGTGAAGAGTCTTTCCATCACGTACACCGGTATATTTAGTATTGCATTCCCCCACACAGGCAACGGTCAGATCTGCAATTTCGGGGAGAGTATTTCTTGACCCGGTAAATTGAGACATATCAACCCTCACCACAGCATTCCACAAACCGTAATTTGTTCGCAACTTACTGGTATTGTCAACATTGAACGGACGGATTACATCATCGGAAGTACCGCTTTTTGCAAAATTTGAGAGTAATTCCCCATTCTGAAATGCCGACTCCTGAAGTACTGAATCTTCTGGAATAGTATTCAGTGTCGAATCGGAAAACGCGATATCGTAGGTATTCAGTCGATCAGCACGGTTTGAGACCAGACGTTTGTGAAGCCCCAGTTTCGTTGGCTGAATTGCATTCATATCGGCAAAAGGATGGTATCTTCTGATAGTATCATTCAGTTCAACTGTATCTCCGTTCAACACAATCGACTCAATTACCAATGAAGGGTGATCTGCAGGATTTTCGATAATATCATTATTGTACAGCACATTGAACACATGCATCTGCTCGTAAAGATTCATTTCCAGTGTGCCGAGTGCAACCGAGTACATACTGTCGGAAACCGGCATCTTCCTTCCATAGGAAACCATCGAATCGGGTTGTACGCCAGCAATCCGACAGAGTTCCTTGTAAATTCGGACCCCAGTAACATTAGTTAACTTCAGTGAGTCTTTAACTCTTGAAAAGGCTCCCATTCTATAAAGCAGCTGCACCGCCTGGAATGCATCAGGAACAATATCTCCGCTTTTATCAAAGAGTGAATTGTTCAAACGGTACACCGTTTCAACTCCCAGAATATTATTCGATGTCGCCAGAAGATTGAAAATATAATTACACCCCTCAAAGATGCGTCCGTGGTTATGAACCGGATAACCAACCCCTCTGACAGCACTGTTCTTAAAAACCACACCGATCATCCGTCCATTTTTAAAATCAAGCTCCCTTCTCCATGGAACTGAATCATAGACAGCTACACTATCGGTCCATTTAGACCAGGGTTTGAATATTCCAAGATCATAATTGAGCGCATTGAGGATTGGCTTTGCAGTTGACGAGCCATTCGGTGTTCGGTTAGTTAACAGACAACTGAGTTTTGAACCGATCCGGTCTTTTGAATAATAAGCGCGCAACTTACCAGAACGGGAATCCATGATACTGTACGCGAAGTATTGTCCGTTGACCGTAATAGGTTTTCTGACATAATAGAAAGTACTTCGACGGTACTGAGTTTTGCCGGTTTTTTTGTACCGTATATTCGCGATGACCGAATCCCCCTGATTTAAACTGGTAATAAACATCGATTCCGGTTCCTTGAAATCCATAGGCTCCCTGAGCGTTGTCAGAACCCGCAGACTGTCTTTTGGTCTTGTGTCACGAGTGACCGTTTCACCCGTACTTCCAATACGCACATCAGTAAATATCGTTGTATCGGGACCATACCCTCTGTTATTGACCATTTTCTCAAGCTCTTTCTGCAACGGAAGATCTATAGCCAGCCTGATTTTGAGGTTTCCCTTTTTTCTAACCAGTGAATTGGGATCGATGAGATCCATTTGTGCAATCTGTTCCTCACTCATACCATTCATCCGCAATACCCTGAACCAGTATTCATTTGCCAGATCGACCAGTGAGCCGTACCCGCCCTGAAATTTTTTCACTTTAGTAAACGAAAGTGTATCAAGCTCTGCAAGTACCTCTTCCTGCTTTGCTTCATCCCACCCGAGAGCTTTACCGATTCTTGGCATGTCGATATGACACTGATTCACGATTTTACCTTTTATATTTCTTCCCCATTTTACCATTCGGGAAAGGTATATACATTGTGCATCTGTTAATTTATTCAATTCACAGTTAAACAGTCCGCGTGCAATATCCTTGTATCCGATCATCCCGAAATCACTTGTCACACAATGATTGAGATATACTTCAAGAATATCCTCCGGGGTGTACATTTTCTGAAATGCCGCAGCCAGACGAAGCTCCCTGATTTTTCTGTCAAGTGAATGGCTTACCTGTCGCATCCCATTGTCATCAAGCCGGGAAATAAACAGTTTTGCCACCTGCTGAGTAATCGTTGATGTACCTTTTGGACTTACCTTCCTGAATTTTTTTATAGACTCCATAATAGCACGTAATGCGGCACGGGCAAAGCTGTCAAATTCAAACCCGGACCGGTTAGTCATGAATGTTCCATCCTCAGCAGCAATCAATGCATTAATCAGAACAGGCGGGAAATCTTTGATTTTTGCACGCATGTGGTCTGTTTTAATTTTTGACAGCGGAAGATTGTTGCGATCGACAACTTCAATGACATTTGAGTACTCTTTTATTTCACGCAAACGGTCGATAATCGACAGTGACGGGTAATCGGAAAGCACGACTCCATCAACCTTGACCACCGTATTTTTTTTGACATCAGAAAAGTTTACATCGCTTTTTTCAGTAATTTCTGCAGCAATTCTGTCCATCTCCTGTCCGGTAAGCACATCCTGCCACCCTGCTCCATATTCACGGGAAAGCAGTCCCCGTTTTTCGAGGTTGACAAGTTTTTCTCCCCACTTCTCGAAGTAGTTGTTCACCAGGTATCTGGTCAGAAAGTATCCCGGAACAGACAAAACTGCGATCCCGCCAACAACGATTGCAGCGATAATACCGATTTTCTTTATCAGACGAATTCTGTTATTCATTCTTCTACCATAACTATGAAAATGTGAGACATGGCCGATTTCTGGTTCCATCAACCATAAGCATGTTGTATCTTTAAAAGATTGTTAATGACGATTCTAAAATACAATATTTGATTATTCAAACACATAGTTATATCTCGTAATGTTTTTGAAGCGTACTGTGAACGGCTGAAATGAAAACTTATATGATAATTGCAAATTTCCGCATATTCTACGGCCCCTATCCCATCCTTCCCCCGTTAACGGGGGACTACGAAGTAGCAGCGAAGCTAACGTGCCGAAGGCGGATGAGGGAACGCGAGAAATGCAAAAAATGCAATGACTAAAATGTTCATTTTAACCCATCCGCAGTATAATTTTTGCAGTCTTGTTAATGAAATCGTCTGATTGAGGTTAAAAGGAGTGACCATGAAAATTACATTATTTCCCTTTTTACTCATCCTGGCCACGGCTTCGATGTCTGAAATTAAGCTCCCCGTCCACTACGATACACTTCCAAATGGTCTAAGGGTCATTATGGTCCCTGATACAAATGTTGCCATCGTATCGTGCAGATTGTACTACTTTGTTGGATCGATGTACGAAGGACCGGGAACCACCGGCCTGTCACATATGTACGAGCACATGATGTTTAAAGGCACAAAACGGCTTGGAACGAAAAATTATCAAAAAGAGATACCTATTATGAAATCGATAGATTCTCTGACCGACCGGATAAATCTGGAAAAACGGAGGGAGAACCCGTCAGATTCCATGATCAGCCTCTATAAAGAGAAAATAATGACTCTTCTGGATAAACAACGCAAAATCATGAAAAAGGATGAGATCTGGGAACTCTATCAGAACAATGGCGGAACCCATCTCAATGCCTGGACTGCTGATGACATGACTGCGTATATTGTGACACTTCCCAAAAATAAAACTGAGTTATTCTACTGGATTGAAGCAGACCGGATGAAGGAACCTGTTCTCCGGGAGTTTTACAGTGAACGTGATGTCGTCATGGAAGAACGACGGATGCGTTACGACAATCGTCCTGTCAACAAATACTGGGAGCGTTTGAACAGTCTCTTTTATGCTGCACACCCCTATCGCCTTCCAACGATTGGATGGGAATCTGATATTGCAGCTTACACAAGACAGAAGATGGAGAATCACGTTCGGAAATATTATACTCCTGATAATGCATTGATTGTTCTGGTCGGAAATATCAATCCACAATCTGCACTTAAAGAAATAAAACGGTATTTCGGCCCGATTAAACGCGCACAACAACCAAAGCAGGAAATTGTAACCAGAGAACCACCGACAGCCGGAACGATACGGTTCACTATGCGTAATGATGCAGAACCGAGAATGGATATCATGTTCCATACCCCCGGTTATCCAAACGAAGATCTCTACCGTCTTGATATTGTACAGGGAATTCTTTCGGGAAAAAGTGGCAGATTGTATCGTCGTCTTGTCAATAAAGAGGGATTATGCACTGATATAGAAGCCGAAAATAATTTCAGATTGCAGGATGGGTATTTCCAGATCTCTGCATCGATGAAAAGTGGTACTGATCCATCAAAGGTTGAGAATATTATAATGGAGGAAATCAATAATATCATTGCAAACCCGCCATCAGAGCGTGAAATGATGCGTATTACCAATCAGATAAGAATGGACTTTGTTGCGGGCCTTCAAAGCCTCGAACACCTTAGTGACCAGTTAGCCTGGTTTGAGCGACTGAGATCATGGGAAGATCTTGAACGGTATCCTTCGGAAATTGCAAAAGTAACCAAAGATGAGATTCCGCAGATAGTAAAGAAGTACCTGCGATCGGATCTCGCTACGATTGGTACACTTCTTCCCGAAAAAAGCCAGAAAACAGCAGCGGTTACATCAGAGAAGCAGAGCGGAGGTAAAAAGTGAAAAAAACATATACATACAAGCGCAAACTCATTGCTTGTGTACTTCTAAGTGCCGGATTGTTCCAGGGTGCGTTTTCAGCCCCGACAGCAACAAAAAAAACGATTCCACAGCACCCTTCTGCACTCAAATATGATTCTCTGAACTGGGTTGTACCTCTTGGAAAGGATTACAGAGTCCAGTTGCAGAATGGACTTGTCGCATATATCGCCACAGATAAAAAACTTCCGTTGGTAAACATTACCGGACTGATCCACTACGGGTCCCTGCTGGATCCACCGGGAAAACAGGGTATGTCGACGCTCATGTCAACACTTCTGCGCAACGGTGGTACCGCAAAATTTCCTGCTGACACCCTTGATGAAATCATTGATCTGTGCGCAATGAAATTCAGTTTTTCTTCATCGGAATCACAACTGAGCTTTTCTGCGTCATTTCTTTCCGAATACACCGATCAGGCGATGGAGATACTGCAACAGATTATTTACAAACCAGCATTCGAACCTAAACGTCTCGAACGTGAACGTACCCGCCTTATTGAAGCTATCCGCCATCGGTTCGATAATCCCGGACCGGTACTAAAATCTGCATATAGCATTAATATGTATAAAGGGGAAAGACCGTCAGTCCTTGCGACCGAAAAGAGTATTAAAAGTATTACCCGTAATGATCTGATTGCATTACATAAAAAAGTCTATCGGACCAGCAATTTCATTCTTTCTGCATCAGGTGATTTTGACCGGGACAGTATGATTGCCCGGCTCGAAAAACTATTTGTAAAAGATTCCAACACAACAAAGAGTGATAAGTTCCCATCAATTGGCATTTCGAATCTTACCCAGTGCTTTTTCATTCACAAACCACTCACCCAGGCCTATGTGCGAATTGGTTTTCCTCTTTTCAAACGTCCCAATGATGATTACTATCCGGTAACACTTCTCAATGAGATATTAGGCGGGGGTGGATTTATTTCGCGCCTTGGGACAACGGTACGTTCTGATGCCGGTCTTACTTACTCGATCTATTCCAACGCAGAATCCAACTATCGTTATCCGGCGACCATCTATATTGACTTTTTCACAAAAAATGGGTCATTTTCAAAAGCGATCGAACTTACATTGCAGGAGATCAAAAAAATCACCGAACAGAATGTCAGTGCCGAAGAGCTGAGTAACGCGAAGTCATCACTCATAAGCGAACTTCCATCAATGTTCAGATCACCTGGCGATATTGTTTCAACTTATGCCTGGAACGAGTTTTATGACAGATCAGAAACGCAATACAGGGATTATCCTGATAAACTGAATGCAATTACAGCAGAGCAGATCAATTCTGTCGCAAAAAAATATCTTGATTTTTCAAAAATGACCTACACCGTTGTTGGCGACACAAGCGCACTGATGCATCAGAAATCGGATTCCTTCAGTTTAGAAAAACTAAAAGTGAAAGTAACACTTCCGGATTCACTACCCGTTCAAAAGTAAAAGGAGTACTGTTCGATGAAACTGAGTATTATTCTTCATACGCAATCGGGACGGACAGGTGAACTTGCCCGTAAAATAGCAGAGACATTCAGAAATGCCGGTCATGAAGTCGACATTTCCATGCTGCGCACAGTCGGAACTGTTACTCCGCGTTCTACTAAATTCGAGATAAAAAACCCTCCTGAAATCACTGATGAAGACTGGATCATTTTTGCAGCGCCGGTCTGGGTTTTCAAAGCATCACCGGTTATAATGAAATACCTTGGCACTCTTAAAAATCTAAAAGGTAAAAAAGTCGTTAATATCGTAACAAAATCCCTGCCATTCATCTGGACAGGGGGATCCCAGGCCCTCACCGCCATGAACAGTGAAGTAGAAACCAGTAATGGTGATACTCTTCAGGGAGAAATCGTTGAGTCGTTTTTAAAAATTCCACCGGAAAAGATGGCTGAAGTTGCGCAAAGGGTGCTGAAAACCTTCAGTGCGTAACTAATCGATTTCGATCACAATTAAATTTCTGACAGTTTTCAATCTTAAACGTTAGTATATTAAAAAAATATACTGACATTTTTCACTATTGAAACAACCGAAAGTGTACCTGTTTTTTTTCAGGGATAATCGATGATCAAGCGTTCATGCATACTTGCAATTCTTACTTTATTGTTTCTTTCTACTACAGTATTCTCGCAGATGTATGCTTGTTCGATGCTCTCGGTTTCTATGAAAATGAACGGAGAGGTCAGAAAAAAAAGTTACGCAGTCAGTAGCTTGTATATCAATTTTTACTCCGATTCTGTGAAAGTATTTGGTAATTATCAAGGGCGTTACCTTTCCAAAGTGTTTGATATTTCCAGACGAAAGAACGATACATTGTTTGTAAAAAGTGATCTTCTGGGGGATGATAAAGAATTTCACCTTGTGCACACGCATAATACGGTAACAAGCAATTACAATTTCATCAGTGGTGCAGGGGAAACCAGTATTTCGGTGTACCTTACCCTGAAACCATTACAAAACCATTATTCCGAAAAATATCACGAAAAGAAGGAGCAGCAGCAATCATCATCACATCCACGGGATCTTCTGGGCAGGGAACTGAAATGATTGTCAATTCGTTCAGAGTTCAACGTTCAGGGGTTCAGGAGTTCCAGAACCTTGAACTTTTGAACCTTTGAACCTTTTTTTTATTAAGTGCAAAAATATATCGTCTTTTATAGCAATTAATCTGTATAATGTCAGATATAGATATCCTGTTCAAATTCAAACGCTTAAATAATCGTTTGTCCTGATTGTTCAAGTTACATGTTTTAAAAATGACTACTTAAAATTTTTCTTAAACGAGCTATGTCATGCGAAGACACATTCTGATTACTTTTATGTTTTTTCTGATTTCAGCAGCTGCAATTTGCAGTGTTTCCGGTGCAAAAGCAGGTGGATCAGCACCAAGAGCTTATCTTTCCCAAACCACAATAGACACGTCTATCCAGAGAGCATTCTATATTCTTAATGAAGCGGCAAGTATTGCCGGGGTCGGTTTTCGACAGCAGCAGGCTATTGCTGAAGCAAAAGCGATTGCCAAAAGATTACGATCGATGGCGTCTGGTGATAAAAATGAGCGCTACATTCTCTGGAAAGTAAGTGAACTGGAATCCCAGATTTATCTTGAAGAGAAAGATATGATGCTGCTTAAAATGCAGCAGGGTCAAATTTCAATAAACCAGCTTGTTTCGAGATACAATACAGAAGTGGGAAAATCCCGACCGGATTTTGCATCGATGCGCCGCATGCACGTTCAGATGGGACAACTTGATGTAAACAAAGCAAACCAGATGGCAGACTCTTACAACCAGCGCTACAGGGCAATTACCCGTGAAGTTACCTATGCTCTTGATCAGGCGCTTGAAAATGGGGATCTGGAAAGAGCACAAAACGAGCTGGGCTATTGCCTGCGTAATGCATCATACCTCTCAATGAGTAATTCATCCTATAATCAATACGAAAGAAAAGTTGATAAACTTGCAGTTGCCCGTGTGGAGAAGCCTAAAATTGAAGAGGAGCTTAAAACAGCATACGCATCATTGCGCAATAATGATCTGATTTCTGCACGGAACAACCTGAGAAGTGCAGAGGGGCGTTACACAGCTATCAGTACCGCACTCCCCAAAAAAGAATCATCATTTCTTTACAATGATCTCAAGCGATATAAAAATCAACTTTGCACAAAAGAAGACTCACTCGTTGCAGTTAACCTGAATATTCTATCTAAAAAAGGGATTGCTGCTGCAGATGACTTTCTTAGAAAGACCCTGCGTACAGCAGGTGTTTCGCGCGATAAGGTAGCACTTGTTGACAAAGCAATTTTAGATATCAAAAGTCCGGACAACAGTGGTATCAGCAGTGAAATCAGCAGTATGAGTGCCGGGGAAGATGATGATCAGGAGGTGCAGGAAGGATCTTCGAATGGCAGTGCACCACCTACAATGCTTGACGAGATCATGGCACGAGCGCGGAAAAAGGCTCAGGAAAAAACAGACAGCCTTCGTCGCATAGAAGAAGCCCGGATGCGCATTGTAATGGCCGAACAGCGTCGTCAGGATAGTATTGCAGCAATTCTGCGGGCAGCAGAACTTAAGGAATTCGAAAAGAAACAAACCATCGCCAGAAATACGTCCATGGATATTTATGCGCTGCTTGAAAAAAATCAGATACAGGGTGCTGGTCAGAAGTTTCAAAAAGAACGTCCCTACCTGCTTCAGTATCTTGACAGAAATGATTTCTATATACTCGAAAGTACCCTTCAGCAGTTCTCTGCGCCTCCCCCACCTCAGCCAGTTCAGACTGTTGCTGTGAGCACCCCTTCAGGACGTGTTTCAAACCAGGCTGTTGTACAGGATGTCCAGCCGGTGAGTGTCAACGGACCACTACCAAAACCAATTGAAGAAAAATTGCGGAAAAACCAGGAACGAGCTGAATCCGAGATAATCGAGATCTATTCTCTTCTGGAAAAAAACCAGGTTAATGAAGCATATGCGCGCTTTCAGAAAAACCGGAAACCTCTTCAGATGTTCCTCCAACAGGATATCTTTTCCTTGCTCGAAAACACCATTTCACAGGCGTGGGAGTTTCAACAGGGGATGCAGTGAGAGCGACACCTTGAAAGTTTAGAACCACTTAACTGTGATTCCAACCAAGATTAGAATGGTCTGTAAATTATATTCCTAATGTCACCTCACAACACTAACCCTCATAATAATCACCTTTTTAGCAACATTAACATGAGACTTAATATCAAGAGTATTGTCTTTGGTTATGATTTTTTTCAAAAACTTTCCAGAGCATTCAAACAAACATACCTCTTTTTCTTTACCCCGGTATTCCCTTGGAAAAACATAGTTTTGATTCAGAGCCTGAACAGTTACCATGGTCACAGGCTTAACCGCAGATTGATTAACACCCGCAATTATACCAGTTGGAATACATGACACCTGAGCGCCGGTATAGGTTAGTTTATAATCAGGATTACTGGTTGCAGTTGGGCCGGCACCATGATTATCTTTCACAAATACAACATTGAAAATCTTTGCTGCACCCATTCCGGTAAAACTGCCCTTGCGGGAACCGATGATCACATTTTTATCGCTTTCAACATATGTAATCGGGATTTCGGCATATTTACCATTTTCATAATTGTAATTGTCACCCTCATCTTCATACAATGTAAATGAACCGTTTTTACCCGGATACACACGCAGTTCAATAGTATCAGATCTTTCGTTCGCATACTGAATTTCCGGCCCCATCGGGAGAATCGATCCAGCCCTTGCGTAAATTGGGATACGGTTCAACGGTGCTGAAGCGTTTACAGTTCTTCCGGCATTACCGTTATTGGCAGCTCCGGTCCAGAAATCATACCATGTACCCGCAGGAAGGTATACAGAGCGGTTGGTGGCACCTGATGTAACAACCGGATTAACAAGCAGTGATGGTCCGAACATGAATTGATCGGCAATATTCCTTACACTCGCATCCTCACGAAAATCAAATGGAAGTGCCCGTGTCATCGTATACCCCTCATTGGTCACTTTCCATCCGAGTGAGTAGATATATGGCATGAGTCGATACCGTAATTTACTGAATTCAGTTGCAATCGGCTTTGCAGTTGCACTCATGGCGTAAATTTCTGTATTGCGGCTTCCATGTACTCGGAAAATGGGAAAAAATGTTCCAGCCTGAAACCAGCGAATGAGCGTTTCATCTTTAAGAGAGTCCATGAACCCGCCAATATCCGAACACCAGTATGGGTTACCAGCCATACATGAGTTGATACCACCGGCTACAGTTGTAGCAACATTTTTCATATCTTTACTACTAATATCGCCGTTCCAGTACATCGTTCCATACCGCTGCTGCCCAGCCCAGAAAGAACGTGTAAGATTAACAACACGTTTTTCATTACTTATCGCACGTTGGCGCTCGTAAATATTCTTTGCATGCATAAGTGCATAGGTGTTTGAATACAGATCAACAACTCCCATACTGGTATTGAAACCGGTAAGAAGATTGCACTCCGGCTCCGTTGCATCCATCCAGTAAGCGTCAACCCCATTATCATATGCAGAAGATTTCATCAAACCCCAGAATTTACGTAATCCAGTGGTATCCCATGCGTTCATAAAAACTCCGGGATCTTTATTTGTACCATTACAAGGAACACTTGTAATCAGGTGGGGTTGCATTTCAGTGTAGTTTGGGGCAACCGATGAGAAGGTTGGCCAGATAGACAATGCGAAATGGGTATTATTATCGTGTATGGACTTGATCCAGCTCTGTGGATTAGCAAATTGCGCATCCCAGTTAAATGAACCGCGCCCTTCAGCACCACCAGACCACCACATCCAGTCCTGCACAATACAATCCAGAGGAATCTTTTGAGAACGATAGGTTTGAATTGCGGTATTGAGCTCAGCAGAACTTGCATAGCGATTCTTACACTGCCAGAATCCAAAAGCCCATTTTGGCGGAAGAGGAGCTGGTCCGGTAAGATAGCGATATCCCGAAATGATTGTATCGAATTGGGGACCGTAAATGAAATAATAATCCCAGCTTCCGTTGAAAAGGAAATCAGCAGTAAAATCCAATCCTGCCTTTTTACTTGCATGACAACCAAAATTCATCAGAATACCATAACCACTCGTGGTCATAAAAAACGGTATCACATCCATCCAGTTTACCTGATGCATATCCACAACAAAATTACGTATATTGAGTTGCCCTGTTTTATCCGGAGCAATCTGCGCGTTATCCCAATATGAGACCCCTTCCCAGCCGCCTTTTGCCATAGATAGATTTCCCAATCCATAAACACCTTCGTTGGAAGGAGAATCAAATTTGAGTTTACCGGAATACCCTGCTGTCCCACCTTTTGTAACAGCTGTAAGGGTTCTGTCAGTTTCGGTACAAACGTTACTTCCTGAAGCTGCAAATGTTATTCTGCCTGTGGATTTATTAACAGTTGCAGTAACCTTTGGGGTTGTCACAGTAACCGTACTCGTATTCTCTGATGCATCCCAGGTGCCGGGTGAAAAAGTAGCACGATCCACTACAAGGCTTTTTGATGAAGGGATCGTCGTACCCATGGTGTAAACAACCCGAACGATATTATCGCTGCATACCTGTAATTTAAGCCGTGCATTGTTGGAAAGGACACATAGTGCTCCGTCTGATTCTTTGGAGAAGGATGTGACAGTTTGAGCAGAAATAACACCTGTATAGACCAATATAAAAAAGCAAACTTGTTTGCCAATCGAGCACAACATCTTTTTCATCAGCACATTCCTTTCCTGATAATCTAAAGAAATACAGCTTCGATTAGATTTTAAAATACTCTCTGGTTATACTTTATGGAGCTCACAAATATAAAATTCTGTTGAATAACAGATGCATGTGTGGGAAAAAATAAAAAACGCCGAAACAATTCGGCGTTTTTGTAAATTTTATTACAATAATACTAAAATCCAGCCTGCAGTTTCACCATCCACCAGAACTGGCCCATTTTATCACCACTTCGTGTTTTACTGAGTACTTCCTCATAATTATAACCTTCATCAATCGCAATCAGGTTACGAATATGATCACGAGCGATCTGGAATATGATACCCAGGTGATCATTGAAAAATGTCTTTTTTGCATACACTGACCATTTCCAGTTATCTTTTGTATAATCTTTAATATGAGATGAATTATCTGGTACAGGATAGCCATCTACATATCCCGATCCCAGATAGTTGTGATAACTGTTTGCATAAGGCATACCATACCATTCAAATTCGAGAGCCAACACATCAAGAAGCTTAAAAGTAGGGAAATTAAAACCAAATATTAAAGGTATCTTGTTTTTAACCGAATCATATCCCCATACATTCTTTCCCAGAGCTGTCGGACTGCCAATCGAATCGTTAGCAGGATAACTCTCCAAACCTAAAACGAGAGCTTCCCCAAATATTTTCAAGTCTTCACTTCCAAAAAATGGCATATCAACACCTAAAACACTGAGAAGCGCTTTTGGATCAAAACAGAGTCTACCCATAAGTTTTGTTCCTCGATAGGTATAGTATCCAGTATCTCCAGGTGCATTAATATATCGATTTTTCAACTGTTTTTTTGGGGTTGTAATTCTTTCGTCAACTGAAACGAGATGTGCAAAAGAAACTCCGGCACCAACATCGACTATTTTTTTAAAATTGTACCCTAACAGATATGAGAGTGAACCATCAAAGAAAGGAGGTAATTCAGTTTCGATATTGAAGATAAGATCCTGGTGGAGATTACCTTCCAGAAGTTCACTACTTACTTTAAATCCTGTCAGTCTGGCATATGCCATATCGAAATTATTGATAACAAATGCAGGGTATGTTCCACTCCGGAAAAGATACTCTCCCAGATTTCTGGCTTGAGCATTATACTTATAACGGAATAATCCCGCTTCAATAGAAAGAACAGGAGAACGTACATCACCTAATGAATAGGTCGCATTAGCATCTGAAATTATAAAAAGACTGTTCTTTTTATGCACATAATTTGGGTCCTGTGATGATGCACCGCGCAATGGAGTGTTATACCACAAGGCACCTTCGATGCCAAAGGCCATTTTCAATCGTTCTTTGTAAACAGCATCAATGGTCAGATCAAGAAATGTACGACTGATCCAGCCATGATCCTTTTCCTGACCATTTTGCATGAAATATTTGACCATTTGACCCGATTCAACCCAGCCCAAACTGCTGATACCAAGTTTGAAGTCAGGATTATTATTATTAATCTCAGCACGGGCAAACAGTAAAGTTGTAAACACTGATATACAACCAACAGTTTTTATCCATTTATGTGAATGGAAATTCATTTAAATCTATCTCCTTCTATAGTATGTTATTAAACAATTTCTTTACGGCAACAGAATTGAACTTCTTGTAACTTTATTATTACCCTGTCTGAACTGTACAAAGTAAATTCCAGCTGGCATATGTTGCAGTACTGTAAGTGATGAGTTACCTGCAATCGTACGCATCGCTATTGTTCTTCCTCCCAGATCACAAATACGCACCTGTACAGCATCATCTCCTTTTACTGAAACGACATATGAGTTTCCATGTAAGCCTGCAGAAAAGGTACTTTTTGAACCTGTAATTTTTGATTTAATGACACCAATATTGCCAGTAGCTTTATTAAGAGTTACAGCGCCACCCTCAAAAGTAATTGTTTTATCAATAGATGCTGCCGGAGTTACAGTACCGTCGACTCCATGGTTCTCTGAAACCCAAACGACATTAAAGGTTCTCTTAGCTAACATCCCAGGAAATGAACCAGATCTTGGTCCGATCTTGAGATTCCCGCTTGCTTCATTCCATTCGATCGGAATAGTTGCATAAGCACCTTTTTCATAGTTATACTTATCCCCTTCATCTTCGTAAATGGTAAACTTACCATCAGCGCCGGTATAGACTCTCAATTCGATAGGATCAGCAGCGGTATCAGCATAAGTGATCTCTGGTCCCAAAGGCAATATTGAACCAGCACGTATAAAAACCGGTATTTTTTCAAGCGGAGCATCGACGTTTGCAATGTTTTTTCCGCCTTCAGAAACCTTACCCGTATAAAAGTCGTACCAAGCACCAGCCGGCAGATAAACCGAGCGAGTAGTTGCGTTGGCAACTGTTACCGGCGCGATAAGAAGGGCTGGACCGAACATGAATTCGTTATTTATGTTGATAACATTCGCATCAGTTCTGAAATCAAATGGCAGGGCACGCATCATGGTGTACCCTTCACTGGTCACCTTCCATGCCAGAGAGTAGACGTATGGGAATAGTCTGTATCTTAATTTAAGGTACTTAACAAGCGTAGCTTCCGTAGCTTTCTGAGGATCCAGCCACAACTCTGTATCACGCGATCCATGTATCCTGAAGATTGGATTAAAAACACCCCACTCAAACCATCGGGTAAGGGTTGTTGAATTAGGTATTCCAGTAAATCCACCAATATCGGTGCAAAAAAGTGGCAACCCTGTCATACAGACATTCAGACCTGCGGCAATCTGTGTTACATAGGTACTAAAATCGGTTCCTACATCCCCTGTCCAGTATCCGGCACCAAGTCGTTGAGAGCCGGCAAAATAGGAACGTGTCAAATTACAAACCCTTTTCCCTTTTGAATTAGGAGATGATTTGAAACCGTCATGCAGATTTTTACTATGGAGAAATGGAAATAAATTCATAACCTTATCTGATGGTCCCTGTGAGGTTGTCGCAAGAGCCCATTCATTGTGGTATTCAGGTTCTGTTGCATCAGGCCAGAAAGCGTCAACATCTTTGCTGACAAGGCTATCATTGATAAATTTCCAGTAATAATGAGCAGCACTATCATTGAATGCGTCATAGGTAGTTCCAAGAAAATCCCTAGAATTCAGCAGGTAATTTCGAGAACTCATGAAATTGTAATTCTCTCCGCTTAATGGATTAAAAGAAGGCCACACGGAAATCGTAAAGTGACAATTGAGCGAATCGTGTAGGGTTTTAACGAGTTGTTCCACATTGGGATATCGTGCAGGATCAAAACACTGACAACCATTTCCGTTACCAGGATAATAAGCCCAGTCCTGAACAACATTATCGATTGGATAGCCTTTCGACCTGTGGGTTTTTACAGCCGAAAGTAAATCCTGCTGGTTTTTATACAGATTTTTGCATTGCCAGTACCCATAAGCCCATTTAGGCCAAAGCGGGGCCGGACCAGTAATTGTTCTATACCCTGCTATTATTTCGTCAAATTCAGGGCCGTACATAAAGTAATAGTCGATTACGTCATTTGTAGCCCAGGCACTCTTTATAGTTAGTGGCGGAGTTACTTTAATATTAGAATAATCAATCAATAGAACTCCAAAACCCCTGGTTGACAAAAACATTGGAGAACAATCGCTCTGATTAAGCTGCAGAAGATCAAGCTCAAGATCTTTCTGGTTCAGTAGTCCGTTCTGAAACTGTCCGAAGCCATAAATACCTTCACTACTTTCACTATTAAAGGCAATTGTTCCTTCAAGTGCTGCTTTTCCACGTATGGTTTTTGCAGTAAGAGTCTTACCCGCAGTTTCCTGCAATATGAGGGTACTTCCATTATAAAAAGCTACTGCTCCAGTCGTTTTTGCAACAGTTACCTTTAAAGAAGCTGTCTGTATCGAATAATCTGCATCATTATAGGTAAACGATGCTGCCGGCCATGATTTTTTAACGACGATGTAATTTGAATCAGCAGGTGGAAATGATGCATTTTTTGTGTAGATAACCCGGATGATCTTATCTGTACATACCTGTAACTTCATTTTCGAACCATCAGACATAGTATATTCTACGCCATCATCAACTTTTTTCGCAGATGACACCGAATAAGCCGCCATTGCGGTATTTACTCCAAGAAATGCGTAGATAACCAGTAGCACTAATAAATGGTGCCATTTCAGTACCGACTTAAAGTAGGAAAAAACAGAGATTTCTTTCATAATAAACCCTTTCCAGGTCATATTAAAAGTTTAATTTAGATTATATCAGTATTGAGCCCCTCTGACGAGCTGATACATTTTAATTACTATCCTTTAAAAATTTAACCCTTTAAAAGAATGTGTTCAAAGTCCAAAGTTCAAAGGTTCAAGAGTTTCTCGCACTCGACACTCCCAGCTCGATACTCTAACCTCATCACTCTATACTCTACCGCCATAAAAACGTCGAACTTGTACCTTTAAGCGGTTATCTATATTTAAACTATTTAAAATAATTGGTTAATTTTATGAATTCAATCCCTGAAATCTTCAGGAAATCATATCAGCACTTAATGCTTCTTCCATTTTTACAGAATGTGTAGCCGGATGGATTTAAATGTACCAGCAATTAATCCAGAACGACTGCCAGCATATAATATACTATATGCTGGCATCACTACTGTAGTATCTTATTGACCGTTATTCTATTACTCGTGCCTTTACCATATAAGTTCCGGTTGGCAGTCCCAGATCCTTCCTAACATTGAATACATTCTTTTTCACTACTACCTTCGAGAGTAATTTTCCGGAACAGTTATATACAGAAACACTCTTCATCTTTCCTGAAAATTCTGCAGGAAGTATTATTTGATTTCCAACAGTTCTTAGAGTAACTCCGGGTTTAACAATCATTGCACCCTGGATACGGGCAGGTAAAACACCTACAGATGATCCATCCCATACAATCTGAGTATCGGGTTGAGAAGTAATAGTCCCCCCCACACCATGATTACTCTTAACATAAACTATATTAAATACCTTTTTAGCGTCCATACCTGGGAAATTCCCATTACGTTTACTAATCGTAACGCCCTTGCTATTGTCGTTATATTTAATGTCTATTGTGCCATATTTTCCCTGTTCATAATTATAGTTATCCCCTTCATCTTCATACATTGTAAATTCCCCGTCTTTTCCCGGGTAAATTCGCAATTCGATAGTGTCTGCTCTTTCAGTAGCATACTGAATTTCAGGTCCCATGGGAATGATAGAGCCAGCACGTACATGCAGTGGAATCTTCGAAAGTGGTGCATCAGCATTTATCGATGCTCCACCTGTTACCGTTTCTCCAGTCCAGAAATCATACCATTTTCCTGCAGGAAGATAGACAGAACGTGAAGTTTGACCTTTAGTGGTAACTGGGCTAACCATAATCGCCGGACCATACATGAATTGATTTCCAATATCTTTCACTTTTGAATCTGTACGGAAATCAAAAATCAGATGCCGCATGGGGGTATAACCGCTATTAGTTGTCATCCATGCCAGGGAATAGATATAAGGCATTAATCGATAATGCAGTCTATCAGTCGCAATCAAATTTGCTTTGGTAGTTGCATCCCAGCAAGTTTGAAAAATTTCTTTACTAGGTCCATTACCGTGAATGCGAAATACAGGGCAGAAAGAACCATATTGCAACCAGCGTGTAAAAAGTTCACGGTTATCAGGTGTACTCCAATTTACAGGGCCGTTACTGCCCCAGTAACCACCAATATCAGAGCACCAGTAGGGTATTCCACTGATCGTAGAATTAAGTCCACAGGGAACCTGAGTTGTCAGAACATCAAAATTGCAGTTAATATCATTACTCCACTGCATTGTCGAATGCGCCTGTTGTCCTGCAAAGTTGGCACGATGAAGAATTACACATCGCCTTCCCTGATTATCTCTTCTCCAGTTCTTATACCCCATCTCTGTCAGCGGGAATGTGTAGGTATTATGAAATAAAACTCCTTTTCCCATCGCCGTTTGTATTTGATCAAGATTGAAATTGCAAGGATATGGGAACGGTTCGTCATTATCTAACCACCATCCATCAAATCCAATTTTTGCTGTATCGAACATGGCTGCTTGAATTATCTTCCAGAACGCTTCCCGCCCTTCAGCATTATAAGCATCAATAAAATTTGTTGCAGCAGCACAGCCTCCGTTTATTGGCCAGAGCCACCCTTTTGTATTGAATTCATTAAAAGGAGGAGACCCCTGTTCTAATTGGCTCCATATAGAAACTATAGTATGAATATTGGCAGCACGAAATTGCTTTATCGTACTTTTATAGTCTTTATAGCTGGGATTAAAACAGTAACATCCCTGTTTGCCATTTGGTGCACCATCCCAGTAATGCCAATCCTGAACTATACAATCAAGTGGTATTTTATTATTCCGGTACCCATCTTTGATACCAAGTAACTCTGTCTGAGATCCATACCTGTCTTTAGACTGAATAAGTCCATAAGCCCATTTAGGAAATAGTGGAGCATGGCCAGTTGCGGTTCTGTATCCCGCAATAACCTGGTCGATTTCCGGCCCATAGAAAAAATAATAATCGAGGATAGGCCCTTTTATATCACTACACCTGGAAGTCATCGAATAACGGGTATTTCCGGAAACACGTCCATCATAATCAGAATAGGAATAATTGTCCCAGAATATTCCATACCCTTTTGTGGAAACCCACACTGGAATGGCTGTTGCAACTGCGTATCTCTGTTCGAGGTACTCCGTCTTTCCTTTGTAATTCACCTTTCTGTCCTGATGTTGCCCGAATCCATACAATCCCTCATCGGCAGGCGAATTCCATTCAGCTTTCACCGTGTATGTGTTCACACCTTCACGTGTAGCTGGAGTCAGAGACTTACTGTATTCGGATAGAATAGTCGCATCTGATAGATCGGTGAAAGTAACGTTTGCAGTAGATTTATCTACTTTAACCTTTATTTTGCTTGTCTGAAGTGTAATAACATTGCCAGATTCTGATTTTGTGAATGGCACCTGAGGTGTCCAGGTATTTGTCACAATTTTCAGTGTCCGTTCTGGAAGTGAAGAACCCGTTGAATATGCTACCCGTACAATATCTTCCTTACATATTTTCACTTTCATAACACCAGTATTGCAGGTACAGGTGATTCCATCTGCATCCTCTTTATACGAGGAAATACTCAAACCCCATGCATTGTTTAAAAACAATGGGATAGCCACAATCGACGCTACGGCATACATTCGCAGTAACCGTACTCTGGTCGCCATACATCTCTCCATAACACCAGCTCCTTAAAGTAAGTTGTTATCATTAACCAGCCAGAAAGAACGAGTTCAGAAAACCGTTCCGTCAATTAAGATTCGGAACGGTATCCTGAGTAATTTTACTTCTGAACTCAACCAGCCTATCCTCAGTTTTCTGATTCATATATGATAATTTGATCCAGTCTGCGCTTACAGCGGTATTCATCACCCTGACCTCATCGATCATACCCTTGAAATAACTCCAACCCTCATTATAGGGGATAGTCACCAGACGAGCATTCCGGCCAATCATAAAATCATCACCAGTATTGCGGGGATAGTCACCAGCCATCAGATGCACAGTATCATCTACCATTTTACCATTTACATAAAAATACTGATTTGTCCCAGCTCTCACACCTGCAAGATGAACCCATTGTTTCGAGCCCGGAGATGGAGGAATCGAATCTTCTGTAAACTCCCATCCTCTCTGGTCCTGGAATTCCACGAATTCCCAGGTCGCCTTTCCATTTCGGAGGCATTTAAATCTAAGGTAGTATTGTTCATGCCCCTTACCGGCAATTGTATGCCACGTTGTATCCACAGTGTCTACATACGCCCAGACTGAGAGTGTGTATGTTCCATTCTGCGGCATATCGAGTTTTCCAGTGGCAGTATTTGGCATTGTGATATAGTTGGTCGCACCGTTAAGATAGCGTGCACTGCCAACAACACCCTTTACCGTTGCATCAAACGTACTACCATGAGGGATTCCATGATACCTGTTGACAGTAGCATCATAGACGGTATCAGAACTGTACCCACCCATATGCCATACCCCTTGAAAACCTGCAGCTGTATCAAAAACAGCTTTTTTATACGATCCTGTGCCCGCAATCGGGTTACCCCAAAACATCAAAATAAACTGGGTAGCATCATTTCCGTATACAGTGTCAACACTCACCCAGATCTCAGCTCTGCCACCAGCTGCATCCCAGCTTTCAATTTCGCACGGTAGTGATGTTCCATCATTTTTTGTAAACCTGACATCTGCACCATCAGGTCTGGCTTCATCAAATGGAAAATCATCTTTTGTTAATCTGACACACACCGGAAAATTTAAAACAGCACTGGAAATTGCAGCCCCAGATGAAGTTGTATTCAGTATTAATCGTTTTGAGTATCGCCACCATGGATTGTAAATTACAGTAGCAATACCCGAGCGAATCTCAATACTATCCCTTATCACCGATACTTCTTTTTTCGACTTTAAAGAGAAAAGTACATTTGTCATTGAGACAACGGGAACATCTTTCAGCAGAATATGCTCTCCTGCATCCTTGAACAGTGCAAATACTGATGTACCAGGGATGTATACGTACCCCTGCTCTCTGTCGACATTCTCTGGTATGTCAATTTTTATACTGCCTGGGGTTTTCAAAGTACACAACGGAGCTGAGTTTAAGCTGTCCTGAACAGCTACTTCAGTAATCAATGCAAACGTATTATGCAATGGAAGCTTTGCTTCGATAGTATAGTCAATCCCCATCTCTACCAAAATTTCGTAACTACCATCAGCAGCAGTTTTACCTGTTGTGGATACCTCATCGTCTTTGACTGGATCAAAAGAGGTATTCCGGGCATAAACAATCGCATTACTGACAGGAGTACCTGTAGAATCTACAACTTTACCAAATATTTTAGCATTTCCAGCTTCAGATCCGCCACCGGTTGGTGGAGAACAATACATAACCGTAAATAAACAGACAGTTAAAAAAAACCAGATACAGCTATAATTTAATTTTTTACTCACTCTACCGTACCCCGTTTTCCTGTGGACGTAACCTTTGAACGCGGTACCAATTGAAAACCAGCCAGGCACACCATTTCCGGTTCGCAATCTTCCTTCGCAAGCTGCAACAGCCGCTTTCTGAAATCCTGGATCTCCTTCTTCATTATACTAAACGTTTTCCTGGAAACACTCATAGTTACTGAAGAAATATCCCTGTTTTCAACCTCGATTGAATCCAGTGCATCAATATTGTATTCCAGCACTTTTTTATGATAATTCCTTAACACTGTAGACCGCACTTCATCGCCACTTGAAATTACAGGCTCTGTGCGGACATAGTGATCATTTTCTATTCTGAGGAAATCGGTCTTAAGTAGATAAGTTACAGCATCTTTTGCCTGCTGAGCAGTGACTCGAGGCAAACAGCTGCGCGCAAGTACATTATAATCGTTTTTCCAGTTTAGAATTACTGCCAGTTCCCGAATTACCGGATAGTACCACTTGCTGAAAAACTGTAATTTTTTATCATTGATGCGGTGAATACCTCTGCGATATCGAAGCGATAACAAATTACGTAATAACTTTTCCTTTTCACTCGAATCTGATTCATTATTGAAAAGAACAAGTGTAGTAAAATAAGTAGTTTCGTGACTACTCAATCTAAGCGCTTGTGAAAATTTTTCTACATATTCAAGTGAAAGTGAACGCTCCCCTTTAAGAACCCGGAAAAGATAATTGGGACTGCTTATTCCAGCATCATGTGAAAAAAGCCGGTGTGAAAAGCCCTTAATGTGCTCTTTTCGCCATGAATATTCTGCCTGAAGATACTCCCGATATTCAAAGTAGTTGTAAATGTCAATTCCAGTTGTGATCTCATCTGCTTTCATAATCTGGTAATATACCACATTTTTTCTGAATATTCATATTTTTTTAATAAATTTGGTAACAATTTAAATCACATTTTATTCATATATTGCTCACATTTTTAATATAAGACCACTAGCTGATTTTTTTGTACCAATATTATGGTAACAAAATAGTGTTATTCCCGATAAGTTGCGCGATAATGAATATGAAGTTATATTATTGAAGTAATTGCGTAAACGTTCGCCAATACAATTATTGTTAAAGGGGCAAAACTCAATGTCTTTTCTGAAGGTCCAAAAAGTTATATCCATTTTTTTTCTACTAACTATCTGCTCTCATGTTACCCACGAAGCGATTTCGGCAAATTTAACACTTGATGGGTCAGTCAGGCAGGGTGAATTCCCGCATTTCTGGAGTGAATGCGTTGGCACAGGCACCATGGAATTCTGTTTAAAGCCTGAATGGCAGGAACATGCACGCATTGGAGCGCAGGAAGCAGGATTTAAACGAGTCCGTGGACATGGAATTTTCAGACACTGGGGAGGAACTGATAATATTAACATCGGAAGTTATCCAAACTGGAACTTTTCAGTTGTAAACAGAATATATGATACCATACTTGCCTGTGGACTCGAACCGATTGTCGAACTGGATTTTATGCCGGCAAGTTTGGCATCGGGCGGAAATAACAGTCCCCCCAAAGACTATTCCCAATGGCAACATCTGATCACCGAATTTACAAAAAATCTTGAAAACCGCTATACTGCAGAACGAGTACGTAAGTGGTACTGGGAGGTCTGGAATGAACCCAACTGGATAGGTTCCTGGTCAGGAAAAATGTCTGACTACTATAAATTATTTAAATCCGCCCGTGCAGGAATAAAGAGCGTTGATTCAAATTTGATTGTAGGCGGACCGGCAACAATCTGGAACGATTCACTTCAGAAATTTTATACTAACTGTCCCGAGACAGATTTTCTTTCCAACCATTGCTATGGCTGGGGTGATGGTGATCAGGCTGATGCAGTCAGGATCCGTGATGACAATCGTGTGCGCGCAACAATCATCAAAAACAGTGGTAAGAAACTGCTTTCACTTAACACAGAATACAGCTCCAACTACTCCGGGGGCGGTGGAAACAAATATGCGAATGTATATAGTATGGATTCTTACCGTAATGCTGCATTTGTCGCAAAGGTAACAAAACTTATTGTAGCAGATCATACAACTGGTACTACACCCGCTCCCGATGTTCTTTCATACTGGGCTATATCCGATGTTTTCGATGAGGCAAGGGGAACATTTGGCTCCTGGATTGAAGACAATAATAAAATCCCATTCGGACAGGTTTTTGGTCTTATCAATTACCAGGGGATCCGTAAACCAACATTTAATGCATTTAAAATGTTACATATGATGGGTACTTCAAGAGTTTCTTTAAATGGGGGTTCCGGTGATAACGATGGTGTTGACGGATTTGCAACGGTAAGTAAAGACACCTCTCAGATTTCAATACTTGTCTACAATTACTATCAAGATCTTACAAAAAACGGTAACGATGAAACAGTGAATCTTACAATTAAAAATCTTCCGTTTCCAAATGGATCAAAAATATTGTACCAGCATTTCAGGGTAGATTCAACACATAGTAATGCTTATACTATCTGGCAAATCAATGGCAAACCTGTATCACCATCTCCCGCCGTATGGGATTCGATGCGTGCCCATCAGAAACTTGCCTTATATGAACCAGCAACAACAATCGATTACTCTGGTTCACAAATAACAAAATCGTTTCCACTTCCACGCTGGGGTGTTTCTTTAATTGTTCTTAAACGGGATATACCGATCCAGACAGCTATAAACTCTGTTCGTCAATCACCACCATTTCTATTAAAGGGTTCAACATTTATTCTAAAAGATCAACAGAAAGAGCCTGTTGATCTGCTTATATATTCTGCTCAGGGGCAGCTTGTTAAAAATTACCACATATCGGAAGAAGCTATGAACATTGGTACCGGTCTGGCGAGGGGTGTTTATTTAGTTCGAGCATTTACACAAGGTAATACTTTTTCATCAAAAATGATTATAGATTAGAGACTGTTCCAATATAATTCACAAAAAAGTAATGATTGCAAACCATTCCCCTCATTCACCTGTGAATTGAGGGGATAGTACCTATAGAGATTTTCATTTTTTTACAGCAGTTAATTTTAACTGCATGATTTATATTTCTTAACACAAGATTCAATTATATAAACACAAATTCTCTAATCTGCGAGGGGACAAATGTACAAACAGAATATTCGAAAAATGGGGTGGTTGATAGTATATATCACTACAGTTTTTCTCATTGCAAAGAGCAACAGTATCGCTCAGACAGTTTCATGGAGAAGTACTACAGCTCAAAACCCGTGGGTAGATAAGGGTGCTGTAACGCTGTCTGACTGGGATAATGACCAGACCAGTTATATCGAAATAGATCAGACAAAAAAATACCAGGAAATTGATGGCTGGGGTGGAGCACTCAACGAATTAGGCTGGGTGGCACTTTCGGTGCTCTCAGATGAAGAGAAAGACAAAGTTCTGAATGCACTGTTCGACACATCTGGTTGCGCAATAAATATTGGTCGAGTCTCAATTGGAGCAAATGACTATTCGTTAAGCCATTACTCTTGCAGTGAGACTCCTGATGATTTTTTGATGGAAAAATTTTCACTTGAAAAAGATAAGGCCAATGTAATCCCTTTTTGCCTTGCCGCAAAAAAAATTAACCCGTCAATGAAATTTTGGGGATCACCACACTCACCCCCTGCATGGATGAAGCAAAATAATAGTATGATTGATGGGAGTCTTAAAACTGATACTGCAACCAGAAAAGCTTACGCTCTTTATTTTCAAAAATGGGTTCAGGGAATGGCATCCGAGAATATTCCAATTTATGCTGTTCACATTCAAAACGAGCCGAATATTTCTGGAGTCGGCTACCCGACTTGTATTATGTCTGGTGCTGAGATGGGCACGCTTATTAAAGATTATATTGGGCCACAGTTTAAAAATGCAGGTCTGAACACGGAAATATGGGTAGGTACTTTACACAGCTCTAATCCGAATTTTCAAAGTTTTTATCCCGAGTATATTCCCCCTACACTTGGCGACCCGGTCGCTAATACGTTTATATCAGGAGTAGGGCTTCAATGGAATTCCATTAGTGATGCATACCTGGTGATCCAGAATTATCCATCAATGAGAACAATGCAAACCGAAACAGAGTGTGGAAATTTCCAATGGACACCAGAATACAATAAAGATTTTCCACCGAATGATTGGGCATACGGTGTTTATGTATTCGATCGGATGATGCGCTGGATGAACAATGGCATCAATTCTTACTGCCAGTGGAATATGGTCCTTGATGAAACCGGTAAAAGCAATTCACTCAATGGCCCCTGGCCACAAAATTCTATGATTTCGATCAATAAAACTACTAAAGAGGTACGATATAACCCTCAATTTTATGCTGTAAAGCACTACAGTAACTTTGTCAAGCATGGAGCAAAAAGGATTGAAACAACCGGTAATTATTCCACTGGTGGAGACAATCTTTTAAGCGTTAATCTAGGGCACAGGGTAACAGATGGCGATATGATGGCATTTCAAAATCCTGATGGCTCTATCGCTCTAGTCCTGAGAAACTCTTCCAGCGCTGACAAAAGTGTTGCAGTCAAATTTGGAGCTCTAAAATTCAAGCCAACAATCCCTGCTAATTCATTAAACACCTTTCTTATCGCTAATCAATCTGCTATATTTAAAAACATGCGGACTCAAAAATCACAAAGAATTTCAGTGTGCATGAATCCTGGCAGTATAACATTTTCGATTGCAAATTTAAAAGATTTCAGACATCGTAATCTCTCACTTTCAATCACAGATGCATCGGGAAGAGTTATTAAAGAACTGAGTATGGCATCTAAAGTTCATAATGCATCATTTGTGTGGAACCTGAAAAATGAAAGTGGAATGCGTGTGGCGCCCGGTGTGTATTTAGCCCGAATCAAGTCAGGAGCAGAAACAATGATTCATGCATTTGCATTATCGCGTTAATGATTGACAATGAGATTTTCGTCAGTATTAAATCCGGCAAATTGATCTTTTTTGCCGGATTTTTTCTTTACTGCCCCCCCTTAATCGACTTCCCATATATCACAGAAACTCAATATAAGCATACATAAGTATACATTTGGTTGGTGTTCCCAGTATTTTTGACAAACAATTCAAGCTCCGCAGAATACGTAATCGCCTCTCTCCCCTCGTGGAGAAAGGGAGCAAGAATCTGCGATTTATTCTTCTTTCCCCTCTCCATATTCTAATGGATAGGGGGACTAATGTATAAAGGGTGGATAGTTATTGCAGGCGATTGTTAATAACGAAAATCACACTGCAGATATTTTATACAATGTGCTCCTGATTTTTGGGGTACAGTATAAAATCAATAAAAGCAGCCAGCTATTCACTACCAACAATAGCTGGCCTGCTGAATTATGAGGTCTTAATTAGTTCTGATAAAACTTGATGTGATCACATTCCCTTCTGATTCACAACGTATAAAACATACACCTCTGTAACTGGTTACATTACGAATGTCAATTTCGCTGCTGGTTGTTGACAATGTTTTAATCAACTTTCCATCAACACTGAATATTGAAAGTAACAACTCTTTTCCGTTGTTAATTACCTTTGTGTCTGAAAATGCTATAACAGGTTTACTTACAATTTCATCAACAGAATGCTTTACAGAAACTTTTTCAAGGCTCTTGAACAGTAATAATGACAATCCCTGTCGTGGTAGTGTAAAGGATTTTGTATATGCACTGCCACTGAAATCAATTGTATCAATTGGATTTAACACTGCAAGTTTGGAAGCTGCACGCATTTTGTCCCAAATATCTGTACTTGGACTTCTTGGTTTTCCATTTTGAAGCCAGACTGCGTAAGCATTACTGTGAGTTGAATCAACCCTGAAATGAGTTATCTGCACTTTTCCCTTGGAAAGTGGTAAATTATTAACTGTAAGGGCGACATTATCAATTGCAGTTTGTCCTCCAAGTGCTTTGTAAAAATTATAGATCATTACCGCAACTTCGGATGAACTGCTATCTATTGTTGCAAAGCCATCCACACCATCAGCCTCGGCAGAAGATACACTGCTTTTTAATTCAATTCGTGTTGTACCCATCATGTGAAGCATTTTGAATGCATTAAATGTTGCTTTTGGAACTCCCTGATAGTTTATCAGCCCGAAAACTTGTCCAAATGGTACTTTGTTATTATTAATGATATAAGACCCTTCATCAAAGACATCAGATATTGCCCAGTAGGACATAACATCAGGTAGTTGAGATCTACCTGATGTATGATCATCAAGATGAAGTTTCATTAATTTAGCCACATATGGAGCATTGACATGCGAATCCATACTATAGAGGTCCGCTCCATTACCTCCACCCTGTCCGGAATATGATGAATTAAATTCGGTGTTCATGGAACCAAGCGGTTTGCCAAAATTTTTAATTGCATCTGAACGGCTGCGGCTATCATCCCGGGTGTTTTTAGGATCTGCATCCGGTCCGGCTCCTCCCCCACCGTAATTATGGTTTGTAACAAAATCAACTTTGAGGTTATTGCTTTTACAATAATTTAGAAAGCGAGCAACCCCCCCATTACTAGATGACCCACAATTGGTCACTGATGGTCCACCAATTTTAATCTCAGGGTAAGCTTCAGTTGCACCTTTAACAGCTGCTTTATACATATCATAATACTGCTGCTCACTTCCCCTGTCCCAGAAACCCCTGTAATCCCACTCATTCCACACTTCCCAATACCATTTACTAACTCTCTCCATACCATAACGTTCAATACAGTGTTTGACAACATTCTTTATCATATCCTGATAAACTGTGAGATTTTTGGGTGGGCTCCACTCACCGCTTGTTTCGAGTGCTCGAGGTTGGGCGCTTAACTCAACGATCGGATCAGTTTTTAGTGTATCTACAAGAAAATCATATACTTCGTCAAATTTTGCCCAATTGTATGTAGGTGTCCCTGATCCATTCCAGTTTAGAGGATTTGAATAAGACAAAATACGATGACCGCGAAACGCTTTAAAACCAGCTTCACTAACCCCCATTTTAGCAGCAACTTTCCAGTCCTTATCCACACATAGCTGTGCCCCCCCTGTACCAACACATCGGCTCCAAAAATGAGGACATGTCCCCTGTTTGGTGTTCCCATTAACGGTAACTGTATAATTGGCCGCAAATGAACCTGAAACGATTAAGAATGTTAGTGTACTCCATAAAAACGATTTCGTAACAATTTTTATCATGTTACCTGCCTTTAGTTGAAGATTGAATTGAGACGTAATTTACCAGAATTATCCTATTATATATAATACATTCTTCTTAATATAAGCAATTCATTCCGAAAATCAGGGATTTGTTTGTATTAAAATAATGAAAAAAAATTTATCCACTTTTATATTGATACATTTTTAAATCAGAAAAGAAGTTCATGATTTAAAAAATGTTAATTGCTTTCGTTATTTCTGTAAATGATATTTAACAAAACTGTTTGAACCTGAACTCGGCGATAGCTTGACGCGAATAACGCGCAATCTATTGCGCATAAAGGCTTTCAGACTTTTCGGTCTTATCACCAGTCGATAAAACCTTCAAAGTCTTCAAGTCTTTCTG
>JBNKZD010000296.1:0-6833 GCA_050301235.1 Chitinispirillaceae bacterium | reverse complement strand
ATAATAGCTCCATTTACTTTTGATATTATACGTTCCCCTGAAGACCTCGAACGTGAACGGAAAAAAGCTGCTGAAAAGGTTTTTCTCGTTCTTGAATATAATCGTGATATTCGCAAAACAGTTCTTCAGAAATTTTCAAATTACCGGGTGAAGCTCGAAGATCTGATAAGTAAGCGTAGCGCAGATACTTCAAAAGTTGAATATAAAAGTGAGTTATCGCGGGAATTGAGTGAAAATTCGATTTCCGAGTTGATAAAGCGGCCATATCTGATCGATGATACAAAACTATTGGCTGGAGATATTCTGGATAAAGGGTTAGCTGCGACGCTTCTGGTTCCGACGGTTGAGCGGCTTTCAGAGCTCCGTTCACTCTATAATACATCTTTCGAACAGTATCTTATATATGATAAGCAGTACATAACATTGCGAAAAGACAGCATGGAGATGACCATCGCCACTTCAGATCTTCCCGTTAAAGAGATCGCACTTGAGAAGGTTATGAAAGGGTTACGTTCAGACAGGCGTCTTGATGATGCTGCGTTGAATACAATTTATGAATTGCTGTTTATTTCACTGAAACCCAATGTAACTGTTAATGGAGCAGAGACAGCTCAGCGTAAGCAATTTGCTGCACAGAGTGTACTGGAAATCAGTGGGAAAGTGATCAATGAAACTGAAATCGTGAGAAAGCATCAAGAGGTAACTCCTGAGATTATTCAGAAATTACGTTCTTTAAGAATTGCCATGGATAGAATGGAGAACGTACGTGAAGCTCGAAAGGTAATGACCGGCAATACCGGAAGATTGCTGATTGTTCTGATACCTCTTATTTTTGTTGCAGTTTATATTGTACGATTTGAGAAAGTGATTGCTCAGAGCCCGAAACATACCTCAGCTCTGGCGCTGTTATTTATTCTGCAACTGTGCCTGATTCGTCTTGGGCTCTTGATTTCTCCCCGGCTTATTGATGGACTTCAGGAAATTTCAGCGGTAATTCCAGAGTATCTGATACCTATTGCGGTGGGATCTCTGCTTGCATCAATTCTCTTCAGTCTTCAGATCAGTTTTATTCTTACACTCTACATAAGTATGTTTTTTTCGGTGGTAATGGGTTTTAATCAGTTTTTCTTTATCTATTCATTGCTTGGCGGGATTCTTACAGCATTTCTTGGTAGAAATATTCGATATCGATGGCATTTTTTTCAGATTATACCCCCGGTTGCATTAATTTCTGTTATTGTAATTACGCTTTGGCATATTATCGGGTTTAAAATCTATCCGGCTGCAATGTTTCAAAATTATGGATTGTCCCTGATCAGTGTAATCATTTCGGTTTTTCTGGCAATGACGTTCACACCGGTTTTTGAGAGAATTTTTGATATTACCACCGATATGACTCTTGTAGAGTTATCGGATATGAACCATCCGATTTTGAAGCGACTATCCATCGAAGCAGCAGGGACTTATAACCACAGTGTTCTTGTGGGCAATCTGGCGGAGTCGGCTGCGCAGAAGATTGGAGCGAATCCATTACTGGCAAGAGTATCATCATATTATCATGATATCGGGAAAATCGAAAAATCTGATTATTTTGTTGAAAATTGCCTGGCCATCGATAAAAACCGGCATAATAAGCTGGCACCTTCAATGAGTGCATTGATTATCTGTTCTCATGTAAAAGATGGTGTGGAACTTGCACGAAGACACAGGCTTCCAAAGGTAATTCAGGATATGATATTGCAACATCATGGCAACAGTACGGTATCGTTTTTTTATGAGAAAGCTCGTGAACAGGATCCGCATAATCAGGTACAGGAGCAGGACTTCAGGTATCCTGGACCACTTCCGCAAACAAAAGAGGCGGCAATAATAATGCTTGCAGATTCGGTTGAAGCGGCATCACGGAGTCTGGGGACAAGTTCACCTAAACTCCTGAGGGAATTGGTTAAAAAGATCATCCGTGATAAATTCATCTCTGCACAATTAGATCAGAGTGACTTGACATTGAAAGACCTTGATGATATTGTTGAAGGGTTTATGCCTGTTCTTCAGGGAATTTTCCACTCAAGAATTGAATACCCCTCCAAGGATAAAGGAGCTTGAAAATGGCGAAAAAGGGAACCGGGTTTGTAAGGACCCATTTTTTTATTGATAAAAAGTTCCAGGGTCGTTACATGCTGACTTTTTTGATTCCGATGTTTGTCATGCTTCTTTTTATGCTGGGTATTCTCTACCTGGCATCACAGACAATTATTCAAAGTACAATACGTACTTTAAAGCAAAACGTGGATTCAAGAATCGTTTCTGAACTTCAGGATACCAGAAATCCGGCTCCGGAGCAATACAAGGTAGTTCTTGAAGAAGTTACTGAGTATATCAGGACTTTTGCTGATAGTAAGGAATATCAACATAATGTACTCTCTGCTTTGTTATTGGTAGTAGGGGGGGGGTTACTGCTTGTTATTGTTCAAATCGTTTTATTAACAGTCTTTTTTTCACACAAGGTGGCAGGCCCTATCTACAGGTTTGAGAAAGCGTGTAACAGTGTTATTGAAGGGGATTATACCTCAGAAATAAAATTACGAAAAGGTGATGAGATGCAGAACCTGGCAACCTTGCTTAATGAGGCAATTAAAGTTTCAAGGAATAGACTGAAAACGCTTAGTGAATCCGAAAATAATGAGAATCTGAAAGAAATAGTTTCAAAATTAGAAATTTAGACTTGACAATGCTTTTTATATGATGTAATTTATAACCACTTTAAGGAACACTATGAAAAATATCTTTTCATCTACACAACTTAAGCTCTTTGGAATCAGTCTGTTAGTTCTTATTGCAGGATATATTTGTCTCGCTCAGGGTCCTGTCGATAATCCAATATCAAAAACACTTGCGCCACTACTAATCGTTGGTGTATATTGTGTACTCGTTCCGGCGATTTTCTTTGTAAAAGAAAAGAAGGCAGATTCAACAGATAAAAAGACGGGCGTTTAGCTCAGCTGGTATAGAGCACCTGCCTTACAAGCAGGTGGTCGGGGGTTCGAATCCCTCAACGCCCATGTTTGACATATAGATTTTTGTGGACTGGTAGTTCAGTCGGTTAGAACGCTGGCCTGTCAAGCCAGAGGTCGCGAGTTCGAGCCTCGTCCGGTCCGCCATTTTAAAGCCCGCTTTTTCAAGCGGGCTTTTTTTTTGAGGGGGAGGGCATATAGAAAATACGCAATTTTCGCTTATCGCCTCACCCCCTTGCCCCCTCTCCATAAGTAAAATGGAGAGGGGGAAATAAAAAGAGAAAATTGCCAAGCCCCCTTTCTCCACGAGTGGAGAGAGGGTTGGGGAGAGAGGCGACAGTAGCTATCGAAATATTGGTGTAATCTCAGAAATTTTTAATATTCCTCACAAATCGAGTGCATTAAAATTTTTCATCACAATTGTTAGCAGATAATGAGTGAAGTATAGACTTATTATTTTGTTAATAGTATTTTCCAAATTTAATGGTTCATTTGGCTTTAATGCACCATGAAGTATTAAAGAATTGATGTTTTTGTTCTGACAGGGGTAAGCTTCGTCTTGATCGCAGGTACTATTTTCAGATCTATGTTCATGTTTTTCTCGGTGGTTCTGCTATCCTATGGAGAGCCAACTGATGAATATCGGGTTGAGGCATTAGCGACTGGTCATTATCTAAATAGTGAATTAATCGGTACAATCCGTTTTCCAACGTATGGGTTGCAGTGTTCATTTCCTGTCGGAATCGAAAATACATCACTGGTATTCGCTGCAGAATATGGCACAATTCCGCATACTGTAAAGACTAGGGTAGCTCCGGATGTGCTTCTTTCTTCCATTGCTTTACGATATCCATTTTTACGGCTGCATGAACGGTTCTCGATCTCTGCATCTCTCTCATTGAACAATTGTGCCATGCACCTTCAGCCTTCCGGGAACATGGCCGATGTTGTAATAATAGCAACATGGGAAAATGAATTTGGTGCAGGTGTCGGCGGAGATATCGGTTTTCAATGGAAATGGTTCACCGTTTCTGTCCCGTTGCATATGTCGGTAATTTTTACCGGAGAGCCGGGATACGTTTACTCCTGCGGTTTTCGGATGGGTGTGCTCCTTAAGAAAAACAGGGGTGTACCGAGATGAAGAAAATAAGTTTTCTTTTACTGGTTGTTGTGGCTGCTTCAGCTAATGAGATCGCCACAAAATCTTCATCGGTACTCCTTCTGGATGGTGTAAATTTCAGGGAGTATTCATTATCCGGTGACCACGATTTAAAAAGTCTGATATACAGACCATTGACTTTTATTTCAGATACAATGGCAAATCACCATGATACACTACATTTGTCAAAACCCCACCTGACTGTTCTGGCTGACTTGAGTTCGGAGACTGGTGAACCACTTTTTCTGAGAATAACCGGAAGTGATTCCCGGAACCGGGAGCATGGCACTTACGGGAAATTGGCACTGAATGTCCCTAAAATAAATACTCAAATTACCGGCAGTTATAGTCATCTTGGAATGTATGCTGACCGTATTGAAGATTTCTGTTCTGATTATGAGCGGCAGCGAAAAAGTGCATTACCTTTCCGGGATATAGGGCATTACGGTGTTGCTACATATGCTTATGGTCAGATTTTATCAACTATCCGGAGTGTATCATCAAAAACCTTGATAAACAGGTATGGCGAATGGGTGGTCATACCCGGGTTATTCAATCCTATTTACAAAAAGGGTACAGCTGTATCTGAGTTGATACATATCCCGCTTAAAAGCAGTTTTATTTCATTCGCGGGCATGGGGGATCAACGGAAAATGAATACAGACCAGAATTCATCAATAAAAAAGATTTATTATGATATGCAGGCTGGTTATACAAGTAAACTTTTTTCAGACGATACGCTTGCAGTAACATTGAAAATTTCGAATGAACAGATACACGGAGACCATGCTGGTGTTCAGTTCAAACATTTTGCGGAAGTGTACCGTCTTTCAGTTGCTGCGGGAATCTGGAGTGCGGGTATTCCTGATGCAGATGTTACATTTGAAGTACCTTTTCTGGACAGCAGTGCAGCAGCACTCAGATATTCGCTAAAGTATATTCCCGAAGAATCATCAATACCACAGACAACTCCGTTGAATGTTGTTACAACTGCGATTGATCCACTTCAATACAATCAGGTAAGGTTGTCTTCATCGTTTCGTAATTTCTTTCAAACACCTCTGTCTCTGGAGCTCTGGACAGATTATAAATCAGATTGTCAGCGCTATAGTGTCGATTCGGTCAGGGATACGCTTGTTACCAGGTTCACCGGATCAGGAGAACCAATTGCATCCGGTGGCGGTGCAATTAAATTGGCTCAAAATTTTAAATATATCTCCCTGAGGGCTCAATGCAGAGGAACTCTGAATTTTACTGGTAAACCATTCGAATATATCCCTTACGAATGCGGGGCCGGATTCACCTGTTTTATCGGAAATGCAACAACGATACGGACTGAGTTTGATTTGACATTGCGGGGACCGGTACAGTGGAATGCATTATATCTCGGAAGAGATTCAATCATTTCCTCATCACAAATACTATTCTGCAATTTTGGAGTCACTATCCCTTTCATTCTTCCAATATTTTCATCACATATTACCCCTCAAATTGCTATTAAAGGTGGCCCGATTGCACTCAGACCTTCAGGAAGGCAGCAGTATCATCCGTTCGGATGTCCACTGGGGCCACTTGTTACAGCAAAGTTTTTTGGTGATATTCATTAATTATTATCAAATGCCTTAAACATTTCTTCGATTCTCACAAACTCCGGATGCTTCTCCGCCTGAACCATTGGTGGCCTTACAACTGGCAAATACCCCTCAATTATTGTACTTAACAGTGCTTTTACAATAGAAATGCCGGAGATTCCGGGAATTGAACGTTTATACGAGGTAATTTTATTGAGAATTATGCCGGCTGTTTCACGGTTATTAACGGATAGTGCGTGTTCCAGTTCCAGATAAACTCGAGGTGCGACATTCGGGAATCCGCAGATGAATCCCTGTCCTCCATGGCTATATGATTCAATGATGTTTTTCTCGTTTCCTGTAAAGTATACCGGTGTATGCGCTGCCAAATCGAGTGAGTCTGATGAATCTTTCAGACCGGCATGTTCGACATTACACAGTAACTCTTTTGTAATTTTGTTCCCTGTATGAGATGCGAAATTATAGATATAGAATGGCACACTGCAACGGGATGAAAGGAATGAAAAATACTCTACAAGTCCTTGAACCGGAGCATTACTGTAGTAATATGGTGGAAGGCAGAACACACCGTCAATACCATATCTCAATGATCGCTCCAGCAGTATCCGGGTGTTACCAATTCCATCACAACCAGTCTGAAAAAGGACTGTGCCAGGGAAATACCTGCATGCAAGGCTACAGATAGTAATGCGTTCATCGAGAGTGAGTGAAAAAAATTCACCCGTTGTTCCGCCGACCAGAATCTTTTTAGCTCCCTGGCGGTAAAGCCATTCAAGATGGTTGATAAATGCCTGCTGGTCAATGTTGAAATCTTTTGTAAATGGTGTCGGAACCGGGACTATCAAACCATTTACCGAAAATGATTTGAAATTTTCAGATTGTGATTGCAGAACAGGGTAGAGGTGTTCAGAGATTGCAGTCAAACTGATTTCATAATCATCATGACAATAACATGTAATATCTGACCAGCTTTTACTTTCGGCGCCGTACTGTATAAATTCCTTGAGATTACTGTTTAAAAATACGGTAACCGCTTTCTCGTAGGAGAAACCGTACTGCTCGATATCGCGC
>JBNKZD010000295.1:0-29947 GCA_050301235.1 Chitinispirillaceae bacterium | reverse complement strand
ATTGGTGATCCGGGATACCAGTTCTGACTGTGCGATACATTCAACCCGAACGCCAGGCGGGAACTGTCAGATGCCCAGGGGTGAATTATGTGTATTGTCAGTTCTGCTTTAACGAGTGTAACGTTTAAAATTAGTAATAATGAAAAGAGAAGATTCCTCAAATCTCGCTCACTAAGTATCATTTTTACCTGCCCCTCTATTCAACTAAAAGTATATAGCATCAAAGCATCTATTTTAAATCTACCAATGAATCGAGATTTTTACCCTAAAAATCAGCTGCAAGAATACAAATGTTTTAAATGGAGGAAAAAAAGTGTGACGGTCATCACATATCGAAAGATTGAACTTGCTGCGATATACAACTTGATATAAATTCATTACAATATAGTAAGAAACCCGAATTAATGAGGTAGCCAGTACAATGAATCCTCTGAATTGTCCTTTTTCATCACGCAATTTTGATTCTGTCTATAGTTACCTGGTTGATCTGCCAATGCACCGGCTGATCATGATCACACAACAGGTGATGGCAACACTATCGCCGGTTGAAGCGATCAATTACAATATTAATAAGTTCTGCCACCACTTCGATGATCGCCGAGGTAGAATCGCGTTTCTGAAAAAACTGGTCGATGATGGCGTGATTATGCCCCTCCAATACCCTCACAACGCACTATCAAATCCAAAACTTGCAAAAATGCTCTCTACAGCTCACTATTCGATGCAGTTTCCCTTTGGCGAGGATGCGCAGACTGAAGCCCAGGAAGAGGTACTCACCGATGATCTTGAGGTGGTCAGTGGTCCGGTGAATCTGACTAATCCAAGGTGGGAACATAAGAAAAGGGATGAGGCTGAGGTTGAGGATGAGGGTAAGAAGAAGGAAGATAAAGCTGCTTTTGATGACACCATTATTCTGATGGCCGATGTTAAAGGCATTCCAGAAAGTGCGCCTGTAACGTTTGATATCTACGACACTTCCCAGGATCCTCCTATGGTAGTTGACAGCGCAAAGGGAAAGAATGAAAAAGGAGTTGCCAAAGCGGAGTGGATTGTTACCGATAAGAGCGGCAAGGGTGAAGAGGCGAAGTATGCTTTTGAAGCAGTGGCGAAGAGTAAGGTGAGTGAACGGTGTGAGATTGAACTTGTGCCGTTGAAGGCGTTTGTGCCGTCGTTTTGATTGCTTTGTGTTTTTATTTATTACAACTTAAGTAGCATAATACTTTGGACTTTTACAATATTATTATTATATGGTATCCCTATTTTTTAATGAGAAAATGAAGATATGAAGAAGGTATCGATTTGTATTGCGATCTCGTTTGTGCAGTTTTTGTTTGCAGAAACGAAACCTGTACCAATTTTAATCAGTGGCGTGAGCGCGACAGCCAGTGCGTCATCAGAATTGAGTTCTAAGTATGCAGGACTCTATTCAGTAAAAAACCTGTTCGATAATGATACAACGACAGCCTGGGTAGAAGGGGGGGCTGGCTATGGAATTGGAGAATACGTCGAAGTTGTATTTGAAAAAACAATAGAAATTCAAGGCATATGGATTCGTCCTGGATATTTAAAGAGCAAAAAAACCTTCCTTGAAAATGGGGTTCCTTATAAGATAAATTTGAAAACTGAAGTAGGTAATATTGGTGACTTTACATTTAATTACAATACGGAATATAATTCGAGTACTAATAACTATGGAGCCAGATACTGCAATCAGACTGCTACACCAATGAATCTATGTACTGAACGTATGATCGTTTTTAATCGCCCTATAATAGCTAAAAGGATCAGGATGACCATCCTGCAGGCTCTTGATGGTGAAACTAAATTTTCTGATCTTGGTATTACTGAATTTAAACCTATAATAAAAACTGGTCAAAAATTTAATAAAACTGAAGATTCAATTGCTATACTTGTGAATAATATATTTGTTAATAAAAGTTATGTTTTTAAAAAGGCTGATATCTTCCAGAATTTAAAAGCAATTGATTTAAAAAGTTTTTTAAAAATTAATAAAAATTCTGTCCCAATTTCACATGCGCAAGTGATAAGAAAACAGAGTATGGGAAAAGATGGACCTGTTTATGATTCAGTTAGTTATTCAAATCCAGAAAGAATACCAAGGGTTGAAAGTAAGCTGGATCAAGATTGTTTTACTTGTATTGAGTGGCCAGGGTTTATTAATACGTTCATAGGAATATACAAAGACAAAAATTATAGATATATAATCGGAGATTGGACTGTTGAGTATCTGATAGAAAGTGACATCATGTTACTCATGGCTAATTTTCCTGTTCTTGTTTTGAAGGGCTGGGATGTTGTTGGTGGGTTTGAAGTGCCTGTTGTACTAACTGAAGGTGAATGTTCTCATGCACCGATGATTGAACAAATTACTAAATGGGTGGGTAAATAAATGCCAAAAAAATATAGTGAGTACTCTGAAGAAGAAAAATATGACATTTGCAAAACTGCAATTGAATCAGCTTCTAAGGTATTTGGAAATGAAAATAATGCAGATTTTAGTTTCCAGAAGGAAGAGTTACGCGTAAATTTACTTTCCGTCCGGGGATTTAAAGATGGAGCAAAAGTTACCAGCAGAAATGATGTTTTTGATGATATATTGTATGTGATTTATATCAACGGTGGAAAAAAGCATGTTGATGAATATGCAATATCTACCGAATTTGGGACATCGGGGACAGCTTTGTTAGTAGAGGGGCAATATCGGTATTGGTTAGGAAACCATCTTAGTAGCAAATATCCAAATAACCAGCCATTAAAAAACGGATATGCTGGCGGGAAAAATTATAGAGCACTGAAAATTAATCAAATTGAAGGCGCAACAGTATTACGTGATTCAAATCGTGATTTGTCACAAAATGAAAATGAAAAAATCGAAAAAAATAATTATTCAATAAACATTCATTATGGTGGCGAAAAGGAAAATACATCTAACTGGTCTTTAGGGTGTCAAGTTATTCGAGGATGGGAAAATTTTAAAGCTGTAATTAAAACTATTGAATCAGACCATTCAATTATTGGTACTATAAATAATGAGCTTGCAGAAAAACCAGCAACTGATGGAACACGATATGTAGTATATACTTTAATAAAAGGTGAGGAGTTCGAAAAAAGTTTTAATACCGGAGTACGTTTTCCAGTAGAATTGACTGAAGGAGCAAATGAATTTAATAATGAAAATATAAAATCTTATTACAATCACACCGAAAAAGAAACCGAAGGTGGCTACTTCCCAGTCGGCTCAAACACCTTATGGCATGGCGGCCTTCACATATTCAAAGATGAAGGTACAGAAATCTTCGCGTGTATGCCTGGAAAAGTGATTGCCGGAAGACTTACTGATGATGCGACACTGTCAACTGGCCCGTTCGGCCATCGCAATTTTCTGCTCCTCGAGCACACTGTCAAAGAAAAAAAATGTTTTTCTCTGTATATGCATCTTAAGGACAATCCATTAAACGATTCTGATGAGTTTGTTAAAAAAGTCAAGTGGCTTCAGGGCGCTGGAAAGAAAAGCTTCAAAATTACAGGAAATACCCGCAATTACCGTTCGTCACCGGATTCATCAATTGATACAAACAAACTCGGTTCACTCAATAAAGGCGATCTTGTCGATTTTGTTGAGGACGCAACTCCTGCCCCATGGAAAAAGGTTAAGCTATCGGATGGTAGTGAGGTTTTTTTACATTGTGATTCAAAATATGTCGAGGAGTGTGCTTCGGCAGGAGTTGATAAAGATCTGCTAGAATCCTTGAAAAAAGGTGATGTGGTTAAAATTGACAAAGAAATTAAGGCAGGAGATCTTCTGTGGAAAATGGGGAAGTATGGCCCGAAAGATGAGCAGAAGGGGCTGGTTCACTGGGAAATTTTCAGTGAAGAGAACCTTGTTGCCGATGGAGACGAATCTGAGCCTGCAATTGAAGACAAAAAGCCTGAAGGCGTCAGTACTGGATATACTTCGGCAAAAGGGGTTAAGGTTCGTGGGGTTACCGGTCCTGCAAAGGCAAAGGAAGGCCAGGCAGTTACCTGTATCGTTACAAAGATAGATTATTCCGATGCTCCCGCAACTGAGCTCGACAAAATTAAATGGGATATTACGATCGATGGCATTGCGTCAGCGTGCAGTACCACTGGGTATAAGTTGGAGTACACCATACCCGGGAACAGTGTCGGTAAAACAATTAAGATCAGACCATATATGAATAGCCCCTCAGATAGTTATAGTGTATCAATATCAGTAATTGATAGCTGGACCTGTATCGAGGATCCTGATGATGATTTCAATGCAGAGAATGACACTATATCTCAGTTTTTTGGCGATTTGATGGCTGATGGAACCTTAACGAGAGAAGAGCTGAAACAGTTTTATTCTGAAAATCCCGAGGGAAAAGTTGAAAAATTACGGAATTATGCCTGCAAATTTGCAAGTGAGTGGGGGGTTAAAGACCTCGCAGCAGCGATTTCCGAACTCAAAAGGATGGGATTTGCAGCAAAAGAGGATGATTATAAACCCTATCTCTGGTGGCAGGAGGCTGTAAGTGCTGGTGTAAAACTTCCATCTGAGAATGTCTGGCATTATAATCCGGTGAGATTTCTTGAGGTTTTTGGACAGGCATCAGCAGGTACATCCCCACAAGAATCTCCTGCACCTGCTGCCACTTCCGCAACTGTGGGGGTTAAGAAGTGTGAAGGACCTGAGACAGTTGATGTTCTTGAAAAGGGTACGTATAAAGTAACCGAATTTAATGGAACTCCGACCAATGAACAGAAGAAAAATGTAAACTGGATCGTGTTTATCAATGGTGAAGAACGCAAAAAGTTTGAGAAATGTGGCGAAGTTCTCGAGTTTGAGATCCCGGATACCTGGGCAGGTGACGAGATTGCGGTACATCCTTATATCAATAAACCATCACCAGATCTTAAGGTTACTACAAAAGTTGGTCCATTTTTTCTCTTTGATGGAAAAGAGCTTGCCGCGTACAGTGTAAAGTCTACCAAAGGGATATCCTGGCCTGCATGTTCTGGCGAAAATAACGTGACTGATCCCACAAAAGAACATGGCCCTATTCCTGAAGGTAAATATCTGATAGAGAAATCCAATATTCAAATGTTGCCTGGAATGATGGACCGGATGTTCAGTTCTGAATGGGATGGTGGAGCTGATTACTGGGGTGAAAAAAGGATCCAGATATTTTCTTTCGGTGCCAAGACTTTCGGGCGAAACCGGTTTTTTATTCATGGTGGAAAGAAAATGGGTTCCGGTTTTGGAATCGATTTGACTGATAAAATCGAAGACTTCGTCACATTTATGAATGCTCTGAAACGAGATAAAATTGTACTTGTTGTAAAATCAACATCTGCAAATACATCAACGATTCCGCAGGCAACCGACAATGTTCATACCGATTGGAAGCTTGGATTTAATCGGGATATTTCCAAACAGAATGAGTATAATGATTTAATTTATAAGTACACCAAAGATACATCGGTAAATCCGTTCATCTTTAAATCACTTATTGCTCAGGAAAGTGCCTTCAAAAAGGATGCACACAATAATATGGGGTATGCGGGGTTAACACAGATTGGTAATTCAACAATTGCTGATTCCGGATTGAAAATTGCGGGGACTAAGAGAGTTACAAAAACGGAAGGTAAAAAAGTAAAAAAAGTCTGGGAATACGATCTGGAAAATGATGAGCGATTCAAACCGGATAAGTCAATTGAAGCTGGTGTAAAAATTTTAAAGAAAAAAATTATTAGCGTTAATAATAATGTGTTTAGTAAATATACTGTACCTCCTTCAGAAGAAGAAAAATGGAAGTTTTATCTTGCAGCTTACAATGGGGGAGAAGGCACAGTAAAAAAAGCATACCTTGCGAGTAAAGTTACTAATGCAACCTGGAATGATATCATAAACGGCAAGGAAACATCGGCTTTGTGGGGTGCCATACCTGAGGAATGGGGAAGAGAGGGAAAGTATAAGGAGATATCAAACTACCCATTAGAAATTTTAAAGCGTGCAAAACAGAATGGTACTGCTGGTGGTGAATATAGTCCTGCCTCAACAGCCAGCGAATCTGCAAAAACTGATAGCTTGAAAAAAGGCAACTATGATGATGTTGCTGTCAAGAAATATCCATCGAAAAAGACTGGTGGGACAGGATATGTTGCTGGAAATAACGTTGAAAAACTTCAGAAAGATCTGATCGCTGTTGGATTAACTGAAGTTGGTACTGCTGATGGTGATTTTGGGAAGAAAACAGAGGATTGTGTAAAGAAATTTCAGGAGTACGCACTTAAAGATGCACGGCATACATCTAATAGTAGTGTTTCTGCTCCGGTAACGTTTAAAGGTAAGGCGGATGGAGTTGCAGACAAAATAACTCAGGATGAACTTGCATTGTGGATTTCGAAGGGGTATAAAATTGTTGGTGAAACGCCGGCTGCACAAACTGCCACAGGAGAAAAAGCCACATCTAAAGACCAATCAACAGTTTTGACATTTCCCGGTACCTCATTTAAACATTGTAGACCAAAGAGAACACTTCAATCCTGCCTTGATACACTATCTCCAGAATTAAGAGCGGATTTTAAAGAGACAATTACAACAATAATTAAAGAAATGTACAATTTGGGAATTGCTTTTGGAGTAACATCAAAACCAAAATCTGGATATCGTACATTTGAGGATCAGTATAATATTGACCCAACAAAAACCAAGGCAGGTCCTGGAGAATCTATGCACAATTATGCTGTCGCAGTTGATTTGGGAGTCCTCGAATGGGCAGATGATACTGGTAAAACATATTCAGATTTCTGGCTTGGTACTATGGATAAAATCTCCAAATACAAGGGATTTTCTTCTGCAATCTGGAAAAAAAGAAATTCTTTTGGTAATGGTAAGGTTCATGATCTTTCTTTTGAGATAATTCATTTACAAGGGGTTGTATCTGACTATAGTGGTAAAGCTGTCTTGGTAAAAGCTATGAATCAGGCTGCGCAAGAACTTGGCGATACAAATTGGACATATAAATCAGTTTCAGGCGGCTACCAATGCACATTGGGTGATAGAGCCGCTTGGCATTCGATTGGAAATTCCAAGCAGATGTGGAGTTCCTTGGCAATAAATTGTACAAGCCTACAAAGACAAATAATTAAAAAACACATGATAAAAGCTGAAGAAATTTGTAAAACGATGGCTTTATAGAAAGGGGCATTATGAAAAGTATTTCTTTGATTTTAATATCAATAATAACATTTTTTACTGGAAATGTAATTGCACAGGTAAATGCTTCTGTAGAAAGTATTAACAAGTCAATCGTATCGATTGACGACTCTATCGCCAATGGAAACTACATGCTTTTCCAGTGCGAGGATGTTGAACCATCAGAAGGAGTCCCTCCGAATCTCAAATTTTATTACAAAGGAGATCGGCTTGTGGCAATAGTATCACAGGTAGGGCATGAGTCATGGAGTAATGAATTTAGATATTATTATTATGGAAATGGCGTAATGATGAAATATTTAAAAATTACAAAGGGGCAAACTGACAAGACAGAAAGATCAGGTATTATTTATAGTAATAAAGGTACTATACTTTGGAAAAATACTGAATCGCAAACTGTTGATGGTAATGAGTTACAAAAACTTTTTAAAACATTTCAAAAGTATCGGACCGAATTGTCAAAATACTAATTTGAACAAAAAAAAGAGGTTGTTCAATGAAATTGCCCAATACATTGAGTATTGTTAGATTGTCAATATTTCTTTTTGTAATCGTATCCATTTCATACGCAGAAACTGTAAAATAATAGTGCATTCCCTATCGAGAAAATCTCTGAATAGAATTATCCGTCAAATCTCCCTAAGCAAAAAGGTAAAAATAATCGATGCAATAAAATGGTCTGAAGGTACTACGTTACAAAAGGGCTTTGCTTCTGAACTATATGCGAGTCAGTTTCTTTTAAAGGATGGAACATATGATCCTGTATGGAAAATTAAGGACTTTAATTTACAATGAAAAATGGGTATTATAAATTGGAACTACAGAAAGTTGTTATTGTAGTATTTACAGTTATTTTATCTATCCCGTTAATGAATTGCAGTTCTAAAACTGCTGAGTATGAACGCATCGAAAAAGTCTACACTGCCGAAGGTAAAAACACTGTAGTTCTGTACGACACCGATAGCAAAAAAGCACAAGTACTCATCCAGGACAGCGAAAGCGTATTTTTCGTGATGGAAACATCAAAAAATAACGAGTGGGTTGAATTGTCCAAGATGCCTGCTGATCCTGATGAAGCGTATGGTGTAAATGAAGAAAAATTGCTCATGTATATTCCGCAAAAAAGAATTATCTGTCACCCAAAATACGGCAGCAAAGCATACCTGATTGGTATTGATGTTACGAATAATATTGAAAGTATACTTTGGTATATGGATGATGATACAGTGGATACCATATCTATCGATGTACTGAAAAAGGTATGCTTTAAAAAATCAGAAAACTGTTTATGTAATTCTGAAAAATAACTGACAATAAAGGAATGACAGTTTGTATACTATTGTTTTAAAAACGATAGTTTTGTCATCCGTCATACCAATAGTGCCATGGATGATCCCTTTTCTGATATAAAGTCCGCAATACAGTGAACGAATTACGAAGTAGCGCAAACCTGACTGGCTGCCAGCCACTCCTCGTCATTAAATACATCGAAATAGCGTTTCGCATACACGACCGCATCAGCGATTTCTGAACGTAAAGTATCAATACAGACAAATGATATCCGTTCCTTTTCAGATTTAATCTTTTTAAAGAACGAGAACAGCGCCTCAGGTTCTGTTGTTATGACCCCGCTGAAATTAATAGCAAGAGAACCCTTGTTTTCGGAAAGATAGGTGAGTACTCTCTTTTTGAATTTGTCCGCTGTTGTTTTATCAAAAGTACCTTTAAGATCGATGACCAGTGGATGATGAGTGGTATAGCGGACCCGGGGGGTCACCGAGAGTTGCTCTTTACCATGAATTGTAACCGGATGCTGCAGGCTGGGAGACATTCTGTAATCAGAACGTTGCAGTTTGATCCCTGCATACCGGCCACTCTTTAATTTCCTCTTTTCCAGATACGCCAGTAGTGGTACGACAATGGACTGGATCGCGGCTTTCAGACCTCCGGAACCTAATTCACTTACGATAGACTTGTGGATCTCTCCAATATTGGAGGCGACTTCTGATGAAGGTGCATATTTAATAGCAATAGGGAAAAGCGGCAACGCCTCGATACAGCCGATGCGGTACTGTTCTGCCCTTTTGGATAAAAACGGATCGGATGAATCTTTAAATCGCATATATCCCGCAAACTGTTTCTCGACAAAACGGACCGCTGAAGGACCCAGCAGGCGGTACTCCTCATCATAAAAATCGAGAAGCATCAGTTCCATTTTTTCCTTGCTGATATGAGGATGCCTGAACGCCAGATGAAAGCCATCAAAGTATCTATAATGAATATCAAGCAGTCGGCCCTCTTCTTTAAATCTGAAGTAAAGAGGGGTATTGCAGGTAGGGGTCAAAATAAGAATCTGGCTCAGACTTGGTTTCAGTGAGACAAGGTAGTTAAAATCATTCCCGACATTCTCTTCGGTATGGAAATCATGTCCAATGATAAGTGAGGCAAGTGTATTGATACCGCGCGAGTGCAGTGAATCGAAAATACCTCTTACATCAATGTCTTTTAATTTGGTATAGTTCGCCTGTCCCGATTCAACACCAATCCAGATGACCTCTATGCCCATCCGCACTAAATCATCCGGATCCCACTGGGAAATAGAATAGGCACTTGCAAAGCAGGAAAGTCTGGCGGGAACGACTTTCTCTCTCTTAATGCACTCGAGATATTCCGTTGCGCGCTTTTTCTGCATCAGAAAGTCCTCTTCAATGATACCAATTGGTAAATTTTTCCCACCGAGGGTCTTCTCTACACGTCTGATCTCATTAAACAGTTCGGTTCCAGTTTTCAGGAGAGGGATATGCCGGGTTTTGTGGTAATGTGATGTTGTACAGAACTCACAACCATGAGGACAGCCAAGACCTGCTAATACTACAGCACCATTCATGAGAGGAAAACCTGCAATCTTTGCTTTTGTTGAATAGACAACATGTTGCTTTGGTTCATCACAGTGCGTTTCCTGGAGCAAATTCCGCATAAAATCGACACCTTCACCTCTGCACACATAATCTGCAAGCGCATCACACTCCGGGAGCATGGTACCATAACCACCCAGAACAATTTTGGAGTCAGGTGCAACTTCTCTGACCATCGTGCACATTTTCTCCAGTTTGCCATACGTTGCAATTACAAAGCTGATACCGACAAAGTCGTACCCTTTTTTCAGCTCCTTTTTGAACTGATCCATTGTTGGATACTGTAATACAACAGTTGGAGCGGAAATGTTTTTAGCTATATACTCCAATCCGTAGGAAACATAGGTCGACCGAAGGCTGAAAATGCCCTGTGACCGTGTGACCTGAGCATGAAAGAGCTCGGGCATAACATGGCGTGTGCAATCGCTGGTGTCCTGCCCAAAGGGGCTGCACACTGTTGTCAGTAATACTTTTCTCATCAATTATCCTAACGTGATTAGTAGAAAAAAATAGGCCAATTAAAATGAATACGTCTTAGAGGTAGTTTGGTTGTGTAAAAAAGCGGCACTATCAATTTGAGGGATTTTCAGCAAACTTTTCAGATACACAGAAACAGAAAATAGATTAAGGCCAAGAGGAAGAGTGGGTATCTGATGGTCCGAAAAGGGATTCAGAAACATCTGACAACCTTGCTACTCAGTCAACTCCAAAATCTCATCCACCCGATTACTATACAGGTGAAACGACTTGACATTTTCAATGTTGGTGAGAGTACCTTTTTTATGTCGGGTATAGTCGGAAATAATGTGCTTAATTTGGGTACTTACTGGTGTATCTGATGAAAATGTTTCAAAATTGCACTGATGCAATACCTGGCGACTCAGTGGCGTCTCTTCTGTGAGCAGAACACATCCTGAAATCAGAATGTCAAATACCCTAGGGCTGAGATGTATATCGCTTACTCCTGTTGGATCATCTACCGAAAGGTTGAGTCCGATTCTGGCTCTTTTGAATACCAGAGCGGACTGCGCTTCGTCAATCCATTTACCGGAGAGAATACAGTTTTTAAGTGGACCATCGTAGGTCTCCCATCCCAGACCTGCAATAACACAGGAGATCCCATTGCTGATTATCTGTTCAAGAATTCGTATGCGGTAAGGACTTGGTATACCGATAAATGCGACATCGAAATCTCTTTTCTCATCCTGAACTGCAGTGTGTGGCTCAATTGAAGCTGCTGTAGGCAGGTAGTGCCATTTTGTTGAAATCTGCTGGCAGAGTTCGGAAAATGAACCATCCTGTATTGTAAAAAATACATCGTATCCCGAAAGAACATCTTTCCAGTAAGGTGCACGTCTGAAATCCTCATAAAACCAGTGAGCGGTTTTTATTCCCTGTTTTTTTAGAATTTTTAGAGCAAAAAGGGAAACCGGACTAAGTGCACCTGATAAAAAATGTGTTGCACCAAAGTCCAGGCAGCTGACAATTAGCGACTGGTTGCACAGATCGACAATCAGGTTTTCATCAGTGGTTTTAAGAATCGCTTTAAACGAATTCTGATACGTAAGCGAGTCAAAAATTTTTACACGGCTGATTCCTAATTTATTGAGGAACCCATTGGCAAGGTGCTTAGCTACAACGCGTGCAGCACCGACAGGTGGAATCACTATGAACCACCTCGACTCCGCCATCAGTTAAGGTCCTCATGGGTGGGAAGAGAATCGATTCCACCACCTTTCAGGGCTTTAAAAAGGGCTACTGAATTCGCAAAACGTGCTGCGGTAAAGGGGTCAAAACCTCGTGCTATACAATGAAGAAATCCGCCAGCGAAGGAACTTCCGATAAGTGTTACATCTTTTATCTCATCAGCGAGATTTTCCTGAGGAAACTCTTCGATTTTACCATCATACCCGATAACACAGCCATTGGGCCCGTTTTTTACAGCCACAATCGAAACACCCCTGTCCCAGAGAAAACCGATGACATCAAGAGGACGTTCATATCCAAAAAGGGCTTTACTTTCATCGGGAGACGAAGGAAAGATCACATCCAGCAGTGGCAGAACACTCCAGAGACTCTCCTTTGCATCATCCAGTGACCATCGGTGCAGTCGTAGATTCGGATCGTAAGCGACCATGATATCATTACTGTGTGCAAAGTGAAATGCTTTGAACACAGTGTGTCGTGCGGCGCGGGAGACCGATTGCAGTTCACTTGACGCATAGACAATTTTACAGTTTTCAATCAGGTCGTCGTAAATCATCGATGGAAGAATGTTTTCTGATGCTGTTCCGGTATGATGCACAAGGTATTCGCGCTGGTCAGGAAATTTTGAGCTTGTAAAATAGATGCCATTATATCCGGTACTGGTCACTACATGGTCGATATTGATCCCCTGGCCCTGAAGGCGTTCACGGATCATACTGTGAAAGGGATCTCTGGCAATCGATGAGACCATCGAGACACCCGACCCCAGACGGGCCGCAGTTGCTGCTACGGTAACATCTGCCCCGCCAATATCTTTCTGATAATTATTACTGCGACTTACATCATTTTCAGATCGGAATTCAACAAAGCATTCACCTATGACAAGAAGATCATAGTCGCGTATATGAACAGGTTTCAAACAGTACCTCCCATACGTCCATGTCCTGACACTGCTTTTACCACTTGAGGATTACAGAAGTCAGGGGCGTGGAATCGCATGTGCAAATTTAGTAATCAACGTTTCGACCTCTTTTTTCCGGGCAAGCGATTGGAGCCATTCCTGCGGAATATCACCAAGACCGTACTGAAGTCCTGCCAGGCCGCCAGCTGAGGTTCCACTGGTATCGGTATCACGTCCGAGATTAATTGATGATGCAAGCACATCGAGTGTCGTTTCGTATTTCAGAAAACTCCAGATGGCTGCTTCAAGGGTATCGACAATATATCCGGAGGAGTGAATCTCGGATGCGTCACAGGATAGCAGTTCAAACGACAAAATACGCATATAGTGGGGCAGTTCATTCTTGAACAGGCCTCCGTTTCCATAATATTCCAGCGCTTTATCGATAGCTGTTCGCAGGGCTTCGTTTTTATTTTCGTTGAAAAGAAGTTCTTTAATCAGGAGGCTGTAAATACCACAACCAACAAGCGATCTTGGATGTGCATGAGTTATTGCAGAAATCTGATGAATCTTCTCAAGAAAGAGTGGAGCCGGATCAGCATAGAAATAAACAGCCGCAGGAAGAATTCTCATGAGAGAACCGTTTCCATTATCATCCTCACCGATACACCCGCTGGAATGAGCACTCAGGTTTTCTGTCCTGATCCGATCAAGAGCTACAAAGGTTGTAAGACCTGAATCAAAAACAACTCCGTTTGCTGTCCAATAAGAGTCAAAAAGCCACCTGCAGAAGGTTTTACCTAAATGTTCAAGATCATATCCATGAATAAGGCTGTCCATTGTGCACAGGATCATCGAGCTGTCATCAGACCAGGTGCCTTCAGGTTGATCGAACCTCCCATAGCCGAGCATGTTTTTAACGGAACACAGAGACCCATCATTGGATGTCTCCGATTCTACCGGAACCCCCATGGCATCGCCAAGGATTGCACTAACGATTGAAGCGGAAATTTTATCATCAAAGTTCATAATAGCAAATTATACCATCTTAGGAAAATATTTCATTAAAAAATACATATTGCCCAGCAGTATACAATCGTTTTGAGATAGACTGTCAGACCTACTTCTTAAAATAAGGGTTTTAGCGTGGAATATGTTATTTTATCTGGTAAATAGGAAAAAGTAATATATACTCAGATTACTACCTAATTGGACGTAACACGGAGTGAGATACAAATGAAAATTGTTGCTGATGAAAATATCCCTTTCGTTCGGGAGATGTTTTCGGATTATGGGGATGTAATTACCTGCCCGGGGCGATCAATCAGTCGGGAAATTATTGAAGATGCAACAATTTTACTGGTTAGATCGGTTACACCTGTCACGCAGTCACTTCTTGAAGGAACTTCGGTGAGGTTTGTTGCAACAGCGACTATTGGAATTGATCATATCGATACTGAATATCTGAAAGCTAATAACAAAGGTTTTGCGTATGCGCCCGGTTCAAATGCTGAGTCAGTTGCAGAATACGTTTTATCGGCTTTAATGACATTGAGTACTCAATTACGAAAACCACTATCATCAATGAAACTGGGTGTAATCGGTACAGGAAATGTTGGAAGCAAAGTGTTTCATCATGCAGAGATTCTCGGAATGGATTGTCTTTTGAATGATCCGCCAAAAAAGAGGTTGACCGGAAGCGATATTTATTTATCACGGGATGAAGTACTTGCGAATTCTGATATAGTGACTATTCATGTGCCTCTTACTCTTGCAGGTGAGGATGCAACTGTGGCAATGGTGAATGATGAGTTCCTCTCGAAAATGAAAAAAGGTGCGGTGCTGATCAATACCAGCAGAGGTAATATCATCGATGAAAAAGCGTTAAAAGCACGACGGTCTTCACTGGGAGGATGCATTCTCGATGTCTGGCAGAATGAACCAGCAATTGATATAGAGACTTTGGAACTATCCACTATCGGAACTCCTCATATTGCAGGATATTCCTTTGATGGAAAAATCAGGGGAGCACTACAAATCTATCATAGTGCCTGTGCTTACTTTTTTAGACGTCCGGTCTGGAATTTACCGGATGAAATTCATAGTGAAGGTGCAGTTGAAATCGATGTTCGGAATTCATCAGAACCATTTATTGATGCGGTAACAAAGGCATATCCGATTCTGGATGAGGATATGAGGAAATTTGAATTTTTAGAGAAAAGCAGCGAGGAACAACCGGCTTTTTTTGATTCACTCCGGAAAAATTATCGTCGCAGAAATGAATTTTCCCATTATCTGGTTATTTGCAGCAAAAATCAGAGCCGGGAAGCGCTCGTTTTATCGGAACTGAATTTCAAAGTTGAGATAAAATAGAAGTACACCACGCCACTCAGGTTTTTTTCTTGATAATACGACGGGGGAATGGGAATACAAGCCATCCGAAGAGTTCAATAAATACTCTCCCTGTAAAGAGAAACAGTGTCACAACTACAGCTGCTATCAAAAGAATTATTCCCGACATTTTAAGTCCGGATGAGAAAAATTTCTGTAGATTAAATTTCGGGGGTATTTTCTGAATGATATCTGCAATTTTCATAATTCAATAGTCCATTGATAATCAAAATATACATTTTGCAAAGAAAAAACTGAAGAAATATATAGAAAATGAACAATATGATGAAAGTGTACAACTACAAATGAAAGAACTTGTTGAACAGGCTGGTGCTGTTACATTCAAAAGAAACAGGGATTCATTCGAAATTTTGCTGATCAAGTCAAAAAAACTGCCTAAAAAATGGGTTTTTCCTAAAGGACACATTGAATCGGGTGAAACGGCACTTGAAGCAGCTCAACGTGAGCTGATGGAAGAAGCTGGAGTTAAAGGGATTATTATTGAGAAGATTACCGATGTACTATTCTCCTATGAAGAAAAAGATCATAAAGTTACCTATTTTCTCACGAAATATGAATCTTCTCCGGCTGCTGGGGAAGCTGGGCGGGAACCTGCATGGGTTAGTGCTGAAGAGGCAAAAAATCTGATTACAATTCCTCAACTGATCGAGACGTTAGATTCTGCTGTTCCTTTGATCAGAAAGTATCTTTATAAAACATTGTGATGAATGCAGATAGTAATTTTATACGGAAGTTCTATGTGCATTCTAACCAGAAGTGAGCAGAACAATATGCATATACACTCTCCTGAATTAAAAAAAACGGAGTATTTCAGTCGAATGGTCTCTGCTGCGACCTTTGCCCCACCGGGTGAAGAGGTGCAGACATTTTTAAAATGCCGGAAACGTCCCAACCGAAAACCCTGTCCGGGTCACATTACGGTTCGACTTGAGGAAGACCCGGCTCAACTTCACTGGTGGTGTTCCAGTTGTGGCAATAACGGAGTTATCAAAAGCTGGAAAGGGGTAACGGAAGCGATAGTACACGTAGATGTGGAATTCTCTTCAGGAAATGGATAGTGTAATGCGGATTGAATGCAGTTCAATGTTTTTTACTCCGGAGAATTGTCTCATAAAAATCAGGGAGATAAGCGGGTTTCTAAAAAAACAGGGGTTCGATTTCGGTATACAGCTCCACAATTCCATAAGCGTTGAGCTCTACAAAGCGTTACTACCATACCGGGATGAGTTTCAATTTACAATTCATTCACCGGCTTTTTCAAAGTATTTCGTCAACCTTGCATCAGGGAATTTCGATTTCGCTGTATCTTTACTAAAAGAATGTGATACTCTGACGACACAATGGAAAAGTGACCTGATCTTCTTTCACGGGTTTTTTCTGGCTCATTCTCCTATAGTTCACGACATGAAGAATTATCGCAAAGTGATGCGGCAGAGTATCGGCCCAGCATATGCTCTGAATAATTCATTCATAATGGATCCGGCAATATTCAAGACTGATCAATTTGCAGAATTCAAACAGTATTTTGTTACCAATATTCAACGTGTACAGTCATACTTTCCTGATAAAGTCATTTCACTGGAAAATGATTTTCCCGGGATGGGAAGTGGTTTGCAGCGCCCTGCAGAAATTCATGAATTGATCGAAAATGTATGGTTTGATCTTGGCCACTTCTGGTGCTCATCGTTGCTTCACGGATTTGATTACCATCAGGAATCTGCAAGAATAATCGCTGAAAAAAAGATCGTCGGCGTGCATTTAAATCATAACTTATGTACAACCGAAACTCCGCTCGAGCGTCTCAACGATTCGCACACCCATTTTTATCATCAAAGCACGATGAATCTTCCTCCGATTATTCGAAAACTGGTCGATAAGGGGATTGATTCACTTACGATAGAAATTGTTGATGGTGATATTGAAGATGTAAAGATTCTTGTGGATTGGATACAGAAATAACCCCTCAGTCACGATGCGATCGTGACAACTCTCCTATCAGGCTGACCATGTGACATACTTGCCCCCATCTTTTTTATATGCTCATGGGGAAATATTAAACGTATATCATTCCAACGCAAGGGCGGAACTATGTGGGCAAAGTAATGAAAGGGGAGGTGGGCCGATGTCGAATCGGGACGGTGGGGAAAACAATTGCCTCATTATTTCATTGGAAAGAGATGCAATCCATGACTTTGCATGAAATATTGAGAATGCATATAATGCGAAAAAAAACGGGATCCATAATTTCTGTATTACAAAAATCACCACAATAATGTTATTATCTTTGTAAGCCATTAAATACATTAAACACAAACATCAATTAAAAAAGGACAATCAGATGAAAATCGGAGTAACAGGAGCGACCGGACAATTAGGCCACATTGTGGTAGAAAAACTAAAAGAAAAAATTTCAGCAGAAGGCATTGTTGCTTTGGTACGATCACCACAGAAAGCAACTGAATTAGGTGTTGAAGTTCGGGAGTTCGATTACAGCAAACCGGAGAAAATGGCGGCTCCTCTTAAAGGAATCGATACCCTGTTGCTTATCTCAGGCAATGAAATCGGACAACGGGCATCTCAACATGCAAACGTCATAAATGCAGCAAAGCAGGCAGGCATAAAATGGATTGTTTACACAAGTCTTCTTCATGCGGATAAATCTTCACTTAGTCTTGCAGGGGAACATGTAGCCACTGAAGAAGAGTTGAAAGCCTCCGGCATCCAGTACACAATTTTACGCAATGGCTGGTATACAGAAAACTATACCGGTTCAGTACCGGGGGCCATAGCTGCAGGAGCCTTTGTCGGAAGTGCCGGGGATGGTAAGATTGCTTCCGCAGCACGTACTGATTTTGCAGAAGCGGCTGTTGTTGTATTGACTGAAAAAGGTCATCAGGGAAAAATCTATGAACTGGCAGGTGATAACGCCTACACATTGACCGAGTTAGCTGCTGAGATTTCACGTCAAACAGGAAAGGATATCCCTTATAAAAATCTTCCACCAAATGAGTATGCAAACATTTTAAAAAGCTTTGGAATTCCTGAGGGGATCGCTTCTGCGATTGCAAGTTGGGATATTTCAGCGTCAGAAGGTGCTTTATACGATGAGGGACATCAACTATCAAAACTGATCGGAAGAGCTACTACACCGCTGGCCAAGGTGGTTGCAGTCGCTTTGGCAAAGTAAAATTTCAAAAGCTCATTCCGAGTAAATAACGGTCCCCTGATTAATCGTGAACACGCTGATTTTTTGATGCGACACGCTTCGATCACTTTGATTATCGGTTTCGAGCTTTTGTCATTGTTCATTCCTGAGGGCTTCCGATTCATCATATTTAATAGTGCGAATGTTTTGTGCGCGAGTATTTACTCCCGCGCATTTCCGCATGTCAGCAAATTGATCGTGACAGCTTCCCTGGCAGGGGAGCTTGCTGATGCTAATGAGTAAATGCAAATTTCGCATGTAACGCATTCGCCTCACCCCCTGGCCCCCTCTCCATAAGAAATGGAGAGGGGGAAGAAGAGGACAATAACTGCTAATTTACGTTTGTTGTGTATCATTCGCAATATCAATATGTTACCCAGGCTCGACCATGTTTGTTGTAGTTGCACCGCATGTTACACCTGCAACAATCCCGGTGGTAACCTCTGTTGTCCGCACTCGTCCGGTTTCCTCATACCCATGAAGGTCTGTGATCGCAATAAATTAAGACTGGGTTGCGTTTAATAGATTCGGGAAACTGTTCTGTGTGAGCTAGTAAATTGCAAAAACCGCGATTCCACCCCGGCGAATACAAATGCTACTGGGTGTGGGGTCACTGAAGTTGTGGCGTCCCACTAAACTCGCTGACCCACACCTTCTCGCCCGGCGAACCATATAAAAATTCATAATGTCTTACTATTTTTAGTAATGAGAATTAAAGTCCTTAAAGCCTTTATTTGTGAATAATGTATTTTACCAAAAGGTCTATACAAAAAATCTTCAGAACTCTCTAAAATTTGAAAAATAGGCTGAGAAATCAGTATTCCTGCTCCCCTCGCCATCGTGGAGAGGCGGCCAGTGATCCCGCTTGGGTTTAGCGGGATCGAACTGGGCTGGGGGGCAATGTCATTGCATTAAGCTTTCTTCGCAATCGTCGTTGGTTTCGAGAGCCTCAACCAACGGTGGCTGAGGCTCTCGAAGCCACCTCTTGGAACAGCTTATAACCTTAAGGCAATGACATTTGGGCTGGGGATGAGGTAGAAATAAATGGAACAGTGTATTTTCCCCACAATAATACACTGACAATTAAACACACAACGCTCAAAGGAGCTGATACCGATGAGAGCTAATAATCACAATATTTCCATTATTCCAAAGTTTATTTTCACATTGTTCACCAATTCCAGATTCCTGCTTCTCTTCCTCCTCTTAATCTTTGCCTGTTCCTGCAATAACAACACTTCCTCCACAACTGAAAATGAACAGACAATCCAGCAGGTAGTCACCACTCCAGTTGTAGCTGTACCGCATGTTACACCCGCAACAACCCCTGTGGTATCCTCTCCGGTAATTGCCAACCCTACCATGGACTCCGCCGGAAGATATATCCCTGCCGGTATACCGATGACATATACCGATACCGCTTATACTAAAGGCATGGTGCTGATAAAAGCTGCGAGGGATACGTTTATGATGGGTATAGATCATGATGGGGCTGATAGTTCTGCAAGCTGTTTCCCCCATCCGGTTTGCCTTACCTACGATTTTTACATTGATAAATATGAAGTGACCTGTGCTAAATTTTGTAAGGTGATAAATTACGCGTTTGAAGAAGAGTATGTTAAAGTTACCACCCGCTTTATGTATGACAGGGAATATGTAACAATGCTTGTTAATAGTATTGGTGAAGAGCAACCTCTTCTCAATCTGAGTGATAAAAACAAGCTGATTGGCCGCTCAAGCAGCGGAGGTCTTGAGCCGTTGTTTAATGGCAGCTATCCGGTTGTGTTTGTCTCCTGGTATGGAGCAGCATTTTACTGCAACATGCTTAGTGAGATGCTGGGGCTTGTACCTGTATATAATACAGCTAATTGGAGTATTGACTATACAGCCAATGGGTATCGTCTTCCTACCACAGCGGAACATGAATATGCCACCCGGGCTGGTACAACTACTGAGTACTTCTGGGGGGATGATTTGGGATCAGGGCAAAAGTACATAGCAGATATTGGTAGTGCCGGCGGAATGTATCCAGTCGGAAGCAGGCTACCGAATCCTTTTGGCCTGTATGATGTTGTGGGAAGTGTTCAGGAATTGTGCAACGATCTGTATGCCAAGTTTTATTTCTCTCACTCCCCATTTTTTAATCCGACAGGGCCGACTAAGGAGATGATTATTAATATGGGTAAGCCATTTCTTAATGAGCGTGTTATCAGGGGGGCGGAGTCTGGCTGGCATAACCCAAAATATGCTGACAATATAACAAGCTATATCATTGGCTTTCGTGCAGCACTCCCCGTAAAGGCAGAAAAACTAAGTGTGGGAGTCTTGAGGGATTAGGTGTTTAAAATATGCAGATTTTCAATTCCAGATTAGGAAGAAAATCTGGAATGAAAAACAAAGAAATAAATCGAATATTATAAAAAATAAAGAAATCGTCATCATAAGAATATTACAGGAGTAACTCATGAATCTCGTACGGTCAATCAAGAGGAAGTTGGGTAGAGCTTTAAAGACACAATCTAGAAGCAGACGTCATAATGCCGGTTCGTCTTTCAAGTTGGAAACACTTGAACCGCGGTTGCTATTAAGCGGAGATTCCATTGTCGGGATGACTGAAATTCGACAGTTTCAGGACTATTTCAACCTGATCTCGTTGATTTCTTGACGATGAATCGCAATGAGCCCTTTGAATTATCGGGTTTATAGTTTTGAGGTCATACCAATTGGGGGTATGGCCGAAGAGCTATGAGCCCGATAAACAAAGGGATCGACGCGAGTCGCGACAAGAAATTGACGAGTTCAGGTTCTGCAACGATACAAGCTATACTCCTGTGCTTCGGTCGTTTATGAACTCATCGGTAGTGGGAGATCAGGTAATGCTGGTGTTGGTGAGCGTAGCGCTGATGAACTGGGCAGGAGTGTGAGTTTACGCAAACATCTCCAGCGGAAAGTACTTTGACATGTAGGTAAAATGCTTATCATTGGATAAAAGCTTACATTTACTCTGTATTGCATTCTGGGTAATTATTAAATCTGGAATACCTATACCATTTATTCCTTTACTCAGGCAGAATATTTGCATCTGAATTATCTCATCCCATTGAATATCCAGAGAGTAAAGTTTAATCTCTTTAAGTAATAAAACCACTTTGTTCTGTTTTTTTAATATGTAAAAAAGGTATAAGCTCGGCAAGAATCAAATTATTGGTAGCAACAAGATCTTCTTCTATAAGAAAATCAAGTGTGTTACTATTTCCATTTCCCCGAAAATAATCTATCCACGCTGAAGTATCGACAAGGATGTTCATACACGTTTTCTGATGGTATTCAAATCCAGATCTATTTTAATTTTTCCTTTGAAGTTCTTCAATTCCTGAATTTTGTTCTTCCTTATATATTCTTCCAAAGCCGTGATAATAAGAGATGTTTTTGTTTTTTGTGGTGAACACCTTAATGCTTCATTAACTAATGCATCAGGTAAATCAATGGTAGTTCTCATTACGATATCTCCTTATGCATATTCAATCTGCTTTTTATGCATATAATCTACAAGAAATTCGGTAAAATTTCAAGTATATTGCTAAAATTCTCATTATATACAAACCCGGGTAGGCCGGATGTCGATGGAATACATGGTAGCATTTTAATTACCTGATTCGGCCTGAAGTTCGCTTTTAATCACTACATATTACTCCCAGAAAATGATGCTAATTACCGAGGGGTTTTGCCATGCTTGTTCCGCTGCAAATTGACTATAGGGATATTGAAAAAAATGATCAGATCGATGCATTAATTCGAAAAAAAGCTCAATTTCTTGAGCGGGTGTGTGATCATATCAACAGTTGCAGGGTTATTGTTGAGCGATTTGAAAAGCATACCCGGACTCATCAGGGGTATCATGTGCGGCTTGATATACGAGTTCCTCCCGGTCATGAAATCGCCGTAAGCCGCGATGGAGGCAGGGGGGCTCCTTATCAGGAACTGGAGGCTGAAGTTCGCTGGGCATTCGAAACCGCTGAGAAACAGCTTAAAGAGTTAGTAGAAAAACAGCATGGCGATATGAAAACGCATCACTATCAGGAAGTCCAGGGTGTGATTAAGTGGATCAATATCGATCAGAATTGTGGGTTCATTCTGACGGTCGATGGACGTGAGGTATATTTTCATCGCAACAGTGTTTTACATGACCGTTTTGACTCCCTGAAACCGGGAATCGGGGTACGATTCACTGAAGAGATGGGAGAAAAGGGGCCTCAGGCGAGTTCTGTTAAAGTAACGGAGATTCCGGAATCGTTGTAAATACTTTCTGGGTGGATCAAACCACCCTCTACTTCACTACTCCACCCCATTTTACATTTTTCCAACTACTATTCGTCACTTCTTGAATAAGTGATTGGTGAAATAGCCCGCATCATCATTGGACATCCATTTTCAGCAAAACCTATATTGTTGAATTCAACCACACTTTTAAAGGAATGCGATTTCATGAGCAGCTGGTTACAGGAATTGAATCTTCAGCAGCGGGAAGCAGTTACATCAGATGATGGGCCGATTCTTGTTGTGGCGGGGGCGGGGAGTGGGAAGACTAAAACGCTGGCATACAGGGTCGCTCATCTGATTTCTAATGGGATTCCTGCTGAAAAGATCCTGTTGTTGACATTCACCAGGCGTGCCGCTAAGGAGATGCTTTCGCGTGCAGTTCAGGTGCTCAGTACCGATACTTCTGTTTCAAATCAGGTCTGGAGCGGTACATTTCATTCGGTCGCTAACCGTTTATTGCGAATCTATGGCAGTGCGGTGGGGCTCACCCCTGAATTTACGATTATGGATCCTGCCGATGCGGAGGATATGCTTGATGTGATCAGACAGAAGAAGGTTGATGTTGCCCGGAAGGGGCGTTTCCCTAAAAAATCAACGCTGCTTGCAATTTACACCAGAAGGATGAATACCGGAGATGATCTGGATCTTATTCTCCGAAGAGATTTTTCGTGGTGTGAAAAGTGGAAAAGTGAATTAAAAAACATTTTTAAAGAGTATACCACATTGAAACAGCAGCGTAACATTCTCGACTATGACGATCTGCTTCAGTACTGGTTCTATCTGCTTCAGGACAAAACAGCCGCATCAATTATTGGAAAACGTTTCGAACATATACTTGTTGATGAATATCAGGATGTCAATAATCTCCAGGCGGACATTCTCCGATTGATGCGTCAGGAGAATAAAAATATCATGGCAGTAGGGGATGATGCGCAGAGTATTTACAGTTTCAGAGCTGCATCAGTAAAAAATATGCTTGATTTTCCAAAAGTGTATCCCGGCACTCGCATTGTCATGCTGGAACAGAACTACCGCTCTGATGCACCGATCCTGGAGACGACCAATCGTCTGATCGCTTCTGCCAGAAACCGGTTTTCCAAAAAACTGTTTACAAGCAAACAGGGTGGGGAAGTCCCTCAGCTCATTACCTGCAGCGATGAGGAGCATGAGGCTGAGGAGATTATCAAACGGGTACTTCAGCACAATGAAGAGGGCATACCGCTTCACGAGCAGGCGGTGCTGTTCCGGGCTGCATCACACAGTGCCACCCTCGAAATCGCTCTTATGAAAAAAGAGATCCCGTTTCACAAGTATGGGGGATTGCGGTTTCTTGAAGCTGCACATGTAAAAGATTTTATTGCGCTTGTCCGATCTGTAGAAAATATTCAGGATGAACCGGCATGGTTTCGTATCCTCAAATTGTTCAAAAGTGTCGGGCCGGCAAAAGCCGCAGCAATATTTGACCATCTTGCATCACAGCAGTTTTCAGTTGATGCACTGTCTACCGCACCTGTTGACAAATCGGTTCGTCAGGAACTGCTGCATCTGCGGAAACTGCATCTTGATCTGCGTAAAGATTCGGGACTCTCCTGCAGTGCGCAGCTTGAACTTGCCGGACGATTTTATCTGCCACTGTTAAAAGAGAATTATGACAATCCCGATCCGCGTAAGAACGATATAGATCATATAATAGAACTTTCCTCACAGTACAAGTCCCGTTCACAGTTTCTCACCGAACTGATGCTCGATCCACCGGCATCGACAAGCGATCTCTCCGGTGCATCAAAAAAGGATGAAGATTACCTTGTGCTATCGACTATCCATTCGGCAAAAGGGTGTGAGTGGGATGCGGTGTACTGCATGCATGCTGCTGATGGGTGCATACCATCAGATATGGCAACGCAAAATGATGAGTCCATCGATGAGGAGTTGCGCCTGATGTATGTTGCTATGACTAGAGTACGTCATAATTTATACGTGCTCTGGCCGATGAAATTCTTTTCGCGGCCGCAGGGTTTCTCTGATCGGCATGTGTATTCGCAGTGTTCACGTTTTTTTACAAAAGAGGTGTGTGCAACCATGCAGTGTCTTGCAGGTGGGGAAGCTGCTGATATGCCAATGGACATCAGTGAAATGATTTCAACACGTGTAGATGTGAAAAGCAGGCTCCGGGATTTCTGGGATTGAAAAAAAAAGCAACATTTCGCCCTTTTTTTTATAAAAAAACATGAAAATTGTTGTATCTGTTCAAAATATGAACTATCTTGATAGATTAGTTATTCAAGACCTGCAGATTCTATTCTACTGGTTTTTGATAGATAGAAAAGTTTTTCACTTAGAAAAGACCACCGCCTGCGAAATGGGTTCCAGCGGATTCGGTAATTTCAAAACATTCAGAAGGAGTCCGTGCGTGGGCAACAAATTATATGTGGGTAACCTCAGCTACAATGTAGGAGACAGTGAACTCCAGGAACTTTTCACCTCTTTCGGTACAGTTTCATCTGCCAAAGTTATCACCGATCGTGATACTGGGAGATCAAAAGGGTTCGGTTTTGTCGAAATGGGTACAGATGATGAAGCCAGTGCTGCTATTACAGCATTGAACGGTAAAGAAGTCGATGGTCGTGCACTTACAGTCAATGAAGCAAAACCGAAAACTGATAACGGTGGTGGTCGGGGCGGATTTGGTGGAGGTCGTGGTGGTTATGGTGGTGGCCGAGGTGGCCATGGTGGCGGGTACGGTGGTGGTCGCAGAGATCGTTACTAAATAATCTGATTTACTGTATACTTTTTTAAAGTAATAGAACGGGACAATTTGCAGAGATGCAATTTGTCCCTTTTTTTATTGAAAAAAACGATTAAACGGTAACGTTTTTTCCTTATATTGGAACAAGGGCATAGGGTCATTCAAGTCAGAATTAGAAGGGAATCGGTTAAACTGTGAAAAAACTGAACACAATTTATACTCAAAGCATCACGAGGATTGTCTATCCCATTGTTTTCATGTTCTTTATCTCACAACTTCAGGCACAGGATGAGTGCTTATCTTTTGGATGGGTAAATTATGACGGACAGGTCGAAAGTGGAGCTGTTACCGGAGGTGGATCCGCTACTCCAGTCCAGGTGACATCATTTTCTGCACTGAAATCCGCCGTGGAGTCCTCAGATGCCAGAGTTATCTACGTTATGAATGATATGGGTAATGGATATAAGGGCAAAACCGGAGATGTTCTTAAATTCAAATCCAATAAAACGGTTATTGGTGTTAAGCCGGGACTTACTGTTAAATGTTCATTTCAAATAAATAGTGTGAATAATATCATTGTCAGAAATCTGATTATCAGAGGACCCGGAAATTCCAATTCTGAACAAAACTGGGATGCGGTCTGTATTCAGGGTGCCAAAAGGGTCTGGTTTGACCACTGTACCGTGATGGAAGGGGAGGATGGAAATTTTGATGTGGTGAAAGGTTCCGACAATGTTACGGCATCATGGTGTAAGTTTACCTATGTATCCGGAGGTGAACATAATCTTTCAAACCTGGTGGGATCGAGTGATAACGAACCTGCAAGTCACGGCAAATTAAATATCACGTATGCATATTGCTGGTGGGATAATGTCAATTCCCGCTGTCCACGCACCCGCTATGGCAAAATCCATGTGCTGAACAGTTATTATAACAGCGTTGGTGATGCAGCATTCGCTGGTTTCATGTCCAATCTGCGGGTGGAAGGATGTTATTTTGAGAGTAATGTGAAAAACCCCACCGGGCTTATCAGCTCGGGTGGACAGGCCGGTGTCTTTGCAATTGACTGCAATAGAGGGTCAACTAAAACTGATGGGTACAACACAGTATTCACACCACCCTATAAGTACAAGAAATATGCTGCATCTGAAGTTAAAAGTCTGGTTACCAATGCAAACAGTGGTGCAGGACCTACCTTGAGTAATCCAACCTGTGGTTCAGTAAATGTCACTTCCGGAATGCATGAAAACATATGTAAAACCCCATTTTTTTCGTCAATCGTTGATGACAAAATATGTGTAAATCTGAATGCGAAACAGCCTGGTGAAATCAGAATGAGTGTACTCGATTTGAATGGACGAAGAATAACCGGGATGAAGCGTATCAGCAGCAGTGCCGGTTTTACAAGTGCAACAATGGATCTGAAAGGTGTTCAGCCGGGAGTCTACATTTTCAATCTGAGTACTGGTGATCAGTCATTCTCAAAGAAAATTGTTAAAAAGTAAGTGTATTTCTCTCGCCATCTGGTGAGGGTGTGTGATCACCAACAAAAATATATGCTTTACAAGGATATCCAGGTGTAACAAATATTGTCATACCTTTGCCATTTGTCGGGTTAGCAAATTTCCATAATCCATAGTATTGATTGTTATTGAATCACGGGAATTATTTCTCTGACTGTTTTTTCAAATTCCTGTAAAAAATTCAGATCATACATACGCAATGGCTCCTCGATATAGTCCTTTGCTCCTATGTTTAGACACTCTGTAACTTCCGCCGCGCGCACAGCTGTGATCAACAGAAGCATCGCATTTTGACTGCAAGACTGTCCGGTAACAGAGATGTCTTGTGACTAACACCATTGGCGACATTTTTGCATCGGACTTATCGCATGCGGTTTTGTACTGGGGGCATCATACCAGCTGAAATATTGAAACTACATTCCGTCTGTTTCGTAACAGGTTTGGTACAAATGATAAATGGAAATGGACTCTATCGTGGATAGTAAGAGAAATTTAAATGGAGTGATTGATGATATTTCAATACTCAGGTATACACACGCTTTTTCATCCGGTGGAGGAATAGAGAATTACCTGAAAGAGCTGAATAGAGCGTTGCTATGCAGAAATGCAATTAAAATAATTCAAATTAATTATCAGTATGGAATCGACCGGCCTGTTGAAAGAACATACGACATTGGTAGAGGAGTACTTGTTTCCATCGAGATTCCGCCGCCCTCAAATCCAGCAGCGAACCACATGGAAATAAAAAACAGAAGCAGCTATGCTGTTAAAGTTATATCAGGTTTTATTGGTGCATATGTAATGTATATTCCTCATGTTAAGCGAATGATGGTTCCCCTGGGAAAACGACTGTTCAGTAAAGTACCCGGGATGAGTATTGAAAATACAAGTGAATTATTCAGTGGTATTTTCGAAAGATTTAAAATAGATCTGCTCTCATTACACTGTCTGGGGGCTGACGATACTGGTCAGATAATAAAAATGGCTGCTGAGCGTGACATCCCATTTTTTTATCTTAACCATTATGAAAACCGAAAGTTTTACCAGTTTCAACTTCGGGAACAATTGTCCGGTGCCAGTGGAATTGCTGGTATTTCAACCTGTGGTGTTCCTGGATATATAAAAAAACGATTTGTCAGCCTGCCGGATGGTGTTGATACTGACTTTTTTTTAAAAACTGAATCTGGTGATCCGATTATAAAAAAAGATGTACCTGTTGTATTTCTCCCTGCAAGAATTTGTGAAGGTAAAGGTCATCTTGACATTGTCGAAGCAATAGCTCAATTGAAAAAGGAAGGAATTCAGGCTCATATCGTATTTGCAGGAAGAAAAGATTCAGCTGAATTCTTTGATGTACTTCGATTAAGAATAGAAAAACATCGCATTGTGGATAGTGTTACGATTTTGGATGAGTGTAACCAGGAAAAGATCAGAGCGCTCTACGCCTGCAGTTCAATTGTGGCAGTTCCAAGCAGAAGTGAAGGGTTAAGCAGAGCTTTATTGGAGGCACAATCAATGGGCGTTCCGGTTGTTACTTATGATACCGGAGGAACATCACAGGCGCTGCTGCCTGAAAGAACCGGGTATCTTTGTAAATTGAAAAATGTAGATGCTCTGAAATCTGCATTAAGAAAATTGTTAATAAATGATGAATTGCGAACGGCTATGGGTATGGAAGGCAGGAAATTTATTGTTGAAAATTATTCCCTTGATATTCAGGTACAAAAACATGAACAATATTATCGCAGTATTCTGGAGCATCATAAGACTAAGGAATTAATTTTTAAATGACTTGTTTCCTCAACGGCAAGTTATATATAGAGTTCATATATTTTATTATTTGATCTTCATCAGTAATTTTGTATGTGCACTGTTTGAACTGCAACCAATCGGCTTGATAATAGTTACCCCTTTCGATAAATCAATTTTGCCGAGAGCATCTATCTTACAAACTTTGATTAGTTTTCCATTGAGATTGAAAATTGCATATGTTTCCGATGGCTCGAATGAATAGCCCCGTCCTGAAGGAGATCTCTTTTGCGTAACAGGATTTGTGGCAGATGCCGGAACAAACCCTGCTTTAATCCACTTGTTAACCTCCACAGCAGTATATTCCGGTTGCCACTTTGATTTACATTGCAGCCGGGCCTCTTTGATGAAATCATCCAGACCGGTTCCTTTACCCAGCTTTTTCATGTAGCTATCGATCGTTCTATCAGGATCCGCATAGGTGATTTCGTTATCAAGAAGCCCCTTTTCCCCACTCTTTTCAATCCATGCATCAGTTTTCATCACTGTTTTATTAATAATAAACCAACCATTGACATTTCCTTTCATATAATAACGATTTCCCATGAATGTATAGTTATCGAGTGCGCCGGAAATCTTGACTGCCTTGCCGGAAGTATGCACGTTATGGATTGTATTGTTGCTGATAACGATCTCTTTTTTCATATCCCCGCTATCCAGACAGAGCAGATTCGAACCGACATCTAATCCATACACCAGATTGTTGTCTATCTTAACCTTTCTTGTCTGCCCGATAAGGTTGATTGCATAGACATTATTTACCAATGGATTTGTTTTATGAAGAAAATAATTTCTGGATACCAGTCCGCTGTCCCAGTCGTTTATCTCCAGTCCCCAGCCAAGTGTACGCTTTGTTGGCTGGCCATTGCCAATGTCAAGCATCACATTGTTTGTTATTGAAATTTCTTTGAAACGGTAAGGTGGTTTAGATTCATTGCCGCCAATACTGATACCTATCTCACCCTCAACATACAGATTGTTATCTATCGTAATGTTTCTCGCACTCGCTTCCCCCGAGTTCGCCGTCCATTTGTTGCCGATACTAGAGGCTCGAAGAAAGATATTATCCCGGAACAGTACATCGTGCGAACCGGCGAAATAGGTATTGTGATTGAACATCGTTGCCTGTCCTTCAGCCTGTTGGCTGGTACCACTTCCACTCTGCT
>JBNKZD010000294.1:0-25113 GCA_050301235.1 Chitinispirillaceae bacterium | reverse complement strand
AGGAGATGTTCACCACAAATAATTCATCATTAACTGTGAAAAGTAGCCCGTCAATAATCGCAAGGGTGATAGGCAATTTCATTCTGACCGTTGTTCCAACACCAATCTGAGATTCAATAGTGACTTCACCGCGAATGGATTCTATATTTCTTTTCACAACATCCATCCCGACACCTCGTCCGGAAACACTTGTCGTTTTTTCTGCTGTTGAAAACCCAGGTAAAAAAATTAATTCATATATATCTTCTTCAGTCAAATTATCCGTTTCTTCAACAAGACCTTTCTCAATTGCTTTTGAGAGTATTCTTTTTGAATCAAGCCCCTTACCGTCATCGGTAACAGACACAATGACATGAGAACCGATATGCTCTGCACGTATGGTGACCTGACCGCATTCCGGTTTTCCAGCAACAATCCGCTCATCTGGAAACTCCAGGCCATGATCGATGCAGTTTCGTACCAGGTGCATCATTGGATCCTTTAAATTATCAATTACAGTTTTATCCAGTTCTGTATCTCCGCCGATTATCGTCAAATTAACTTTCTTTTTCAAATCCCGTGCAAGATCCCTTACCAGACGATGCATCGATGAAAATCCCTCTTCTACCGGTACCATCCGTATTACCATCACGGTATCACGCAATGACAATGTCAATTTCTCCAGATATTCTGCAATGGTAGTAAGTTCCGGTTCCTTTTTTACTTCAGCATATTGTGACAATCTTGCCTGAAGGGTTACCAGTTCACTCACAGCATTGGTAAGAATATCCAGCTTCTCATTTTGCACACGGATCGATGAACCTGCGGAATGGGAAATTACCTCTTTCTTAACATTCTGAAGAGTATTCTGCTCAAAAAGGGCTGATTCGACCTTTTCTTTTGAAGTAAACCCCATCTCTACAGCCTGCTGACCAAAAAGCTTACGATTATTGATTATTTTCTCAATTTCGTCATTTGAAATATCGCCTTTGGACAGAAGTATATCACCGATAAGTGGAATTGACTGTTCCTCAAGTTGACGTTCTCCTCTTATAATTTCATCAATTGAAATTTCTCCTGAACCCTCAGCAAATATGAATACATCCCTGATACTATCCAGTGGTGCAGTAGTAACCAGTATGCAGGTCCATGAAGTATAGCACCATTCAGGATTCAGATCACTGAGCACAGGTATGTTCTCTTCATGTTCAAAACAGTATAGCGTACCCAGTGAAGCGAGATTTTTAAACAATACGACAGGACTTATACCTTTAATAAAAATGTCCTTATCCGGTTTAAAATTCACTCTGTATATTGTTAAATCGCCATTTTTCTCTTCTGTCTCAACGGTTACCTCAGTCGGGGTTTTCACAACCTTTTCATTATCCGGCATACATTTGTGGATCATACCTACAAGAGTACTTTCCTGACCGGCATTAGCTGTTGCATCATCAGGATTTGTCAGTATCACTTTCAACAGATCGAGTGATTCCAGAGAAATGGTGATTATTTCTGCAGTAATTGACAATTTACCGTTTCGAACAGCATCAAAAAGAGTCTCCAGTTCATGAGCAAATCCCGACAAACGGTGAAACTCAAACATTGCACCGGAACCTTTAAGTGTATGCAGCCCTCTGAAAATTTTGTTTATCAGCTCGATATCACCCGGGGAGGTCTCAAGTGTGACAAAATCCTGTTCAAGCGCTTCAAAAATCTCCTGAGCCTCTTCAATGAATACTTTCTGGAAAGGTGTCGTCATCAGTTCCTCCCCTGTTTCTGGTCGAGATTTGACTCAATTTTGCAACAAAAACATTCTACATCATCAACTCGTGAACATACAGTATGAAACTGTAATCCCGTCATTTTAAGTAAATTTTTGAATGCTTCAGGAATACGGTTCTTACTGAACTGCAAAGTTGCGTTACCGCCACGATTGAGTGTGTAGCAGAGCGATCGGACTAGCTGGACAAACGAGCTGTCGCATTCAGTCATACTCTCTGCATCAAGAACAACTGGTAAATGGCACTCTGCTGCATCAATGAATACCTGATGAATCTTTGCAGCATTATCAATAACTGCCGCACCTTCAATATGAATGACTGCCTTCCCGTCCTGTACATCAAAACATGGTTCTTCCATAATCACCCTGTTACTTTTTTAATTGTTTCAAGCAGATTATCCGGTGTAAAAGGCTTAACTATCCATGCAGTTGCACCGGCTTTTTTTCCCTCATCTTTTTTTGCTTGTTCGGATTCAGTTGTTAACATGATTATCGGCAGGAATTTATTGACTGTCCCTCCGCGTATTTTTTTTATCAGGTCAATACCGTTCATTTTCGGCATGTTCAAATCGGTAATGACTAAATTTACATCTGAAGCGAACCTGGAAAATGCATCCTCTCCATCAACAGCCTGAACAACAACATAACCTGCATCGCTTAACGTAAATTCAATCATCTGTCGCATCGATGTTGAATCGTCAGCTATCAGTATCTTTTTTCCCATCACCACAATTCCTTCCTAAAAACATCAGGATTGTTTACTTTGAATATTTCTTAAAAGCTCCCGTTCCGATTCCATCGTATATTGTTTCATCAGTTCGTTATCCACAGAATGCAACAATAATTTTTCCTCAGCATCAATTTTTTTCAGCATATCTGTAATTTCATTCTGTAATGATTCCAGTGGTGAAATAACATGCTCGATTCTCTGACGGGTAATATCCTGAAACTGAATCGACACCACGATATTACTGATCTCTTTATTTAAATCTTCAGCATCTCCGGCAATTGTTCTGATTTTTGAGGTAGCATTCTGTAACGTTTCCCCGATTTTCCCCATTGCCATCGTAAAAAGATTCTGTGTCCGGCAACATATATTCGTTGTATCTTTATTAACAGATTCCAGCTCCTGCTTTACTAAATCTACATTTGCTGTGAGTTTTTCTGTGAGTTCTGTAATTTCCTTTATTGAATCATTCGAATCTTTTGACAATGTATTTATTTCTGAAGCAATAACTTTAAAACCACTTCCCGTTTCACCTGTATGAGCCGCTTCGATTGCGGCATTTATTGCAAGTATATTTGTCATTTGCCCAATTTTTTTTATTCTTAAAGCAAATTGGTCAACTTTGCTCAGCTGATCCATCACATCTGAAATCATTCCGATTGCTTTATCAAAAAATTTATTCATTACCGAAAAATTTCCCTCTAGCTCCTCAAGTTCCTGCTGGGTTTGAGTCAGAGTGTTTTCTCCGGATTGTTCAGTCAGGTCTCCAAAAAGTTCTTTCACTGATTGCAACTGTTTTTTTGACTGCCGGTTAATACCTAAAAACGCTGCTATCAAATTTTCTGCAGCACTATCTGTTTGACTGATTACCGCTTTTAATTGTTCGGTTAAAACAGGTATGATTGTTACATTACCCTTCACGACCGATGTAACATGTTGAATTGCATCTGGTTCTGCAGAATTCTGCATTTCCGAAACTTCCGTGGTCTCAATTTCAGCTGTACCGTTCAATGAAGGGTTTGCCAATTTACGCGAACGACTAATAAAAAATACGTAAATTGTTGAAACTGCAAGTGCTGTAAAAATATTTGTAAACGATAATTTTACAAATAAATTCACTGCACATCCGGCAATTGCCGATAAATGGAGGATATGGAGAAAATGCTCCTTTTTCAGCAAAAATAGTGGGTTGTTTTTCATAATTAGATAATTTTTCCGGAAAATTAATTGAAAAATATTTACCATCTCTTCTATCATTTAAACTGTTTCAGATCGAAGTATATATGTTTGAACAGTCGATTTAAGCCAAGTCTACAATCAATTTGTATTCTTTTCAATAGCTTTCTATAAGTGAGTGATCACTTCAGTAACATATTCAATGAAGATATTTACTGTAATCAATCATTAATGCAAGTACCTAACCTTTTCCTGAGCCTGCTCCGTAAAATTTTTTCCGTTAACTGAGGAACATCAGCATACAAACCGTCTCTTTAAAATTATTATCGATTTACCCATCCCGGGATTGTAGAATACAATAAAAAATCCACATTTGCCCATGGAGTATTGGAAGTATGTTAAAAAAACTCAGTCTTACAAAAAAGTTATTAATTCCTCTGGTTTTTATAATAACCGGATTTGTGACATACGGTTTTTACAGCTACAACATCCTTACAAAATTGAAAGTAAATGGAACCCTTTACCACAAAATAGTTCTGGGAAAAGATTTGATAGCAGATATTCTGCCACCTCCGGACTATATTATTGAATCGTATCTGACAGCCCTGGAATTGAAAGAGAATATTCATGATGACAAATCTGTGAAAGAATTATCTGATCGACTGATTAACAAGTTAAAAAGGGAATATTTTGAGCGTTATACTTTTTGGAAAACAGACATCTTTTATTTATCCGAAGCAGCAGATTTAAAAAATGAGTTTATCAAAAATAGTTATAAACCTGTTGTGGAATTTTATGATGTGATTGAAAAAAAATACCTTCCAGCAATCAACTCAAAAAACATCGAGAATGCAACAAAAATATTTAATGAAGAGTTAAAACCTCTCTATCAGGAACACAGGATTAGTATCGATAAAATTGTTTCTATGGCAACGAATAAAAATGCTAACTATGAATCGTATGCTGCAAACACCATTAAAAAAAGCCTGCTCTACCTGATTATTATTTTTGGAATTTCTGCTCTCTCAGGTGTAAGCATCCTCCTGATAATTATTCGCGTTATTGTTGCCCATATTTACAAAGTAAAAGCAAGTATTCAGCAGATCGCAGATCAGGGAGATCTCACCAATCGAATTCAGATTGAGTATCAGGATGAAATCGGTGATATGGGAATGAGTATAAATACATTCATACAAAAACTGCAGAATATCCTTGTTTCAATTACCCGACATGCTGAAACTGTGGCAACGGCTGCAACCGAACTTACTGCGATTTCCACTCAAATTGCAGCAAATGCTGAAGAGATGGATGCCCAGACATCATCGTTAGTATCGTCAACAGAGTTGGCCACTACAAATATTAATTCGATCTCTACTGCTGCTGAGGAGATGTCTTCATCTGCAGACAGTGTTGCAACAGCGATTGAAGAGATGAGTTCATCACTTAATGAAGTCTCTCGCAATTGTCAAAAAGAGCTGCAGATCGCAACAGAAGCAAACACGCATGCCAGAAACAGTAAAGAGGTGATGGATAAGCTCGGATCTGCTGCAAAATCAATAGGAAAAGTGATTGAAGTTATAAATGATATAGCCGACCAGACTAACCTCCTCGCACTTAATGCAACTATTGAAGCTGCTTCTGCAGGAGATGCCGGGAAGGGATTTGCTGTTGTTGCGAATGAAGTCAAAATGCTTGCAAAACAAACCGCACAAGCCACCCAGGAGATACACCGACAGATTGCAGAGATGCAAACCAATACAGATTCTGCAGTAAACACAATTACAGCTGTGACGGATGTAATTGAAGAAGTTAACATAATATCACATACTATTGTCAGTGCAGTTGAGGAGCAGAGTGCAACTATAAACGAAATATCACGAAATGTGAGCGGGGTAAATACCGGCACCCGTGAAGTTTCAAAAAACGTAGCAGAATCAGCAGCGGGACTGACTGAGGTTTCGTCAACTATTACCGGTGTAAACAGTGCTGTTGCTGATACGGTGCGAGGAATTGTTCAGATAAAAACAAGCGCTACAGAATTATCTGAACTCTCTGAAGGACTTAAGGAGCTTCTGGTACAATTTAAAATCTGACAACCATTCCTCACCTATCTACCCGCCCCCAATTCTCCTTGAATTTTACCGAAGGGTAAAATTCAATTTGTTGTCACTGTAAAGAATGCTCTGAAGGAGCAACTAATGCCACTTGTCAAATAAACTTTGTTCAAACATCCTCGGCTTTAGCAGCAAGTAATCACTGTAAAAAATTCAGAAAAAATGTGTTTTTACCTATTTTATTAATATTTCCAATAAGGTTCAAACTGTTCCACACAGCAGAACTGCCATGCACCTCCAAAAACCGTAACGATTACCGGCCGCTTATCTGTTTTTTTCCATCCGGGTGGATTAAATATCCTACTTTTTGTAAGCATCGGCTTATTGGATATTGTTGGGATCATTGAAACTGTCAATAGGAAAAAAACCGCCCATCCAGTCGGAATTGAATTTCCATTGACCATCTTCGCTTTTTCTCATTACAAGATCAAGGTTGGTATCATTATTCGTTCCATCGGGGAATTTGAAAGTCTTGATCCATGTGTTAAGCTGGGTTGCGTAAGTGACATTGACGGAGATCGAGGGTCTTTAGCGGTTTAAAATCTGATCCGGTCAGTGCAGGCTCAACCATTCCCTTGGAGCCGCCTGCATTCATGCCCGTTGGATTATCATTTTCTATCGTTTCAATAATTTTCCGTTACCAATTTGTGGCAACAAAAATTGATGCAGAAAGGTGTAGTACAGAGTAATACATGTAAAGTTTTTATTCAACAAAACCCTGATTCTACCGCCATTTCTTCAAGTCCCTTCGTCTCTCAGTCCCCCAGTCCCTCAGTCTATCTCTTCCTTTCCCGCAGTCCCCCCGTCTCATTGTCTCCCCGTCATCCGAAAAATGTCCCTTGCTTTCCCCCTATACTTGTAGTATTTCATCACTAAATCACTTGCAGTTACTGCCGGATCAAGTTTATCTGACAATAGTATTCCCAATCCAGCGGCTGACTGCGAAAGCAATAGTTATAAACGCACGCCGAAAAGGGAACTCATGGTTCAGGATACATTTGATTCTTCAAAATTGACAATAAACGAAAAGGAAATTCTCAGACTCTTTTTCAGAAGACGTGAACTATTTGATAATTTCATTGAAACTGTAACAATAAACTTATTCACCTGTCCCAGTTGTGGATTTCCTACCTTGAAAGAACGCGGAACATATGAAATATGTCCATTGTGCAACTGGGAGGATGATTATCAGGACAATGAACAGGCTGATGAAGTCCGCGGTGGTCCCAATTATAAGCTTTCATTGACAGAGAGTAGGATAAAAATTGGAAAAACTCTTCAAAAACTGGAAATCACCATGAATGGGAATATAAATAGTATCCCAATAAGCGTCATTTCGATATTGAATAACCATAAGAAAAGAATAACCAGAATCAGTACATCAATTCCAATGAATGCTGATAGAACACATCGGGGATGGAAAGAATGGGAAAATGCAAAAAGGGAACTCCAGAAGGAACTCATTATTACAAATGATCAAGAAGCAAATGTTCCCTGTTGTACCATCTGAACATACTGACACATTGCCCATTTGTAGTTTCAGATAGTAGCTGAATTCACCTGCCCTTAAGAGATGATACGATTATAATTACATCCTCTTCTCTGAACCGATATTTGCGTCACTTATCTGAAGATAGAACTGAAAAGCAGATCTGTTGTCCCATTTTTATGAAGGAAGTTATGATGAAAATTATTTTCCAGTCTGCAGTGATACTTTCATTTTTTCTTTTCTGTGATAAAATGCCACTTGATCCGATTGAGACAAATCCTGCAGACTCTGATTCAACAACTCTTTGTGCCATTACTTTTGCAAAAAATTACGGGGGAGATGGTCGCCAGTATGCAAAAGCTATAGTGAAAACTACTGATGGAGGCTATGCTCTTGTTGGAACATTCAGTACCCCAGGAACTTCTGACTGTATCTACCTGATTAAAACCGATTGCTACGGGAATCTTCTCTGGCAAAAAACATATCAGAACCCAGGCTGGTTCAGCATAGGACGCAAACTATGCCAGACACCTGATGGAGGATTCATTTTAGCTGGTGATGAAGGGCAATTCAATACAGACTCTCGAGGTTTTAAACTTATTAAAACTGATGAAAATGGAAACCTTCAATGGCAGCAACGATATGATAGCATATATGGTGCTGACATCGCTTTATCTCATGATATGGGGTATGTTGGAACCGGCAGGTATCCTATCGGACCATCATTTTATCAGAATAAGACACTGATTTTCAAAGTAAATTCAACAGGTACCCTGTTATGGACTAAAACCATTGTCAAAACTGTATATGCTCAGGGTTTCTCTATCGAACGAACATATGATAATGGTTTTGTAATAGCTGGTGAATCGCTGGACAGTTCCAACAATGCAGATATGTACCTGCTCAAGATTAATGCTCAAGGTGCTGTTCAATTTCAAAAGACGTGGGGTGGTCCATATTGGGACAGAGGATATCACACAATACAAACTCGAGATGGTGGCTATGCGATTGTGGGATATAATTCCAAAAGTGATACATCGAGTACAGCACAGATTTATCTTGTTCGAGTAGCCCCCCAGGGAAAAACAAAATGGATAAAGGGATATTTCCCGTCCACAGTATCTGCCGGAAATCAATTGCAGGAAACGTCGGACTGCGGTTTTGCAATCGTGGGAATGACGTACATTAAACCAACACTCTTAAAAGTTCGTTCAACCGGATCGTATCAATGGCAGAAGACATTTAGTATTGACATTATAGATGAACCTGTTGATTTTGTCGTAGCAAATGATGGTGGATACGCTTTAACCGGAACTGTATACATTGATGGAGACGCTCAGGCAGCTCTTGTAAAAACTGACAAAAATGGAAATTTCTAATAACGCCCTTCGTACGATAAACATTCCATCTCCTCTTCACGAAGAGATGGAATTACAACCACACTTCCCCTTATTTACCATCTGAACATACTGCCGCATTGCAGTTTTGTAGTTGCGGATAGTAGCTGGATTTCTCCTGCCCGTAAGAGTAGCTGCGATCATTGCAACATCCTCTTCATTAGATAACATTTCCGGCGTTATGTCTTTGCATAGTAAATTCGAAATGGCGGAAAGATAAGAGAGGTAACTTTTAGGTTCAATAACCATGTGGAACTTTTTTAAATATTGATGATGAGGATGTAATGCATGAAACAATAAGCTCAATGCTTATGATCTAAACCGGTGAAAAACCCAGCCGATGAAGGAATTTTAAAGAACAATCGCTTGTTATCCAAGTTATTTTTTCCCTGTTCAGAAATGATTTATATTCAATTAGATTATAGATTTCACTACACCAAATAACCGGAGACTACTATATGATGGAGAACAACCTCCAGGATCTTAAACCATCTTTGCTCTGGAAACATTTTTCGGCAATTTGTTCAATACCGCACCCATCAAAGCATGAACAGAAACTTTCACAATATATTTGCGATTTCGCGCAACAACACCAGCTCGACCTGAAAAAGGACAGCGTTGGAAATCTTCTGGTCCTCAAAAAAGCTGCCATCGAAAAAAAGCACTCCCCCACACTCATCCTTCAAAGCCATCTGGACATGGTACCTCAGAAACACGATTCAATTACTCATGACTTTCTGACCGATCCGATCAGACCCTATAACGACGGTGAGTGGGTCAGAGCTCAGGGAACTACACTCGGGGCTGATAACGGCATAGGAGTAGCAATATCTCTTGCAGTTCTTGAAGATACCACTCTAAAGCATGGCCCCCTTGAAGTACTCTTCACTATCGATGAAGAAACCGGAATGACAGGTGTCAAAAATCTCGATACCAGCCTTCTTCAGGGAAAAAGACTTATCAATCTTGATACAGAAGACGATCATGAGTTGTGCATCGGTTGTGCAGGCGGTATTGATGCAGTTGTCATTATCAAGCCTGTTTTTGAACCAGTACCGGATAATATGATTTCATTCAAAATCGTGCTTGAAGGGCTGCGAGGTGGACACTCCGGAATTGATATTCACACCGGACGGGGAAATGCTGTTAAAATTCTCAATCGTGTTCTCTATATGGCTTCTGAGCAGTTTAACATTGGAATCAGCAGCTTTAAAGGTGGTAACGTACGCAATGCGATTCCCCGGCTTGCAACTGCTGAGATTTCTGTTCCTTTGAGTAACGAAAAGTCATTTACCGCATGGCTGAATGATCTTGAAAAAACAATCCAACAGGAGTATACTCCGCTAGAACCTGACCTGAAAATATCGCTCGTAAAAACACCTCTACACGGTCAACAGTTGTCACATTCTGCAAAGACTAACCTGCTTCGTTCTCTCTATGCATGTCCTAATGGTGTCTACAAAATGAGTAACGCTTTTGCAGACCTCGTTGAGACATCAAATAATGTTTCAATCCTCAGATGTGATCAGACCACAATAAAAATAGAATGCCTGTGCAGAAGTTCAACAGAGTCATCACGTGAAGATTGTACGAACGTAATCGCAAGTGCATTTTCTCTTGGTGGTGCTCAGGTAGAGTTCCATGGCGGATATCCCGGATGGGCTCCCAATGCGGATTCAAAACTGCTTGCCGATATGAATTCGATTTACAAAGAAGTCTACTCCCGTGAACCAAAAATTATAGCAGTTCACGCAGGGCTTGAATGCGGACTTATCGGAGCTAAATACCCGGGGATGGATATGGTGTCATGCGGACCGACAATCTGCAATCCTCATTCACCTGAAGAGCGTGTCAATATTGCTTCTGTTGAAAAATTCTGGGAATACCTGACCACACTGCTTTCAAGGTGCTGATTAATAGTATGAATGAGTTTTCACAATTCCGTCAGGAGTATTCTGGTCAACCGATAGATATCGAGCGGATGGCTGCGGATCCATTTGTGCAATTCCGGATCTGGCTTAATGATGCAGTTGCAGCAAATATCAAAGAACCTAATGCCATGACACTTGCAACTTCGGATGAACATGGAAAACCATCATGCAGAATCGTGCTTCTTAAAGAGTACAACAACAAGGGATTTACCTTTTTCACCAATTACAACAGCCGTAAAGGCCGGGAGATCCATGTAAACCCTCATGTCTCGCTCCTGTTTTTCTGGTTCCAGCAGCAACGTCAGATTCGTATCGATGGAACCGTAGAGAAGACAAGTGAGGATGAATCAGACAGATACTTTCAATCCCGCCCTATTCGAAGTCAGGTGGCAGCTGTGGTATCTGCACAGAGCAGCGTTATCACATCAAGAGAAATTCTTGACAATGCATTTACAGCGCGGCTTAAACAAGACGGCATTTCAGAAGTCAAACGTCCTGAGCACTGGGGAGGATATCGTGTTATTCCGGATACCTTTGAGTTCTGGCAAGGCCGGGCCGACCGGCTTCACGACAGAATACGGTATCGCATTGACAATGAGGGGTGGATTAGGGAGAGGCTGAGTCCTTAATTATCATTTTTCGGAATATATGGGTCTAACATATATTCTTGAAGTTCTCCTGAACCAGTAATAATATCAAAAAAGTTATTCCAATAAAACGTTTCGTTTATTCAAATTATTAAAATTTCAACTTCCCCCCTCCGAAACCAGAACCGCTCCCGGAAACATCTCGAGCACATCACTCATATAAATCTTATTCTGAACCCCCATCATTTTTCCGGTGATAATTTCCCGCCAGTTATTTACTGGTAGCTCTGGTAGTTCAATACAGGTATCTCCCCATACATCTGGAGGTAACGGAAACCGGTCAAATGCTTCGATTGATACTAACTGACGAACAGCGATTACAATTACCGCTTTGTCCTCAACAATTCTCATGAAAGGTACTATCGAATTACAATATTCACCACTTGAATTAAGATCGATATAATCACCATTATCAAAAATATCCCTGTTTCTTTTTCTAAAACTCAGAACAGAGTTGATCAATAACATCTTTGCAATTCCCGAAGAATAATCCTCAAGCATTGACTGGAACGAACGGTAATCATTTCCGGTGTCAAAGCCATCATTATTGATCATGCGTTGTCGTTTCTCAAAATCAACTAAATTTCTGTTATCCGGATCAACCATAGCTAGATCCCAGAGTTCGGAACCCTGGTAAAAATCGGGGATTCCAGGAGTAGTCATTTTTAAAAGACATTGTGATAAAGAATAATAGCTGCCGAATTTTGCTGCATCACGGACAAACGGAATAAAAGTATCAAAAAATTCCCTCGAAATCGTTTCATCAGTTACCGAATCTACAAATGAGAGTATGCCACGTTCGTAATCTTTATCATACTCGATCCAGGCAGTGTGTATCTCTGCTTCTCTGACAGCTTTCAGCATGTATTCTCTCAGACGTTTTCTGTAGGAGTCATTGCAGCCTGTATCAAAAGGGTAAGTTCCAATCAGTGTTTGGTAAAAAAAGTATTCATCATTACCATCGGGGATTTCAACCCCATACTTTTTACTTTTATATTTTTTATTGATCTCTCTCCAGGAGTTGATATGTTCTTCCCAGATTTCAGGTATTTCTGATAAGTAGTTAATTCTCATTCTCGCATCTTCCCCACGTTTACTATCGTGTGTTGATGTGTTATTCATGGAGAATGGGAATTGTTTTTTTCTGTATTTACAGAACTCATGAAACTGATTGACTTCAATTCCGAATGATGCGGGATTCCCACCAACTTCATTCAGTGAAATCAGTCTGTTGAAATCATAGAATACGGTATCTTCAACACCTTTAGCACTCAGCGGACCAGTAAATTGCTGAAACCGCATAACCACTTCTGTCCATTTTAATTTCTGATCTTCAGATAGTCCTTCATCGTATCTGAGAAACAGAAATCGTTCAATAAAATCAAATTCCCTTCCAAGACCAGGTTCATCTGATCTCGCACTGTTAATAGCTTTTTGAAGATTTAACCGATCTTCATCACTTAACCTGTTTGTATTGATATATGACCGATATACAGGAAAACGTATCATCAGTTCAACAAGTGCACTCCTTAATCCGTAAAGTGTTATGTCACTTCCCCACCGGTCATGCGTGCTAATCGTTTTGATCAATGATGCAAGATTGTCGATATCACCAGCCATATTTTTTTTCAATATCAACCTTTTTGCATCTTTTACTGTCTTTTCGAACGAGTTATAATTTCCACTGAACTTTTGATACAACTGCGTATATTTCAACTCATTTTTGCTGCAGCAGAATAATTGATTGACAATATTACAAAAGTCATAACCGGTTGTACCCTCAACCATCCAGTCATCCGGGAGCGATTCATCTGTCCCCAGAATTTTTTCAACGACGATATATCCATCAGTTATAGAACTTCTTAACCTTTGAAGATATCCGGCTGGATCATATAATCCATCGATATGATCGATTCTCAAACCATTTATTTGCCCGTCGTTATACAATTGACATACCAGTTTATGAACCGTATCGAATACTGCCGGATCCTCCACCCGTACTGAAATGAGATCGTTGATAATAAAAAAACGCCGGTAGTTGAGTTCTTCATTAGCGACTTTCCAGTAGGACAATTTATAGTATTGTTCATCATGTATATTATCGAGTAGTGTGAACGAGCCCGGATCGCCTTTATTCCCATTAAATTCGATAAGGATATTATCAATATATGATTGAATAATTGCATTTTGAGAATACAGTTCCCACAGCATCTCTTTTGCAAAAGATATTTCATCAAAACGGCCATCCGCATTTCTGGCTGATGGAAGGTTTTTTATGACATACAGTACCCCTAAAAATTTGATTATTCCGGCACTTTCCCTGTCGGTTAGATCAAGAAGTTCTTCCAGTTTTTGCCCAAGGATAGAAACGTATGATTCAATTTTCAATGGAAAAAGGTAATCGTAATACGCAAGCGCAAACCCTTTCTTCTGGTATGTTAATTTTAATTCTCCATTCTCCAGACAGGCAGCATAGACATTTCCCAAAATTGGAAGGAGCAGTTTACCCTGGAGGGAATCATAATGGTGGTTCCAATCGATATCAAAATGAAGGCTTTGTGTATTTTCCGGACCATTTTCCAGAAGATCGTTAAGCAGTCTGTTATCTTTATCAATCGCCATATGATTTGGAACAATATCCAGAATCCAACCCATACCTGATTTTTTTATTTTATCTGTAAGCTGATCAAACCATTCCTTTCCTCCGGCATCTTCACTGATCACATCATAATCAACGATATCATATCCATGCATACTTCCACAACGGGCTTTAAATATCGGTGATGAATACACATGAGATATTCCCAGCCGTTGAAGATACCGGACTATTTTTTCAGCATCAGTAAATGTAAATTTTTTATTAAACTGTAATCGATAGGTAGCTACTGGTATCTGCATAATCCCCCATAGTATTTTGACCTGACCTGAACTCCACAATCAGGAGGTTAAAATGTTTTAGAGATGCAAACCATACACCATCTATTTTTATGGCAATTATCTACAATAAACAATTGATTTTTTGGCAAATAAAATGCAATATATAGTGATCATCTACGAATATTTGTGATCTGCCATGCAAAAAAATAACGACAGTGCCATATCCATTCCTCCCATCAATTCAGAAACAATACCGTCTGATATCGCAGCAGATGCTGCTCCCCTCCGGTGTTCATCAATTGGAGGCATATCTTTCAACAGCAAAGAGACTCGAAAAGCACTTATATTCAGCTTATGGGATGGTATATTTGCTAACGGCATGCTTGCTTTAACGGAAACATTTTCTGTTGCAGGTGCTGTTTTTTTAAAAGCTCCTGCTATTGCGATTGCGTTATTGGGCAGCTTTCCGCTGCTGTTGAGTTCATTTGGTCAGATTGCTCTGCCCTGGTTCCTTAAAAAATCTGAAGTTCGCAAAAAATATGTCCTTCGGGGAGTACTTTCTCAGAGTTTTTTTCTTGGAGTACTCGCGTTTTGCGGATTTTTTCCAGAACACATCCGCTCATGGTCATACGTGATTGTTTTTTCACTCTATGGATTCAGTGGGAATGTAGTTTCCGGCTTGTGGATTGCATGGATGGGAGAACTTGTGCCCAAAGAGTACAGAGGCCGTCACTTTGCCTGGAGAAACCGTTTTTTTTCATTTACTCAATTACTCTGCACATTGGTTGCAGGATTCTTTTTAAAAGAATATTCAGCAGGAAATGCGACCTGGATTTTGTTTTCTATGGTTTTTCTTCTGGCAGCATTTTTCCGTCTTTTCTCGTATGGAATGATGAGTTTACAAATGGAACCGATGGTTTTGAAAAGCTCATTTCCAATAAATTTCAAAAGTGTTATCAATAACAGAGAATTTGTTTACTACTGTTTAGCTGCCGGCCTGATGCAGGGAACGGTCGCAGTTGCAGGTCCATTTTTCAATGTCTGGTATATCCGTGATTTGAAATTTGACTTTTTTACACTCGCAGCAGCAAGCGCAGCAACGGTTCTAGGAACAATCTGTGCATTACCAGTGTGGGGAAAGCTCGCGGATTCTATCGGAAATAGAAGAATTGTGTTGTTTACCGGGTTTCTCATCTGCACAGTACCACTACCCTATCTCATAGTAAGTCTTCCCTGGCATGTATGGGTTCTTAATTTTTATACCGGATTTTGCTGGAGTGGTTACAACCTGGGAAATTTCAACTATCTTTTGCTGGCATCAGGAAAGAATAAGCCCGAAATCAATATCTCATTTTCTGTTGCTGTGAACGGGATATTCGTTTTCATTTTCAGTATGATCGGAGGACATCTGTCTCATAATCTACCACACGTGTTTGCATGGCAACTGCAATCACTATTCCTGTTATCAGCCATTCTACGATTTATAATCTTTGGCACCCTTTTCTCAAAATTCAAATCATATGAAGTTGAAAAAGGTAAAGCAACAGATCTATTCTTTTATATACCAGGATATCGAGGCGGACTTGGGGTATTGCGAAATGCGTTTCGGGCTTTTAGAGTGAAGTGAGGATTTTTGAGGAGCTTGGAATTCGCAGATTCCGCAATCGCCTCTCTCCACATTCTCCCGCTTTTAGCGGGATCAGTGACCACCCGACTCTCTCTCCACTCGTGGAGAAAGGGGGTTTTTGCATTTCTCTCTTCTTTCCCCCTCTCAATTCACCAATGGAGAGGGGGTGAGGCGATTGCGTTTACTGCTCTTCTGCAAACTCAAATGGATAATTTACGGTAAGCGAACCAAGCGAATCGGGGATCTGGTTGAAACGCCAGGTTTTTATTCTCTCGGTTACATCATTTTCAAAGGTCTGATCTCCGATATTTGACTGTACCACTCTGATATTTCCGATCGCACCATCAGGATTAATTGCCATTTCAACCAGTATACGACCAGATATTTTGATTCCTGATCTTAACCGTTTGTTATAGATATATCTCAACTGTTGAGAATTATTATCAATTACCTCTTTAAGATAAGCTGGACGACGATATGGATTCTGACTTAACATCTGTCTGCGTTCAAGTTCTTTATATTCTGCGGGAGTCGCTGTTGCACCATCCTCTTTTTTTTGTATATTGACAGCTACGTTTTTATTCTTTTCCTTATTTTTCTTACCTTCAAGATCGATGGTTCCGATATTATTTATCATATTTAAAAGACTGTCATCGGCACTGGTATTTGCTGCTTTTCGGGAATCTTCTAGAAGTTCGTTTTTAAGAGACCCTTTTGGAACAAAATTAGAATATACTTCCATGTTTTTCAAGAACTGCTGGTCCTGATACTTTTCGAGTTGTTTTTTTGCTTCATCAGAGATACTTTTCTGCTTTTCATAGAATTCACCAAGCATAAGAAGACGCCTGTTTGCCTGCCGTCCCCAATTTGCTTTACTATCCATTTTTGCAACCAGTTTATACTCGCTTATAGCATCTTCGGTTTCACCAAGTTCCTCATGTGACCGTCCCTTATAAAAATGAGCTTCAGCTGAGGGTTTTTTTTCGGATTGGTTAACGATCTTTGAATATTGCTTTATAGCATTTTTGAAATCCATCAAAAGATAATACTGTTTAGCTTTTTCCAGACTGTTAACATTAGATTTTGCGACAATTACCCGTTCTTTTTCCATGCTCTGAATGAAATCGAGAAGTTTCCAGGCTAGAATTCCCGCTTCAGTTGATGGATACAGATTGATAACGTTTTCATAAATAAATTTTGCTTTATCGTAATTACTGATCATGGAATAACAGAAAGCCTGATGCACCATTATTGCAGCACGCAAAGAATTCGGTGTATTGTTTGCTGTTGCCATTATATCATCATAGATTTTAAGTGCTTCAGTATATTTCCTGTTTCTCTCCCACAAATAGGCAATTTCCAGAACGCCAAAAATTCTGTCTTCTTCTTTAGGATTAATTATTTTTTTCCCAAGTAACACTCTTATGCCATTTATACATAGCCTGAGAGGTTTACTATAGAATGGCTGTGCAGCTTCATTTTTTTCAATTTCTGACGAGATTATTGTCTGCATTTTCGCTTCAAGTTCGAAATTGGCAATATTTTCCTCACCAAACTGCATTCTTCTTTTTACTAGTTCATATTTTGCGACAATTCCAAAAGTATTGGCAACATCATCCTCTGACGCTATCGATCCGAGTAGGTAGCGTATGTCATCGAATCGAATATTAATCATACCAATATTAAAAAGTATGGTAAGAAGAAACAATACGAGAATGGGTAATAACTTAACAATCGATTTCATGGTTACCGGCCAGAATTAGGATCAGGTGGCCATGCTGCACGAGTCTGTTCAACAACCTGAGTTGGACTGACAGGACCAGTTCTTCGGTCAATAGCATAACAAGAGCCATCCTGACTTTTAACATACTTCTTAACTTCCGCTGCAACCGCAATCATTTCTGCATGACGTCTGTATGGTCTGTTTTTATTCGCTATAACAGCAACAGAAATACTCATCAGAGGAAAACGCTGGCGCTCTCCCCTCCTGTTTATCGACTCAATAAATCCGTTTCGTGCATCGATACTATTATAAAACTGGAAAACTCCTCTGTCAAAGGTTGTTATAAACGCTTTTGCGAATATTTCCCAATATTCATAATCAATTATCACAACAAAGTCATCTCCACCCTCATGCCCGACAAATGCGTTTCTGACATCTTTTCTCTTAGAAACAGCAATAAGACAATCACGGGTATAAAGGATCGCATCATCACCACGTGTAAACCCGTATTTGTCGTTATATGCCTTAAAGTTATCAAGATCACAGTATAATACAGCGATCAAACGTTGAGCATTGAGACAATCATCAATATATTTTGCAATTGAAATATTTCCCGGAAGACCAGTAAGTGGGTTTGCCCCCTTAGCTTCATCACGCATTCGCTGCAATGCAACACTCATTTCATTAAACGAGGATGCCAGGTGTCCGATTTCATCATCACGAACGATCGGAACACGTATCTCAAGCTGTCCCTGTGCTATCTGATGAGTAGCTTCATTGAGTTTTCGGATTGGAATAAGTATCATCTTGGAAAACAGCATTGCAAATCCAAGATGCAGAATGGTAACCAGAATGCCGATAAGAATACACTGTCTGTATAGCAGATTCATCTGCTTATCAATATCGATCATCAGGATTTTTATTGCAGCTACCGCAGTTTTTTCATTTCCATAAACAAAAGGTATGTATAAAGATATCGTTTTGTCTTTTCTATTTACACTATGATAAAACAATTTATCTTCAAAGCCCTGCCTTGTAATGGCGGTATTAATCATTTTCAGTTCTTCAATATTGGCATCATCCCTTGTAATCGTCTCATTTTTTTCAATGCTGGCAAAGACCTTACCCCCCTCACTGAATAACACTACATCCGTTATTCCAAGATTTGAGCACTCCTTCAATATTTTATTAATATTGACCGTAGACAATTCCTTAGTCGATTGTATGATATTTTCTATCCGATATTTGAGTCCGGATGCTTTGTGTTGACTCGAAAGAATAGCATTTTCAGCAATCAGATCAAGCTGGTTTTCAAAAACCATCAGGACAAAAATCGAGATATTCAAAATAGTCAGAAAGACGTAAATAATCGCGGTTTTGAACAAAATTGATTTTGTGCTAATTCCTTTCATACATTTTTCCTCAGTTCACTCTTCTGCAACGCATTCTACAGGATCATCAGAAAAAGCCCCATATTCATGCAGCTTATTACGCAGAGTCCGAATTGAAATCCCAAGTATCTCCGCAGCTTTTGTCCTGTTATCCTGACATGAATCAAGTGTTTTAAGTATGAGTTGTTTCTCCATATCTGCAACAGTCATTCCCACCTGAAGCTCACTTGTCTGAGCTTTACTCAGTGTATTCATTTTAAACATCGATGGCGCTATAATACCGGCACGGGTAAGTACAACAGCTCTTTCAATCGCATTTTCCAACTCACGAATATTACCTGGCCAATCATACCCTGATAAAATTTTTAACGCATCGTTCGATGGATCCTGAACACTGAAACCATTTTCATCATTATATTTACTGATAAAATGTTCAACGAGTTCGGGAATATCGTCCTTTCGATCTCTCAATGGAGGTAAGTGAATTCTGAAAACATTCAGACGATAAAAAAGATCCTCACGGAATTTTCCATCTGCAACCTCTTTTTCGAGATTTCTGTTCGTTGTTGCTATAACCCTGACATCGATTTCAACCGGCTGGTCACCACCGACTTTATCAATCTCTCTCTCCTGTAAAACACGCAGTAGTTTAGCCTGCATAAGCATAGGCATTTCACCAATTTCATCGAGCAGAAGCGTACCACCTGAAGCGGCTTCAAATTTTCCCAGTTTTCGGTTTATTGCTCCTGTAAATGCCCCTTTTTCATGACCAAACAGTTCTGACTCGATAAGACCTTCAGGAAGTGCTGCACAGTTTATTTTCACAAAAGGTCGGTTACACCGTTTACTCTGATAATGGATATACCGGGCAACCATCTCTTTTCCGGTTCCTGATTCACCGGTAATTAAAACAGTCGAACGACTTTCTGCAACTGAAGCTGCAAGTTCACGAATATCGTTCATCCGGTTTCCATTACCAATAAAATTCCATTGTTCCCTCAATACCGATTTGAGTCTTCGATTTTCAGAGACAAGTGACTGATAATTCAAGGTTCTATCGACAGTAATCTCAAGTTGACTGAGTAAATTATCAGATTTCTGGATAAAGTCAAACGCACCTTTTTTCATTGCTTCTACTGCGGTTTCAATAGCGCCGTAAGCGGTAATTACAAGAAACGGAACATCCGTATTGAATTTTCGAATCTGCTCAAGAAGCTCAATACCGGTCATACCTGGCATCTTCATATCAGAAATGACAAGGTCATACTCATTTTTTTTTAACTGATCCAATGCATCATGTCCATCCCTGGCAGAAGAAAGGTTGTATCCTTTTCTTCGCAACGTTTCAACAATTGACTCACGAAAAAGATCGTTATCGTCTACTACAAGTACCCGTTTGTTTTCCATAGATGCAGTTACTCTTTCAGCAACGGAAGAAACACTTTAATCTGTGTTCCCTCTCCAACTATACTTTTAATATCTATATATCCAGAATGAGAATCAACAAATTTTTTTACAATAGCAAGACCAAGCCCGGTTCCATTTTCTTTTGTGGTAAAAAACGGATCGAATATTTTTGATATATTATCATTCCCGATTCCGACACCTGTATCACCGATAGTAAAACAGGCATACCCTGAATCAAGATTGCCTTCATTTGCAACAGCAACCGATAATGTTCCACCCTGAGGCATCGCCTGAATTGCGTTTAAACAGAGATTCATAATAACCTGATTGAGTTTTTCGGGATCGGCCAGAACCATTGCATTTTTACAGGAACACTCTTTGGTAATCATAATTTTCTGCCCGAGCCGCTCAATCTCGATATCAACAAATGATACAATCTCATCAAGTATATGATTTAAATTGACCTTACGTAATTCAGCCCTGACTGGTCTTGTGTACACCAGCAGGTTTGATACGATTTTATTCAACCGTGAAAGACCTTCAGTAATTTTTCCAAGTATCATTTTACGAGGATCATCACCTTCAAGATCGCGTTCCAGAAGTCCGGCCCACATCCCCATTGCACCCAGCGGGTTGCGTATTTCATGTGCTACTGTTGCAGACATTTCTCCAAGTACCGCCATGGTTCTGGTCTGCTGCATCTCTTCTTCAAGAGCTTTAATTTTGGAAATATCACTGAAAATTTCTACAGCACCGAGACAACGTCGATCACGGTCACGCAGGAGTGCTGTTTGAAAAGAAACAGGTACCGGATGACCATCTTTATGCCAAAGCACCTTCTCATCCCTTCGCGCTCCCCGCCCGGTCTCTATAACTTTCATCAAGGCAATCTCTTCATCCTGGTTTCGCTTGAAGATATCGGTAATCTTTCGGCCCAGCACTTCATTAGATGTAAATCCAGTAATCAGTGATGCTGCTTTGTTAAAATGAGTTATAACAGCATTCGTATTGATCCCAATGACACCATTTTCCATACTCTCAAGAATACTGTAAAGATACGTACGTGTTTCTTCCTGAATTCCAAGACTTTTAGCCAGTTCATTATTTTTTCTATCAAGCTCTATATTTACTTTCCTGAAATCCTCCTGCATTGCAGCATAGGCATTACTGAGCTGCTCTGCTCTTACCTGAAAATCGGAAAAGGCTTTTTGCAGCAATGATAATGCATCTGGAGTAATATCAAAACGATCCGTTTTTTTTTCACCTTCAAATTCGTTTACATTAGCCTCACCGGCAAGAATTATATCATCGGTCATTATCATATCTCAGCTCTTCTGCATACACTTTTCGATGTAAGTCCTCAGTTGCTCTTCTTCATTAATAAAGTCTTTAATCGCACTCCCGGTGTCTTCAAGTACCTTTTCAAGCATATTAACCTCAGGAGTCATTGTAACATTATTTTTTAATAATTGCCATCGCATAATAGCATCTGAATGACTATGCCTTTCAGCTTCGATTAAATCCAGCATTTTTTTCTTTTTTTCCATGGAGCTGAGTAATCCGGACATGTCACCTCTGCTTAAAGCCAGATTACCAATCATTCTTTGAACCAGCGTTGTAAGTTCACGATACATCCGTACCTGATAACTGAATGTATCTGTTAACTCCATGACCAAAGCGGTTTTACTGTCCATATAATTTTATTCTCTCTGTTACTTTTGTATCACTCACTGCCGTAACACTGCTTTGTATTCATTTTCCCAGATTGAATCTTCCAGTTTCCACTGCGCCTGTTTTGACCAGTAATCATCAGGAAAACGCTGCATGAGCTCTTTGAACACCTTGACAGCAGATTGATAATCCCCGAGATTTTTATGGATGCTGCCAATTTGAAACAAGCCCCATGGTGTTTCCTGAAATGCCGGATATTTGCGAGTTACTTTCGTATAATACTCAAGGGCACTCGTAAAATCCTTCGATTTGAATTTTTCATCAGCTATCCTGTAATATGAATCCGGAACCCGGATAAATACGTTGTATTTTTCTCCTGTTTTGATCGCACTCTGAAAGGTCTGTATTCCCCGTGTCTGATTTCCTATCTGTAAGCAAGCTGAACCCAGTTTATACAACGCAAACACACGATCTGCATACCCTCTGAGAGACTTCTGAGCAGCATTAGCATATGCATCAACAGCTTTTTTGGGTTGATCCATATCGACATACGCATCACCCAGCATTTCAAATGCTTTTCCGGACCAGGAGTGATACCGGTATTCCTGAATAAATTTTCTCAGCAGCCCTTCAGCTGTTGTGGGATCACCCCTATTAAGATAGGTCATTGCTTTGAGAAAAAGACACTGTGGTGCAACAGGTTGCCCGGGAAACCGTTCAAGCACCTGTTGAAACTGGTTCTCTGCATCCTGAAACAATCCCAGTTTAAAGTAACAAATACCAGTGTTATAGATACAGTGCATTGCAGGTGTTCCACTTGGCTTTGTTGCCAGCACTTCCCGAAATGCTTTTATTGAATTGTCATACTCTCCTTTTTGGAACAGTCTGATTCCATTAAGCAATTGTTGTCCAAGATTACTTAAAGTATCAACGGTGAGCATTACAAGTAATGAATCGATCCGGATCTCAACTTCATTATACTTTTCAGGTGCAATAACGACCGGTTTTGGAGCTGGTGGTGTAGATATTTTCGCTCCCTTGAGAACAGAATCGATCATTTCAGGTGCCATTACTTTTCGATAGTTATCTATCTGAAGTTGAGCTTCCTTTTTCCCAGCCTCGTATGACGTTTTTGAAATATACAGATTTAACTGACGGATTGCTTCAGAATAGTTTTTCTCATCTCCGTAAATCTTTCCAAGATAAAAATGTGCATTGTACCCCAGTTCGGGAAAATTGATAGATTTCTCAAAGTTAATTTTTGCCATTTTTGTCTGACCTTTTTTCAATCTGATCAAGCCTGCATAATAATATGCTCCTGGATGCGCTGGATTTTTCTGCAATACCTTTTTGAGTATCCCTACAGCATTATCAAGCTTCCCCGCATTATAAGCTGTAACAGCATCATTAAATAATTCATCGATCAACTCTCCATTAGATATGGTACCATTCTTATTTACTGAACCTGAGTTTTTTCTTTCGGTGATGACAGTTGCACCTTCAGGTTTATCGGGAGACCCGCTTTTGTTTACAACCGGATGAGGCTCAACCACTGATGAACCACTGCTGTCGAAAGCAGTGGCATTCTTAATAGAATCATTACCATTGTCGCCATTCACACGACGAATCAATCTGTCAATCTGATTCTGAAGACTGTCCCGTTCTGCCGGATCACAATACTGGGAATACTGTTGCAATTCAACAATCGATTTTTGTATCTGTCCGTCTTTTTCATAAGCAGCAGATAACATTTTATGAGCTTTTCCCCATCCGGGATTATAATTCAGCGATTTCTTAAGATTGTAAATTACCAGACGTGGTTGATTTTGTGCTGCACGGATCTCTGCAATATGCATATAGGCGTTATAATTATCCGGATAAGCAGCAAGAACTTTACGGAATTCGTCAATGGCGGCTTCAAATTTTTTTTCGTTCTTATATTTTACACCCAAACGGTAATGTATATAATCTCCGGTTTCAATATCTGCTGCAAACACCAGATGTGCTGTACATATCAGGGAAAAACAAATGATCTGAATTGTGCTCAGTTTTTCAATCAACACACGTTTCATGACGGGTTACCTGTTCTGTTCCAGTATTTACATGTAATATCAAAAAAGATAGTACTCCCCAGCTGGAATACTATTCCATTTTTCATATCTCATTTGATTTTATCGTTTTAGCGCGGAATTCCGCAAGGGATTTTTTAGCTCAGTCACCCAGATACTTCTGTGGAACCAGATAGTTTTTAACATAGTCCGCAACCGAATCATGTAACGACATACATTCATACATGCATCCAGCAGATCTCAAATGCTGCAAATCAGCCTGAGTGAAATATTGATATTTTCCCCGCAACTCCTCAGGCATGGGAATGTATTCTATAACAGGTTTTTTACCCGCAGCAGCAAACAGTGCATCAGCACAGTCATTCCATGATTGTGCTTTACCTGTACCAATGTTGAAAATACCTCCGATGGCTCTATTATCAAAAAAGAACAGTACCATTTCGAGTGCATCTTTAATATAGATGAAATCCCGTAACTGATTGCCATCAGAGTATTTTGGGTGATATGATTTGAACAGGGAAATTTTCCCCTTATCCCGTACATCGGGCCAGGCTTTATTGAGAACACTGCGCATCGAGTTTTTATGATACTCATTAGGACCAAATACGTTAAAAAATTTCAATCCAACTATCCGGTCAAGCCACCCATTTCGACGGGCATACAGATCAAAAAAATGTTTGGAATAACCATACATATTCAGAGGGCGAAGTTCATCCAGCTTCGTGATATCATCGATATATCCCTTTTCACCATCACCATAGGTTGCTGCACTTGATGCATAAATAAGTCGTGTCTTCTGATGACTTTCCCACCAGGTAGCGATTCGGATCGTATAGTGAATATTATTATCCATGAGATAATCAGCATCTTTTTCAGTAGTCGCTGAACAGGCTCCCAGATGAAATATTGTATCGATTGAATCACCGAAAAAACCGGATTCAAGCTTGTTTATAAAATCCGCTTTTTCATAAAATATTCTGTAGCGCAGTGATACAAGATTTCTCCACTTTTCTTCACACCCCAAACGGTCAACAATGACTATATCATCAATTCCACGTTGGTTGAGTTTCCATACAAGTGCACTACCAATAAATCCTGCACCACCGGT
>JBNKZD010000293.1:0-6707 GCA_050301235.1 Chitinispirillaceae bacterium | reverse complement strand
CATAGTAGTCTTTAAGGAGATTTCTATAATCTGTGTAGGGGTATATGTTAAACTGTTGGGTGCTTTTTAATTTCATGTCTGATAATATAAAGAAATTAACAGTTTAAAGTGATAAAAAGTTTTTTCAAAACGCTCACCTTGAGAACGATTGCGTTGGTAACACATTGATATAAAAGTAATTATAAAAAAGATAACAAGCGAACGACAGTTATTATGCGAACAATTGATGGTAAAAATATCATGTGGAATTCAATGTGTGAAAGAGACATTTAAAAATGAGGGGCTATCTGGATTGTTAAGTGGTGTCAAAAAAAATATTCAAGGTAATGAGTTGTTTCTGTTTAAAATATGTAATACATTCCGATTATTATGAAGATCGTAAAAAGTCTGATTTCCGCTTCTCATATCGGTCTCTCAGCAAACAAAGCGGTATTAATCCTGGAAATTTTATAAAAATGCTCAAGGGGGAGCGCAATCTCACACTGGTTGCGGCAATTAAGTTGTTGCATCCACGGGGATTAAATAAAAGAGAGCGTGATTATTTTCAGTCGATCTATAGGAACTTGCCGGAAATTAACATGTGGAATATATTCTGTATGGATTCGTTCATCGGTGAATAATGAACGAGTTCTTTTTACAATGTTTGAACAATAGTTTTTATGGGTAATCACTTTATTAGTGGCTTTTAAAAAGTATTCCGGGAGACTGTTTAAAAATTAGCTGGCTTGAAAAAATGTAGCAGAATGGTCTCTATATAATTTTTGCCGTGTCCACAGGATGTCCATGATAAAAATATGTATGCGGCTTTGTTGTTGTTTTATGTTCAGCAAAAGGTTCGTTTTATTATTATAATAATAAAAAAATGTAAGTGATATTTTTAGGCACATGGGGGGGAAATGAAATCATCACAGCTAACAGGACATCGAAAACGATTTCTGCAAATGTGTTTAATTGTCGGGACAGCAATCTCAATACAGGCAGAATGGCTAACAATCCATAACGATTTCAATCAGTTTGATCTTGATGGAAATTCAATCAGGACCAGAAGCGGATGTTTGTGTAAATTCGGTGAAAAGTATTACTGGTATGGTTGTGATCAGCAGATGACGAATCAAACCTGCTACTCATCAACCGATCTGCTGCACTGGAAAAATCACGGCAATATGCTGACTGCTACACGTGGAACCAACCGGATGGATGTCCTCTATAATGATTCAACTAAAAAGTATGTCATGGTGCTCAAATGGGAAACACCAGATGCAAATATCTGGTGCAACTTGGGTATCGCTACCAGCACCAGCCCTACCGGACCCTATACCAAATTATACGACAGTACCGTGTTCGGGAAAAACACGGGCGACATGTCGGTATTCCAGGATGATGATGGAAAAGCTTACTACTGCTATGAAATTTGGGATAAGGATCAGAATAGAACTACTGCCCAGGTTTTATCGCTCATGACCTGGGATTATATTCATCTGGAAAAAAAAGTACAGACCTGGTCCGACGGAAACCGCGAAGCCGAAATGATTATGAAACGTCGTGGCATTTACTACTACCTGACTTCGGGAATGATGGGTATCGATCCGACCGAAACCAGATACTGGACAGCTCGCAATATCAACGGCCCCTGGACGACGAATCTCGTTTCCGTTATCGCTCCGGGTGATGCAGATAGAAAATCATGGGATACACAGTGCGATTATGTGTTTCCATTCAAAGGTGAAAAAGATACAGTTCAGATGTACTGCGGGGATCGATGGAAGAGGCCTCATGCAGCCAGAGGTGGCGAGTATGTCTGGTTACCTCTGACATTTACTCAAAAAGATTCGGTAGTTATGAACTATTACCAGGATTGGGAGGTAGAGCCCAAACTTGGATTATGGAGGGAGATCGATTCAAAACGTAATCTCGCTCTGAATAAAAAAGCGACGGCATCTTCAACAAGTGGATCCAACTCTCCTGGAAATGTAACTTCACCCGCGACATGGCAGAATTACCTGAACACAAGGTGGGAAAGTTCGGCAAGCGATCCACAATGGATTTCGATTGATCTGGGTGATGAGATGGAAGTTAACAGAGTAATCCTCAAATGGGATTCTGCCTATGCCAAGTCGTTTAAAATACAGGTGTCAAAAGATAATTCAACATGGGATGATGTATTCAGTACAACGAAAAATGGTTGCCGCTCAGTAACTGATGAGACTTTTACAACTGTAACTGCTCGTTATGTCAGGATGCATGGTACGCAGAGGGGTAATACATCAAAAGGGTATGCACTATTTGATTTTATGGTGTTGAATGATTCTCTGCCAAAAACATCAGTAAAACTGAAATCAAATCCAGTGCCATCTTCTTCTGCTTTGACCTGTGTTAATAATCGGGTATGCTATACACTCAGTTCCGGGAAAAACGTAAAAGTTGAAATTGTTGACAGCAGAGGAAGGCTGGTCTCCGTTCTTGCCAACGGTTTCAAAAATGCCGGTAAGCATGAGGCTGCATTGCCACGCTCTCTCGGAAGTGGAATGTTTATTATCCGTATGATTTCCGAAGGACAGAAATTGTCGGCAATGCAGGTACGATTGTAATTTGAATAGAGATATTAGTTTATAAGGGGGCCAGTATGGTTAAACAAAGTATTCTTGTTGTGACATTAATTGTTTTAATGTCAACATGTCTGTTTGCACAGACGAAAACAATGAAAATCGCCGGGCTAACTCGAACTTATATCGTGCATGCTCCCAGTGGATTGAATAATCCACCGCTTGTATTGAATATTCATGGCTATAATATGGATGGACCAACTGAACAATCCTATACAAAAATGGATTTGGTTGCAGACAGGGAAAAATTTATCGTGGTGTACCCAAGTGCAATAAATAAATCGTGGGATATGTCAGGTACCAATGATTTTACTTTTTTGATGGCAATTATCGATTCTGTTGATAAACAGTATAAAATTGACAGGAAGCGCATTTATTCATGTGGATTCTCACAGGGAGGATTCATGACATTTAATCTTGCATGCAGATATTCTGATGTTTTTGCGGCAATCGCCCCAACATCCGGAAACATGTCAGGTAATTGTACACTTAAACGGCCGATGTCGATGCGGTTAACATTTGGAACGAATGAAGGTTTTTCTGGGGGAACTGCTGCATTTATGCAGAATGTCACAAAATGGTTAGATTTATGCAATTGCCCTAAAACACCAGTGGTAACTCGCCCATATCCATCAACAAATCCAAATTCAGTAGTGACAAGACTCTACTATGGGCCATGTGATGGAGGAACTGAAGTTATCGCTGATTCAGTTAGGACCGGACAGCATGAATGGCCTATGAACACTGGTGACCGAATCAATAACAGTGAAGAAACCTGGGCATTTCTGAAAAAGTTCTCTCTAAAAGATGGTGAAACGGTGATTCATGAGCAGCTACTTGCGCAATCAGCAGATGTTTTTTCTGCGACATACTGTGTCGGTATAGTTCACCTTACTGGGATACAAGATAAGAGCCCCGTACAAGTGATCGATACAAAGGGAAGGCTGGTTGCAAAAACTACTGTAAATCAGTCACAGATAGTCCTAAAGGATAGATCGCATGGAATGTACATGTTGCAGATTAAGAGTGGTAATCAACCAATTACAATGAAAATAGTGGTTCATTAATATTTATTGGATATAGAAGAAAATACAGTTTGAAATAAAAATGCATGGAAAATATTCCATGCCTTTTTATTATGCTGCAGTAAAGCTTTTATTGAACAATAGGTCTATCTGCCACTTTCCCATATTCCCCCTTCAAAAAGCGAACGAAAAAGGTCTCAGGTAATCGTTAACTTCCGATATAGTCTGATCAATTGTTCGCGATTCAATAATCTTTTTAATTTTTCCTATTAATGACGGTTGCACCGATAGTCTACGTATTCCTGCACCAATCAGTAACGGAACCAGTTCCGGAATTGATGCAATTTCCCCGCATATTGTTACCTCTTTTCTCAAACCATTACAGATCTGCATCAGAGACTTTATACAATGAATAAGCAGAGGTGCTGAATCTTCACGGATAAAATCGAGGGAGTAATTTTCCCTGTCTGATGCAAAGAGGAATTGTGTAAGGTCGTTAGTGCCGATACTGATAAAGTCAAGATTTTTAAATTGGTACAACATCATCATCGATGAAGGTGTTTCTACCATGATACCAATTTTTATTTTTGAATAATCAATTCTTTCGCTTATGATAATTTTATTAATAATGGATCGTAATATCGAAAGTTCTGATGGCAGTGTAATAAATGGAAGTAGCACATTAACTGTTCCAAGTTGTGAAATCCGCAGCACGGATAAAAGGTGCGACATCAGTAATTCTTTATTATGGAGAAGATAGCGAAGACCCCGGATCCCCATTTGAGGATTTGATTCAGCTTCAAATCTGAGAAATGATGGTGTTTTATCAGAGCCCAGGTCTAGTAACCGGATGGTCACCGGTCGTCCGTGTGCAATTCTGTATATCTCCTTATAAAAAAGATACTCCTCTTCTACTGATGGAGGAGATGTTTTTCCAAGGTAAAAAAATTCTGATCGTAATAATCCGATTCCTTCAGCTCCGTTTGCAAAGGCTTTTTCGACATCTGCAATGCTGCCGGCATTACTTTCCACAAGGATCCTTACCCCGTCACGAGTCATGCACCGATGTGTCATGTGTTGGGTGTTGCTGTGTTTTGCAGGGTGTTCAGTTAGTTTTTTTGTATACCGATTGATATCTGTTTGTGTTGGATTAATAATTACAGAGCCAGCGTAGCAATCAAGAATAATGGTTGTTCCCTGTTGAACCAGCTGTGTGACATCGGGAATGTTAATGATCGCAGGAATTTCGAATGAGCGGGATATGATTGCTATATGGGACATCGCAGAAGCCTTCTCAATAACAATACCGGAAATGTCTCTGAGTTCAAGAAGCGCAATATCTGATGGAAGCAGATGTTGTGCGACAAGGATTGGTGGTGCCGTACTCCTGACCAGTGGCGATACTCTGACATGCTCAATTTCAAGGAGGTTTCTAAGCAGCCTGTGATAGACATCCTGAACATCAAAGAGGCGCGTTCTTACTGTTTCATTACTTAATGATTCAAAACTTTTTTTAATATCTTCAATCTTTACTGAAATGACATGTTCGACATTAAGCCGCTCGACCTTTATACCTTCACGGATATTGTCAAGAAACGCCTCATCTTCAAGGAGTTGAATATGTGATGCAAAAATATCAGCAACATCCTCTTTGTGTCGTTCTGCACCTGAGCGCTGTAAACTTGCCAGTTGTTCCTTACTTTTTTTAATGGAGTGGCTTAGTCGTTCGAGTTCAACGATTACATCTTCAACGGGGAACGTATTATTTTTAAGAGAATCCAGATCGATCTGTTTGAACAGATACACTTTTCCGATCACAATTCCTGCCGAAATCGGGGTACCGTTCAGAAGAAGGCGTTTGGATCTGTTCTCAGAATGATTCATGTCTGGAGTTTCCTGTGTGGGATTAAACTACCCTCTATAAAAAATACGAAACAAATCTGAGATAATTACATTGTTAGAATGTAAGCGATTAAAAAGATTGATTGCAAATAATTCATTGAGAGCCTTATATACCGGGACTTTAAGAACTCAGTGGCTGGTGGCTGAGGCTCTCGAAGCCACCTTGAGGAGTATACATAATGGAAGTCACACAGAAATGTCAGAGCATTGAAGAGGTACGGGGTAACATTGATGAGATCGATCGGCAGATTATCGGATTGATTGCTCAGAGAGCTGAATATGTCAAAGTTGCGGCACAATTTAAAAAGTCAATAACTGATGTAAAAGCTTCCGACCGGGTGAAACGCATGATGATTACCAGAAGAGCCTGGGCTGAAGAATGTGGGATGGATCCGGATTTTGTTGAAAAGCTGTTTACATCAATGGTTCAGTATTTTATTGGTGCTGAGGTCACCGAGTGGGAAAAGGAGGAGAAAAAAGGGGCAACAATCTGTGATGTAACAGAGAGTGACATTGAGAAGATGTATTATCTGCAAAAGCGGGCGTTTGTGCAGGAAGCAGAAAAGAACGATGGTAATTATTCCATTGTGCCGATAGCTCAAACCCTGGAACAGTTTCGTGATGAATTTACCAGGTATGTATACGTTAAGGCGGTCAATGGAGAGATGATTGCAGGTTCTGCAAGGGCTCATGAAGTAGATGGGATCTGTCACGTTGGGAGAGTCATTGTTGAGCCGGTGTTTCAAAGGTTGGGGTATGGAAAGATTCTGATGGATGCAATTGAGAAAAAATTCCCTGCAGTAACAGTTTTTGAACTGTTTACAGCTGTAAAAAGTCCGGAAAATATCAGTTTTTATCAGAAATGCGGATACGCAATTGAGGAACGTGCTATTGATCCAAGTGGGGTTTCTATGGTGATTATGAGGAAACGTAAGGGATAGTTTTTTGATAAATACTTGAAATTTATGCATATATTTTCGATTTTGCGAGGAAAATGCAAATTTTGCAAATTCCTCACTCGCCTCTCTCCCTAACCCTCAGAACTCACTAAAAAGTCCCAAATAGCTGCAAATTCATCGCAAGTTTGAATCCCTCGATAATTGTTTTCAGGAAAATGATATTTTTCAAAAATAGGCAGGACTTTGTTGTCTGTTGCTTTATTACTGCATCACAATTT
>JBNKZD010000292.1:0-9235 GCA_050301235.1 Chitinispirillaceae bacterium | reverse complement strand
GACGATGAAGAACCGCAAGATATTGCAGCAGAAAGACTTGAAGACTTTGAAGGTTTTATCGACTGGTGATAAGACCGAAAAGTCTGAAAGCCTTTATGCGCAATAGATTGCGCGTTATTCGCGTCAAGCTATCGCCGAGTTTAGGTTATAGTTAAAGTAAATGTAACTATTCAGGGAATTGTGTCAACCAGCTTCTGAAGAAATTCGTTTGTCTGAGTTACATTTTCGAGATGATACGTGGCAACAGTGGCTGCGCCGTGCGACCCGACAAGAATTGGTATACCAAACTCAGCAACTTCACGAAATGCATCTTCATCGGTCATATCATCACCCATATACATAAATGTATACTCGGGAGAGAGGCTTGCAATTGGAACTATTTTTTCGATAAGCCATAGTACCGCATCACCTTTGTTCCAGTTTACATCAGGTTGAAATTCATACACTTTTTTTCCGGAAGTAATCTTGAATCCATCGATTATGCCACAAATGATATCCAACTCATTTTTAATCTTTTCCACATGCTCCGAAATGACCTGCCGGTAGTGGATTGCAATCGAAAATTGTTTTCGTTCTATAAGAATACCCGGAATCGATGAGAGCGATTCGGAAATATAAGTTTCTGCACGCGATAAATACGGTTGTATAGTGCTTACCTTTGGATATACAAACGTAGTATTTCCAGGCCCCGTGATATCAAACCCGTGGTTACCTGCATAGTAAAGAGTTGGAATATTTACAAGAGATTCAATTTCCCTGCGATCCCGCCCACTGACAATTGCTACAATGCATTTCTGCGAAAGTTTCTCGAGAAGATTTTGTGTATATGATGATAACCGTGCATCTTCAGGGTGGCTGACAATTGGAGTAAGTGTCCCATCATAGTCAAGGAAGAGAGCTGTCCTGTTAAACTGATAGTTGCTGAAAAACTCTTCAATGAGGAGGTTCAATGATGGTAACCCCTTTATTTCTCCTGGTTGCGGCGGATTACTTAACTCTTTGAGAGAAACAACCACCCTGTCGGCTCCATGGTCAAGTAGCAGTTGTGTTGAACCGCTTCGTGCAACGCCAATAGTAGCCCCGAAGTTTCCCTTCTTTCCAGCTTCGACTCCCGACACTGCATCCTCTATGATTGCGCTGCGTGCATATTTTGCACCAAGTTTATCGGCTGCATAAAAGAACATATCCGGATGAGGCTTTCCATTAAGCCGCATGGTGATCAGATCATTCCCATCGACTATTGCTTCAAAGGCTCCACTAAGACCTGCGCGTTCAATTATATAGTGACAACTTCTGCTTGACGATATTAATGCAAGCTTGAACCCCTGAATTTTCCACTTGGTAAGCATGGCACGAGTATCAGGAAATACCGAAACACCCTGTTCGTCAATATATCTGAAATACAATCTGTTTTTCTTGTTTGCAATTGAACTGACCGTGAAAAAACCCGAAGGATCATCATGATACCCGGATGGCAGATCTATTCCCCGCGAATGAAGAAAATCCTGAGCTCCACGAAACCGGGGTTTCCCATCAAGATATATGAGATAGTCATCATGGGAAAATGGCTGAAATAGTTCATTCGTATTTTTTGACAATTCACTGAGAAAACTGTCAAATGTAGTTTTCCATGCCTGCTCATGCAGTGATGCCGTATCGGTAATTACCCCATCAAGATCCAAAATGATCGCATCGATGCTGTTTCTGTCCAGAATACTCATAGATTAGTACTGTCTTTTTGTTAAAGGTCTGTTTTCGATCAATCTATTTTACCCGAAATCGTGCATTGTCGATGCCTTGCTGCCAGAAGCATTGCAGTATGAGGCATTCTGAATAAGTTTGCATTGCGAAAATTGTGCCTGTAGATATGGATTTTAAAAAAATTCTATGGGCATTCTCCTATCGGGTCGGCAGCACTATGCCCGTTCTGTTGAGCAGGCATCATTCTCTGGACTCAACTTCCAATGTCCCGTTAGGGACAAAATATTTGCAAAATAATAAATGTCTAAAAAACATTCGTAAGTACCTTAGGTACTTAATATATCTTTTTGATAAGTAAAGTAATAATGAGTGATTAGAATCCTGGTAAGTCACTGACGTTAATGAACTTGTTCCGGTATCTGTCATATAAAACTACTTGATTTAGTGTATCTAGAAACAGTGCGCCACAATCTGAATATAATGTTTTTTCAGAAATCTGGTCAGTTACCTGCACTATTCTTTTAGGTGAATACAATAAAACTTCATCAGCATTTCTTTTAAGTAACCTGAAATATGAAGTGCTATCACCTATAGGCACATCCGATTTGTATGAAGTATCAAATAGCTCCTTAAGGTATACTCTTGATGACCAGCTATAGTATTCATGGTATATAACATAAAGTTTCTGACTTGCTACAAAGACAGCCTCCAAATTGGTTGTTAAATTCCAATGTGATTCATTAAGTGCAATTCCAGCTTTTATTTTGTTCCAACACATGCAAATTAATGAGCACTCTGAATTTCCAGGATAATAAATCTTTGGGTATATAAGGAATATATTGTCCGTCCCAGCAGCTAAATGTAAATGCTTTGATTTTAACGATTTCAAAGAATCACTCATATCAATATTATAACTTTGTAGCTGTTCTCCATCCCATTTTTTAAAGGAAAGTGTACTATAATCAAATTTATCTAAATCATACAATTCATAAAACCAGACATTGCCACTATCATCAACGGAATATCGACCATCAATGTAATCTGTTATATATGAAAAGCTATCGATTGTATCAATATCGAAAGAATCACTGTTACTTTTTATTCTGCAAATGTTTGAATCAGATAGAAGTAGCAAAGAACCTTTTTTATCTTTAATAAGTAAATCATGGCTATAATTTGACATACTGTCTGTTATAGAGGAATCAGATACATATTCCAAAGTACTATCGTATGTATAAACAGATACATTCCCACTATCCATAAGGTACATTCTTCCGGAAATATCCTGGCCTATTGATGATAAGCTCTCCGACTTGTAATGCATATGGACATTCTCAATATTTTCACCAAAATTTTTCCCGACCGGATTCCTGTTACATGAAACCACCATCTGTAAAAACGCTATGCCAATTACGAATAGAACTCTGGTTACATGTAATTTCTTAAAAATCATAATTCACCCCAAGCCTGATTCCTTCAGATTGCTTCCGGTTTTTGATATCAAAAAACTCCTTTTGATAAACTTTTTTTTGAATTGTTCTCTTCAGATTGCAAGTCAGATATAAATGATTTTCTATGTACAATTTAACATCGCAATACCCTTCAATTAACGAGGTTCTGTAATAATTACCCCAGACAGCATCGATACCAGTCTCTATGAATAATCTATTAGTGAGCATCAGGTAAAAAGCACCATCTATTGTGGGATATGTGGGGCCAGAAACAACGATTGAGAGAAACAATCTATTGACTACAGGATAGCACAATGACAAACAGATATCAGTGTAATAATCAACAGTACCTTTAGAACCAAAATCTGTCGGTTCCCAATATCTTCCCTCATTCAACATCAAATCGTCATCCCAAGGATCATCTTCCCAAACACTATAACGCCATCTCTCATACCTGACTTTAGCACTCGCTTTAACGTATCCTGAAAACCCGACAAGAAACTCCGGATACTCCGTTTCAAAAGTTTCATATACCTTGAACAATGCATAGGCATCAAGACTGCTGTCAATAACAGCCGAATCTGTTTTAATAATCTCTTCAAGACGTTTCATCAGAAATTTTCTATATTGTTCATTTCGTAACTGGTATGCTTTAATTGATCCATTAAGTTCTGCGATCTTTAAAATGGTCTGATCAGAAAGTGGAGCTGAAATCGCAGAAGTCGCTTTTAAATTCCTCTCGATTTCAAATGCCTGATATATGGGCCTGACTGGTCTCATCTTTCCAAATCCGGCAATGGGTGTGAATTCTGAACTGATATAAAGATCAGATCCATGTTCCTTATCAACATCCTGATATTGTCCAGTTCTATTGGCAGTTCTGTATTTTTCCATACTTTCACGGCTCCCCATCAAAGCAGTATATCCACCGATCCCTATAAATGGGAAGTCTTTTAATCTTCTGGTCCTGAAATGCTTTTCACAATTCAATATGTAAGAAAGGGAGTATAATCGATTGCTACGAATCGATTCACTCGAATCAAAAATTCCTGTTAGTGGTTGAAAGGTAACAACAGACTGTTCATACAAGCCTGCAGCTGCATGTGCATCAATTTTATTATTCATTTGGACAAGGGCTGAGCTTCTTAGCCATGTCCCTGTAAACCCTGCACTACCATAGATATCTCTTGAAAAATCTTCCTGGCGTAATGCATCTGAAGTAATATCCTCTTCAGAAGGGGCTTTTTGGTTGTCATTGGTCCGATAATCAAAATTAATGTGAATATCCCGGTCTGATGCCCTGTATCCGGAATATTCAAATTGTCGTAGAATTCTATGAAAACGTGCAATCTGCCCCTTTTCAAGAGCGTGAATTGCACACACAGACAGGAGTACAAACAATATCAATTTCTTCATTTAGTGGAAACCCTCTCGATCTATAAAAGATATATTCTGCCAAATTTCCCCAACTTCAAATTCAACTAACTCTTTACACACCCCGTTGCTGAATATAGTTTTAATTGTTCACCATAACTTTTTCAAATCCATACATATCTATGTTGTCATTATTTTTCAAAATACCGGAAAAAATCAGAATGATACTTATAGCTATTATCGGGGGCATAATTGGATGGATTACCTATGAATGCATCTACTGGATCAATCCCCTACACTCCGGTCGTGCTTCAAGCAGCTGGTTACTTGAGTTTATCGTTGGTACCGCCCGACAGCATGCCATGCACCGCTGGCTTACCTTTAAACACAATGGTCCCTATTGGAACAGTCTTTTAAGAGCATATCTGTATTATAGTATGACTGCGTGTATCGGCACTGGAATCAATTTCTTTCTTACCGAACACCTTCATGTTTATCACAGCATTGCCTGGGTTATCTGTCTATGTATCACTGCAGCAATCAGTCTATTTGCGCTTAAAAGATTCGTTTACGATCATGTATCAGAAACGGAGGGAACACTCTGTGGCCACTAAATCAGTCGTAAATGTACCAAATATCATATCATTCTGCCGGCTTTGTGCTGCGCCTGTTATGCTGTATCTGATCATTACACATAACAGTACTGTCTTTTCATGGGTTCTTCTTGGTGCACTACTTAGTGATATCGCTGATGGACTTATCGCCCGCATTTTCCATTTGCATACTGACTTTGGTGCAAAACTTGACGCTTCCGCTGATATGGCAACTTATATATGCGCGGTTATCGGTCTTATCGTGTTCAAAATGGATTTCATTCAAACTCACCTGATAGAAATTGTTGCCATTCTCAGCTTTTATCTGATAGAAAAAATAAAGACATTCTATCATTACAGGGTGCCATTGAACTCATTTCATACCTACATGTCAAAAATCACCGCATATTTTCAGGGAATTTTTATCATGTGGCTGTTTCTGTTCGGTTTCAACCCGGTCGTTTTTTATTTATCAATGGTGTGGAGTATCGGGGCCAATATCGAAGAGATGATCCTTTCCAGTATACTGAAAGAGAACCGCAGTGATGTGCGTGGTCTGTACTGGATTTTAAAAGGAAAAAAGGTTCATCAATAGTAAAACAGGAACTTACAAATGCAACAAATACTGTTTACTGAATCATTCTTTAAAATCCTTTTGATTGTCGAAACGCTTTTTTTTACAGGTGGAATTGCAATATTCATTATTTGTCGTAAAAAGCCTGAAGAAACAAAGCAGAAGCAGTGGTTGAAATTCTGGTCGTATGTGATTATTGTACATACAATAATAGCCTCGCTTCAGGTTAAATGGTTGTTTACATTTCTATGTGTATTTATTGCCATTACAGGGCTTATCGAACTTCTGAAGATTTCATCACAAAAACCGCTGAGAATTGGTAATATGATAACCTTACTACTCATCTATTCCTCACTTAGCTTCTGCTTTATCAGCTTCAGTAATACATCACCCCCGCAACTCATACTATTTGTGTACCTTGTTGTGGCTATTTTCGATGCATTCAGCCAGATTACGGGTCAGCTTTTTGGACGTCATAAACTTGCACCATCTATCAGTCCAGCCAAGACGATCGAGGGAGCTGCAGGTGGATTTTTATCTGCAATCATTCTGGCATACTGGCTATATACAGCACTAAAGCCATCAACGCTTAACCCGTTCGCATTGGGTGTAATCATAACCATTTCGAGTCTTTCAGGAGATTTAACATCATCATGGTATAAACGCCTCCATAAGGTGAAAGATTTCAGTAACTGGTTACCAGGTCAGGGCGGCGTGCTTGATAGATTCAACAGCTTTATTGTAGCAGCAGCAGTGATATTTCTGGTTAGTCGGATTTAAAATATATGAACCACACTATTCTCAGTATACTTTTTCTTCTCCTGTCAAATGCCATTGCTCAGCAAAGCAATTTGGGAAAAGACCTTAGTCCTCTTTTATTGGAGAAAAAAGATTTCTGGAAAAGAATTTATGCAGAAATCGATTCATCAAAGACCGTCATTTACGATAAAAACACGTTGAAAATCTATGCGGTCGTGCAAAATCAATCACTCTCAACAACTTTAGACAGTATAAAAAAGATTCATCGGTCTCCAAACAAGATTATGATTAAACAGGGACGACAGGAGTTTGTGAGTAATGCGATCTTCAGGGCAGCAGAATACTCTTTTGTTATCGATTCTCTTGCCGCACACAAGCTTCATCCGGATCTCAGGTGGCTCCCGGTCCTCGAAAGCGGATATCTTGACACTATGATTTCTGATCAGGGTGCACGTGGAATATGGCAGTTCATTCCCTCTACTGCAAAAAATTATGGCTTATCACCAGGTGAAATTACAGACCCACACAAATCAACCAGCGCATTCGTTCAGTACATTTCTTTCTTACATCGGCAGTTTGGAGATTATTCTCTTGCTCTTACTGCATATCACCACGGTGAGGGAGGAATTACTAACAAGCTAAAAAAAAACAATGGTTCATCTCTCGATGACATTATCCAGCAACTTGGGTTTCAATCAGGTAACTATTTTGCCAGATTCCTCGCGATTGTTGATATCGCACGAGCAAAAGCAGGAAATAATATACCTTACGACACAATCAATTCACCTTTGCGTTGAAACAATTGTATTCATCACAAATGTTACGGTCATTTCGTCCGAGTCATAATCATTTTATCATTAAGCCAATAATCGAGAAGCTTTCGGTTGGTCGAAATTTCTGCGATGCAGTACATTTGTGATGCCGTAAATGCCGGAGAATATTGTACGTTTTCAATAGTGACACAAAGGGGATCAATATACGATGAGTGTATAAAAATCAATTCACCATTTCGATGCAATAAAAATCCAACATGACAATCCAATCCGGCAAAATAGAGTCCATCACTATTTTTCCGTTTAAAATCTTTGTAAAAATCGATAAACCCATTTCTGTAGATCTGGATCGAATCGCTCAGCTGAATTGAAACCGCCTCAAGGTAGGGATTTTGCTGAGCAAGAGTGTATCGGTTAAGGGAAAATCCAGCATGAAGTAATACTGTTGAAACAAAATACCCACAAGCAATAACACCCTTATTCGGCGTAGCCGTGTATCCATTAAAATCCCAGGGAGTTCCATACCAGAATGGTATCAGTTTATTAAGGATATACTCTTCAAGCGTTTTTTTGGCTATCTGGTAAAGAGAATCTTTTGAGTATCCTGTATTGGTGCATGTACTACCGATTTGCTTTTTGTTAAAAAGAATACTTTCTCTGGCCTTTTTATAGGTCCCTGTTGGGATCAATTTTAGAGATAGTTTTGATGTGTCGATAGGCGGTGGAGCTCCTGTATCCACAATTGAAGTTGAGACAAAGACAGAAGTCGAACCGCTTAATATCGGTGATATAATCGTAAGGAGAAGCAAAAATACTTTAAGCATTTACCATTGGTTCTTTCATCGTAATCATCCAGCTTTGAACGTTTTAGTATTCAAACGTACAATACTGGGGTATTATTACATGAACGGCCAAATAAAATATCTTCTATCAAAAAAAGTACACCTACCTGTTTCATTCATGCCCGCATGGTTCGAATAGTTCCCCAAAAGACTACTATTCTGCATTTCTTTAACCACAATCATTACCGCTTGATTTCAAAACATTCTGACGTTTACATTGTTCAGCATTGGAAAGTGAAGTTATCTCTTTTATTCGATTTTTGAACTCCTCATCAGTAATAATCTTCCTACTTTCCAGCCCATCAACTGACTGCCCCTTCACAGTAAAAAAGGTCGTTAAAATCGACCACATCTTTGTAGCGTCTTTATCTTTGAGCCCGAAGTCAGTAAATCGATAAAACTGCTTATTTCCCAAGTAAAATTCATAGACGCAATTAGTTGTACGAGGTAATTGCGTCTTCGATATACATACAACTTCCACCAAATGAAAAATTACCCTGACATTGTTAACACCTTTTATTATCATTACTTCACTATTATCAACACGAACCACCTTCACACCAAACAAATAATGTAGTACTATTATCCACAATGTTAAGAATGTAGAACAACAAAAAGCGACTAACAATCCATTCCATCCAGTATTTTTATCAGCCAACATGAAAGGGAAAAAAGGTATCCAAATCCAGGCAATGAGGAAAAAAAATCCGAAATTCTTCCATGAGTATCTGAATTCTGTTGGAATTATTTTCTGTCGAGTTTTATCCCTCAAATGCTCATAACTTGTTGACCTGCCTCTTTTTTTTCTCATTATGCTCTGAGCTTCCTACTTTGCTTTCATTACTCATTTTGGATTAATTTTTCAGATTGCTTCGCATTTAATGTGTCATTTTAAAAATATATTGTTAATACCCCCTAAAACAACCTCACCACCTCTTTCAACAATCCTCTATCCGTTCTAACAGAAACAATAAACAATCCAGAACTCATACCTGAATATTCAAACACTACTTCATTTTTATTAATTATATCTAAACTCGGCGATAGCTTAACAAATAAAATGTCACACTGTTGAGTTTTATATTGTATTTTCTTAATCAAGCAAAAAAAAGAGAATAGCAATAAATTATAACCCAACAGGTGACTAAAATGAAGATACAAAATGCTC
>JBNKZD010000291.1:0-64835 GCA_050301235.1 Chitinispirillaceae bacterium | reverse complement strand
AGGCCATTGCTTCAATGGATACCATACCAAAACCTTCCTGCTCCGAAGATATCGAGGGTAGTACGAAAATACCACATTTGTTATACTGCAAAAGCACCTGCTCATCTGAAATACGTCCCAGAAAAGTTACCTCTTCTGTCAATCCATATTCAGCTACAAGCTTTTCGTAATGACTCTTAAGTTTACCATCGCCACCAATGTTCAGTTTGAACCGATGTTTCTCTTTGGCAAGTTTAACTGCTTTTAATAGATACTCCAGCCCCTTATACATATGATATTCATCGAGGCAGCTTAAAAAGAAAACTGTATCTTTTTCAAAACTGGCAGGGACGGGTCTGAACTGTGCAGTGTCAACACCTGGAGGTGTCACAATAATTTTATCCGTCCATGGGGCAAGGTATCGGGATGACTGCTGATAGGATGGATTGATAATGAATATTTTTTTTGCTCTTTTCAGCAGAATATGCAAGAAGATACCATTGTACATACGTGCTATTATTTTATTGATTCCTGTTCCTGTGATGTCATTGTAGTAGGTCAGGAAAAAAGGTTTTTTTCTGATTATTGAGCATAGTGCACTTATATCTGCACTCCATGGATGCGGAAGGTGTGTATGCAGGATATCATAATCTTCTCTTAGAAGATGCAGGGGAAGTGATGGGGTTATCTCTGAGTTTGCTACCTTTCCAACATAAGAGAGGCGTTCAACTTTCAGGGAACCATATTCAGAATTCCCCAAAGTTGGTCGTTCATCTGCACAAATTACCCGGACCTGATGCCCCTTCCTCGACAGCGCCAGACAGGTCTGGTAGGCAAATAACTCGGTCCCTCCGATGTGGGGATAAAAGCGTGCCGGAGTTTGTAGTATTTTCAGCATATTGTACTTTTAACTAATGGTCTACATCTCAAATTTTTGAGAGAGGGTATATCCGGCATAATTCCAGGCTCCCCGTACTTTTCTATACAAATCAGACAATGATTTCGTTTCCAGCAGAAAATGGATCATATAACCGGGATTGAGATAAAATTTTCGTAATCCTTCATCAACATACTGATTAATTGCATCCTGAGAAATTCCTGGATACCCGACAACGCCACTCTGCTCCCCTGCACTGAGCCATTGTGACCAATCAGTGGTTTTAAGCCAGTTTTCTTTCTGTGCAATTTCAAAAAACCTTGTACCTGGAAATGGAACAGCACCCGAAAGCTGCAATGTATGACATCCAAGACTATGAGCGAATTCAACTGTTTTTCGCGCAGTATCCTCAGTTTCTCCAGGAAGACCTATTACAAAGCAACCGTGTACGTCCAGCCCTGCTTTTTTGGCAGTAGCCATAAAAATGCGTGACTGCTCAACGGTAATATTTTTATGCGCTGCATCGAGAATACTCTGTACTCCAGACTCAAATCCTGTAAGTAGTTCCCTGCAGCCGGCTCGTTTCATGAGTCGGAAAAGTTCAAGATCAGCAGTATCGACACGAGCATTTACTGAAAAGGTAATATTCAAATTACGCTGCAGTATACACTCACAGATTTCAACTGCCCGTTCCTTGTTTACTGTAAACGTATCATCTTCAAAAAAGAACTCCCCTTTTTTGATTGAAGGAAATAAGGCAATATCCCGAAGCATCTCTTCGATTACATTCTCACTGCTCCTGAACCTGAATTTTGTTCCGTGCATAACCTGGGGCCACAGACAAAAGATACAAGCATTCGGACAACCTCTACCGCTGATAATGTCAATATAGGGAAACAATTTTCCGCCGTCGAAATACCGTTTCAGGTCCAGATGATGCCATGCCGGAAATGGTATTGAATCAAGATTTTCAATCGGTTTGCGAGGATCTGTTCGAATGATAGAACCGTTATTGTAAAAGGCAATTCCCGGAACTGAAGCAAGTGAACTGAAATTGTTTATTACATCCCTTACTGTCAGATCATACTCTCCGATGCATGCCACATCAACCGCCCCTTTTGCAAAGGAAAGTGTTTCTTCGGGCAGGGAAGTGATGTGTGGACCCACCATCAGTACTTTGGCATCCGAATATTGTTTTACAATACGGGCACATTCTATATCAGAAAAGATGGATGGTGTCGTGGAATCCAGAATGACAAAATCAGGTTTTTGCAACCTGATAATTTCTTTCAGCTTTTTCTTGTCCCAATTCATCGCAGGAAAATCGTAAAGTTGGACCATATTCCCGTTAGCTTCTAGAACTGCTGTTGCATATGCCAGCCAGTCGGGCGCGCGTAAAACTCTTCCCCGGGTACGGGCTGCCCACCGCTGAGTACGGCAGAAATTTTTCACAAAAGGTTCATTTATGACAAGTACTTTACTATTCATGTGTACTCCTTGACAGTTTTTGCATCAGAATTCCGTTCCAGAAGCCTGCATTCCAGTATACCAGTCCAGTAAAAAACAGTTTTAAAATTCCGGCATTCAATCCCAACCAGAATAGAGACAACAACAGAATACCTGCTGTCAGCATTACAAAAAAGCGCATTCGAAAAATGGCCAGAGGTGCCATAACCATCAACATCAGTACTATCAGAAACGGTACATATTGGACGTTCCTGAACAATCCATACATTCGCACCAATTGCCCCTGCGCACAGCCATACCGGTACATCATTCTTCTGAACTGCTGATCATTTCGGACCCGGTAATGATACACTATTGCCTGTGGGTTCCAGATAAGTTTGTATCCCGAACACACCAGACGATAATCTAACTCTACATCCTCACCGGGCCAGAGATTTTCCTTAAATCCGCCAATTTCCAGAAATTTGTCTCTTTTGTACAATACATTACAGGATGGGTTATGATTTACTATTTTAAGGTTCTTCCTGTTATTGCCTGTACGTGAATATTCTGCAATAAATCCAGCTTTTTGTAAAAAGCAATATACCAGTTTCTGAAACTTAGTCGCATCTGATGGCAGAAGCTGTATTCCGCCACTTCCGGCAGTATCAGGATACTTCTCCAGCGCACGAACCAGTTCAGTCAGGCAGCATTTATCAACAATGCAGTCGGAATCAAAAAATGCAACATAGTCTGCACTACAGTTTTTTACACCACAATTTCGCGCCGAAGAAGGTCCTGAACCAGTGTTTTTAAAGAGATGTATTTTTTCAATGTAGTTGTTGGCAATTGTACGAGCCTTGTCGTCCAGTCCATCATCGACAAGAATCACCTCATAAGAAGGATATTCGATGGTAACTACCGATTGAAGGCATGCATCCAGTGTATCACCACTCCCTTTTGCGGCAATAATCACACAAACAGATGGAACATTTTGACTTTTCATCTGACACACCTGCGTGGTACCTGAAGCAGGCTCAAAAAGAACGATGAAAAAATAAGCTCGATACCGATGAAAAGTACTAGCAGGCAACCCAGACAGAACGCAATTTCGTTAAGAGCTCCCATTCCCGATTTCAGCCATTGTAGTGCAATCCACACAGTACCAACCACTCCAGCTGTAAATAAGCACAAACCAGTTACAATTGTAGTCTCCAGATTAAGCACTTTCTCAAGAAAACCAATAAAAATATCCTTCCTTATAAAACCTGCAATAAGAGCATACTTCTTGGCAAATATACCTATATTAAGTATCTGAAAACCAAGAATTGACGAAACAGTAAAAAACACCATTGCATGAATATCAAACCTGTGTCCTGCAAATACCAGCATTCCCTGCGCGGATAGAAGCATTGCTGCAATACCGCCCAAAAATAAAAGCATACCAGGAAAAAGGTAAAGCCAGTTTGGGCTGTACACAAGCAGGAATCTCACATGTCGCCACGCATCAATGAGTGGATTAAGTTTGGATTCACCTTCGCGTGGGTAATAGATTATGGGAATCTCCTTGATTTTAATTTTTTGTCTTATCGCAACTGCAATCATTTCAGAGGCGAATTCCATTCCGGTTGTGTTTAATTCGAGTTGCCTGACAACATCTGCTCTTATCGCACGAAAGCCGCTATGACAATCCGATAACTTTGTACCAAATAACAAATTCAGCATTGTTGTCAAAATCGGATTTCCTATATACCTGTGAGTGAAGGACATTGCTTTCTTTTCCATTTTACCCATAAAACGTGATCCTATAACCATATCATTGCCACGTTCCAGTTCATCGATCAATTTAGGCATTTCCCCGAAATCGTAGGTATTATCTGCATCACCCATCACTAAATAATCACCCTTAGCTTCAGCAATTCCTTTTAAATACGCGGCACCATATCCTTTTATCGGTTGATTCACCACTCTTGCACCGGCAGCTGTCGCTATTGCTGCGGACTGGTCAGTTGAGCAATTATTTACTACGAGAACTTCGCCAGAAAGATTGTTGCTCCGTAATGTTTTTAATGCTTTTTCTATACAAATACCAATAGTTTTTTCTTCATTATAGCAGGGCAGAATTACTGTTATCGATGATTGTTTTTCACTCACAAATTCACCTCATTACTACATGCACCCTTTTCAGGGGACCAATTGATGCGATATAATAGCACTGATCTGTCTTCACTACAGTGTACCATTTCAAAATGATTAAGTCCATAACCACCCAAAAACATTAACTTCGTAAATATGCTTTGTGCAAGTTTCAATGAAGAAAAAGATATCATCTCCCAGGAGCTGTCATTGTCCGTTTTTGAAACAAGATACCCGAAAGGTACTGTGTCATTTTCTGCACTATATGCCTTTTTTGCAGACAATGTGGCACTGTCTGATCCCCACGTATTAACAAACAATGAATCTTTATCATACACGTAAAGATAGGACGGACGCTGAAAACCTTTTCCGTCAGGTTTCAAGATTTTTGCCTCTGTTTTTGATCGATCGCAAAAAAATCCTTCCCTGAACAATACCAGATTTCCGTCTTGAAATCCGCGTAATCTTGCTCCGTACCCATCTCTGTTTGACATAATCTCATCTTTATCTTTTTTTTCCGAAACCGATGCCACTTCCGTGTAAAGACGAACGGCATCGGATTTTGTCAAAGAAAAAAGATTGATCGCTGAAGTAACAAGCTGATCCTTGGGAAGTGTAAGATTTTTCATGTAATAAACACGGGGAAATTCCCAGTTACCAAGAAAAGAAAATGCACTGGTAATATCGATCATCTTTTCGTAAACAAGCACATAGACCGGATCATGAGGGGTTTCATACAGCGATGACATCAAACGGGCATTCAATGAATCCCGAACTTTATAACTTTGTATGATCTTCTCTGCCTCCCCCTTTTTGGACTTTATAAGTCGATTCAAAAGACTGATTGCCACGTAGGGATCATTAAAATAGGCGCTGAGAGTATCAAAAAGTCTGTCAGAAGAGTGAGACAACATCCTTACTATTGTCAGAGCTTCATCTTCATTGGCGCTCATCAGAAAACGGGCGACCCATTGTGTCGCGGGTCGTTCCTGCGAATGGCCGTCAATAAAAACCTTATGCTTTCCGATCTGTTTGATCCATGATCCATAATCCCACCATGTTAATATGATACCATTGGAGGGGATACTGTCCCGAATTACTTCCATCTCCCTGTGCCACCTGTCATTCATCAGGGGTCGTGTCCCTTTCGCGACCTTTCTCCCTTCATCAATAACATAAAGATAAACTGGTACAGCAAGAATAATTGCAGCTGCTACTGCACCAAACCGCACATATTTATAAACTGATCGTGCGCAAAGCGAGTGTATCTTTGCAATGATATCCACCATTGCAATCGAAAGAAAAATAGAGCAGGGTATACTTAGGAAAAATGTAAAGCGGACTGCATTTATAGTGGCATAACTCATTGTAACAAACCAGAAAACAAGAATCAGACAAATATCCGCTTTTTCATTCCGTTTGTTTTTCCAGTATACCCATATCATACTGAATACTGCCCCTATGAATAAAAGGGTGCCATGCAGTTGTGCTGTAATTTTGTCAAAATCTCCCGGTCTCAATTCTGCAACAGTATAGTACGTCTGTGGCCAGATTGTCTGGTGCATTGAAGTTCCCAGCCCGAGAGCAATTTTGACAGAGTGGAACAGGTGTTCAAAAAGATTGATTCCGGCAATTAAAAAACAGAAGATGATCCCTCCGAGAAAAAAAGTGATCATGACTATCCCATAGGGCAGACTTTCCTTCCAGAGCTTTTTTTTATCCTTGTATCTGAGATTAATATTGTTTGCCAGAGATACGGCCAGCGTACCCTGGACAAGAGCAAAAATAAAAATCCATCCTACCCAATGTGAAGCAAACAGCCCCAGTAGCAGGGCAGCAAAAGTTGAAAAAACCACCATTCCGCGAATGTTTTTCTTTTGTAAGGCCTCGACGATCAGCCAGATTATTGCTACCGGAAAAATGCAATTAAAGATATCATAATCATACCACCCCGCCATTGAATTTCTCATGACTAATCCTGAAAAACCAAAAAGGATGGTAGCAACCAGCCCGGTTTCAATTGAAAAGAATCGCGTACAGAAAAAGAATAGTAGAAGCAGCAAAATACTTATATGAAAAAGAGGGATAAAATAACAGAATTCATTTATAGAAATATCTGGTTGAAAAACGCAATAAAGCTTATAAAGCCATGCAGTGGAATAAAAGAGAAAGTGATGAGTGGTTACTATGCTTCCATGTGGAGCAGTCATCAGAGTATCCCAGGAACTCCCGTCTTTTTTGATATCACCAGGATATCCATGATCAACGATATTCGCTGTATACCTTAGCCATTGATAAGGGTCTAATTCGGATAGATAAGTTGTACCTGAAGAATCCTTGAAAGGATCGACAATTTTATTCAGTTTCCTGGTTACCAGTTCTTTATATTGATCAGATTTTAGTATCCCTTTTTTAATTTGCTCAACCTGTTGTTTCTTCACTATCTGACTGTAACCAGCCAATTTTTGATCTTCAAGTTTCTCTGCACTCTTTTGAATTGAGTCCTGAACCTGAAATTCGGCAGACTTTTTTAAGTACGAAAATGATACAGGGTAAGTACGGAAGTACAGGTTAGTTCCAAGAATAGCAGCTAGAAAAATGAAGACTATTAAATATTTAAATTTTCTTTTCTTAAAATCAGTATTTTCGACCATTGGAAAGAAGCTCCAAGAAATCATTATTTTTCAGACACCCTCTCTATAGAATTTTCAACGAATTTGATGTCTACGGAAGTATAGCCATATTGCTGATATCGATTCGTTTTGATTTTAACATCACAGGCACTGCACATACCATAGACATTGCAGGGGAGATGCTCGACTGGAAACGAGAACTCTTTATTGAGGATATTTCCTAGTGCACATTCTTGACGCCTGAAATAAAGGTCGGAATGACAGCGATAAATTGTACCATCAGGCGCTATGGGAACTACGGTATTCTTACATAGAACAACACAGCCGTGTGGACGACCGAGCGCAGCTTCCGAATATCGCAGGTGCCCATACATTTTACCGTTAAACTCACCTAAAAAGTCCTTTTTACGGGCATCTACTCCTGATTTTTGGGCGTATGCACATAAATCATCAATTTCTTCCTGTGGAGTAACAGGCGCTTCCATGTAGTATAGTCCGATACTAACGACTTTTTGCATATCGGCTATGCGATCTATCAACTCGTGATAATTATTTTGTCCTCGATGATAACTCACTCTGATCCTGGGATATGCTGCTTGACGCTGGTTCCAATTCAATGTTTTTAAACGTCGAAAATGATCGGTTGTAAGAAATGGAGGCAGAGCAGTCATGATATCAACCTTGTGCCTGATCTTCTCAAGAATTTCCCAAATTCCCTTGTACAGAAACGGTTCCCCGCCTTGTAAGGTAATTGGAGTATCAGGAGGAAGTTCAAGCTGGTTCAATCCCGCTATCCATTGTTCGGGAGTAAGAGAACCGTTTTTACGATTCAAATACATGGCGCCATGGTGCCCTGTTATACAGTATGAGCAATGCAGAAAACATGTATCGGTCAAGTATACCCCTATATAATCATAGTCCTCAGGAACAGTTATATAATCCATACAAAGCCTCACATATTATTGATTATACTCTTTTATCAGATCTGATGCAATTACCATAAACCGCTTTTGTCATTTGTATGTTTCATCAACAGGAACAGTTCCAAATAGTTTAACTTTAACACGCTCATACAAGCGCCATACTGAAGCCGGACAAAATAAAATAAGCAGTTGTATTAGTGCCTCCCAAAGTAATGCCTTGTTGATATACTCACGATATTTTCCACTCTGCCGCTGGATTGATAAAACTCTCAATGCCTGTGCACGCATAATATTGGATGCAATAAATTTTTTCTTAATTGTCTTGTAATCCTTCTGCTCAAGGCGCTCCAGAACTTTAGTAAACACACTTGATACCTCTTTTCTGACTTTGCGATTCTTTGACCATAGAGCACTTCCCGAGAAAGAGTCATTGGATACCCGCCACAAAGCCAGTGGTTTTGGATTATAACAAATCCCATATTTAAACGAAAGACAAAGCGCCATAAACCAGTCAGCAAACCATCGAAATTCGGGATCCTGCAGTCCCTGTTCAATGACATATTGTTTTTTGAATATTATTGCGTTAGTAGTGAGACCTACAAGTTTTTTTCTTATTATCGAACAGATTTCATCCGGTGTTAGAAAGCAAGGTTCGTCAATTCCTTCCCATCCATAGATAAGACCTTTGTCGGTACCTGATATAAGAAACGCAGGATGACTTTGACATAAAGCTGCATCAGGATAACGTTCCAAAATGGACATGGACTGTTCATAAAATCCAGGTAAAATTATATCATCAGCTGAAGCGGTATGAATATACGCGCCCTTCGCTTCTTGAATCAATCGGTTAAGTGTTGGAATGACGCCCATGTTTTTTTCGTTAATCAGGTAATGTATTTCAGGGAATCGCCTGGCATAGGAATCAATGACATTTAAACTTTTATCCGTAGAACCATCATCGCATATTATTATTTCAATAGGGCGATAGCTTTGAGCCAGCATCGCATCAAGTGCAGATGGTAAAAAATGTGCATGATTATAATTTGGTATCAACACAGATAATAAAGGTTTTTGGTTTTTCATTACACCTCTCAGGAAAAATATTTGTAATGCCATTTCCTGCGGCAATAATGCCACATCGTTATGACAAGCAGTATTATGATACTGTTAACCATCATGTATCCTCCCCCCATAACCAGGCCTGAGATTCGGGAACCCAAAAAAAACAGATAAATCGCTATCAGTGCACCCTGTAGAACAGATATTAAAACCAGTGGCTCAGTTTTATGGGAACGTAGATAAATTGAGAACGGTATGGACATTATCTGCAACACCTGCCCGCAAGTAAAACAAATAGCAGCAGGTAAGGAAACAAAACGCTCTCCGAAAGGGTTGTTAAATAGATCCAGTAATAATAGCGTAATTAAGAATGCACTTGAAACAGCCAATGCTATAAAAAATAAATTTTTCCATAAAGTACCGAACAATCTCTGGAGTCCGGTTTCATCTCTTTCAGCTACGCACTTTCCCATCATAGGAGCGAAAGGTTGTGTATATCCTCCACATATTGCTGTAATTGATTGCATTGCACTCCATGTAATTCCAACTTTACTTGCTAATAATGGTCCCTGAAAATAAAAAGCAGCTGGTGTAAACAAAGAAAATGCAAAATATCCACTTAGCCATGAGATGGCTATTCGCCATTGCATTGGGAATATTTCTTTTCTCCAGTAAACATTAACCTGCTCTGTCTGCTGCTTAAGTAAAAAACGGAAAAATCCCCAGTATTTTGTTGTAAACAGATATGCTATGTTGCATAAAATTTTCGCTGTGTATGCGAATCCCGCTGACCACAGCCCGCATCCCATGCTCACAGCTCCTATAAAGACTGTATAAAAAACGCCTGCCTGGAAAAACCTGAATCTGTAAATAGACTTTAATTCATGACATCCTTCAAGAAAAGACCAAAGCCCAATGAAAAAAAAATCTATTGAGTAGATTGTACTTAAAAAACTCCAGGGGCGAATATATTCCAAAAAACCGTAGCCTGAGATAGACAGGAACCAGCTTCCTCCAACAAACATAAACACACTCAGGAGAAATGCACCGACACCATACCAAATAAAAACAAATCTACCTACACTCGATAGTCTGCCACAAGAGACACGGTCTAACTGTAATTCTCTGACACTCTTACCACCGAGATTTACCCACTCGTGACTTACAAATGGAATTATCATCGCTGCCATTCCTAAGTCAATAAATATATTAAAGCTTAACAGATTGTTAAATGTATAGTAAAATCCTTGTGTGACACTGTTAAAAAAAAACAGAACTGATCCGGTAGCAAGAACACCCCCGGTTACCTCAGATATTCGCCACAAAAAAGAAAAAACACGAACACCATTATCGTTTTTAGTAAAAAACTGTTGTTGTTTTGACGCACCTGAGGTCATCTCTAAACCCGCACTTTCCTGGAAAGTTGGGGGCTGAACATCCTTAAGATAATTCTTAATACCGGAGTCGGTAGCAGCATGCCGCACAAACTTCGTAACGTGGACAAAACGTTAGGGATAGAAAAAAAATATCGCAAATACAAAAACTTGACAATAAAAATATTTTTCTGTAATTTCCACTGCTCTTTATTTGAAACACCACACTTTCGATCAGAACACATCAGCAGTGGTTGTGTGATATTGTGCACCTGGTATCCCTTCGCAAGAAATCGAAGCCACAGTTCCATATCTTCTGCAGGCGCCGTCCACCGATATCCACCTGCCAGTGTCAATGCATCCACTCTGATCATTACTGTCGGCTGAATGATCGCACCTGCGTGATAAATAGACAATGCGTCAACCCGGGAGGGTACACTCCATACGCCAGTTTGCTCACCCCTTTCATCAATAAGCAGGGCGCTGCTGCCCACCAACGAACATTCCGGATGACAAAGCATATATTTTACCTGAATCTCTATCTTCTCTGGAATAAAACAATCCCCCGCGTCAACACGAGCAATTAACTCACCGTGGGCAGCTGCTACAGCTTTGGTTACAGAAGCTGTGATTCCCAAATTGCGGGAATTCTTTATTATTATTATTTCTGAGTACTTTTCTGCAAATTTTTTAATCCCAGACAATGTATCATCAGTTGATCCGTCATCGACAACAATAATTTCCTTATTTGTATAAGTACTATTCAGTAAAGACTCTATGGTTTTCCCGATGTAGTTTTGTTCGTTGTAAGCAGTAATTATCACACTAACCATCGGTTCAGTCATCAATTTTTCTTTCTGGTAATACAATATTTTATTAAGAAATTCTTGTTATATAAAGTTCAGATGTTCGGGTGGCATTCCTTCCGGTTCTGTAATTTTGACGTCTCCATTTTTTAAGTCCCACAAAAATTCATTGACTTTATGCTGAAGACAAAGAGAGCCGCACATTGTATGCGTATTAAACTGGTTTGAAGCGATAAGCTGGAGTACTTCACGATAACGATCACTTTTCCAGATTTCCTTAAATGATGTATCGCAGATGTTACCAATATGGTATTTGGAATATTTGGAATTAAAGAGCATTCCACAGGGTGCTACAAGTCCAGATCCTGAAAACTGCATTATAAATGGTGGTCCAAAACATCTCGAATATTTTCTTTTCCCCTCACTCAATATTTTCGACCATTTCACCTTAACTAAGTAGTCTTCAGTTGAGTGACTTTCTGCCTCAGTAAGTATGTCTGTTAATTCGTTGTACTTTGAATAATCCACACCAAGTGAACTGTTCTCATCATCACTGCAGTGTTTTATTACAAGATAATCCACACCGAGAGTTTTACCAAGTTGAGTTAGGGGGATAATCTGGTCGCTGAATTCGGGAAGCAATACCATCTGAAGACCAATAGTAACATCAAGACACGCCTTTCTCTTAATCGCTACCGCTTTCCTGATGGTATCCATAACTCTATCAAAACATGATATTTTGCAACCATGAATTTCTGCATACCTCTGAGGTGTTGCGGCTGATATGTTGAATCTCAAATAGGTCATTTTTGGCAAAATTTCTTCAAGTTGATCTGCATCAAGCAGATAACCGTTTGTTCCAAGCGCGATATCAAGGCCAACACTTTTTCCATGTTTAATTGCTTCGTACAAATGAGGGTTACAGGTACTTTCACCATCACTGACAAAACTGATTGCTTTCACACCGATTTCTGCAGCATCATCAAGAAACCGCAGAATGACGTCCCTTGTCATTTTTTTTTCGTCATTTGCCTGTAATTGTCCATAACAATATGTACATCGATAAGTGCATTTTCTTGTAAGTGCACAATCTATTGTAACAGGCGCTATATGGTCGCCTCTCAACCATGCTTCTAATCTATCCCGATGCCATTGAAGTTTGTGACCGTCTAGAATAATTTTTTTCATTTTGCTACTTTATTAGTTATACCCTGATATATCCGGCATGTGAGCTTGTAATCCATTTGTTAACCAGTTCTGAAAAACTATTCAGATTATGATGATAAGCATCAAATGTTTCCAATCCAATTATATCCATTATCTTTTTATCATCCTGACCGCAGCAGTGTGATGGACCAAGAAATTTAAAGTAATCATTCACACCAGTAGCAATAAATTTAACATTTAATTTTTGATATACAACATCATTACGGATTTGCTCTATTGCTCTGAATGCTAAAAAATTAACTATGCTATACACAACCGGAATCAGTCCTGTCATTGCCATACCGGCAGCAATACCCACTGTTCCCTGTTCCATTATTCCTGTATTGTAAACACGATCTGGCAGTTCTTTTCGAAATGTATCAATAACGCCAAAACCCATATCAGAAACCAGAAGGATTATTCTATCATCCTTTTTGGCATGCACAAGAAGCTCGTTGATTATCGATTTCCGGAATATTCCATCGTTACTATCCATATCTCACTCCTTGTGCTAATTCACTTTCAGTAGGAATGCGGAAATGAAACTTTGGAATATTCTCCATACAATAAAGGCCATATCCCTTTATTGTCTCTGCAATAATAACTTGAGGACTATTTTCAGCCTTTGAAATGGTTTCATTTAAAGTTTTGCTCAATTTTTCAGCATCATGTCCATAGCAACTTGTAACTATACAACCGAAAGCACTGCATTTTTTTTTCAAATCATCATCAACATTTGATGGCGTAAGTATATTCTTAAGAAAATCCATAGCCTGTAAACCATTGTTATCAATAATTATTGTTAAATTATTCAATTTATATTTTACAGCAAACTGGATTGCTTCCCAGACAGTCCCTTCCTGCATTTCCCCATCGCCAACAACACAATATGTCCTCCAGTGGAAATTCTGCAATTTAGCACTGAATGCAAGACCTGTTGCTATAGGAAGACCATGCCCCAGAGAACCGCAACTCGCCTCGAGACCTTTTTCAACATCTCTTTCAACACACCCGGAAAGAGAACTACCTTTATAAAACATCTCCCATTCAGATTTGTCTAAAAACCCTATATCTGCCAGGATAGCATAAAGCCCATAGCAGCCATGAGCTTTAGAAAAAATGAGACGATCTCTCTCTTGCCATAGTGGGTTTTCATTTCGTTTCATTACTTTGTAGTACAATGCAGTGAGAATATCAACGCTGGATAATGAGGGAGCAATATGACCAGCGCCATTTTTTATTGCAATCCTTACAATCTCTTTACGTATAAAATCTGCTTTAACGTTTATGTTCACAATCAGATTACCGATACTGTTTATGTTGTAATTTCCCTTACAGCGTTTAAAATATCATCAACAGTGATGTGTGTTAAACAAGGATTGTTGAGTAAACATTTGGTTCTGTAACAAGGCATATGAGGACAATTAATCTTTGGCTTGACTATAGAACATTTTTTATAGTTATATAAATGGATTTCATGTGAATCGGTTGGTCCAAAGATTCCAATTAACGTTTTTTTGAGAGCAATTGCAAGATGAAGCCCTAAGCTATCCTGAGAAATAATAATCCGGCATGAATTAATCCAATCGATGTATTCGAAAATATTATCATGTCCTTCCTGCCAGGAAATTTTATAATCAGCACTTACTAATTGTTGTGCTATCTGATCCCAGATTTCTTTCGGAATAGATTTGTTGGGCCATTTTGATCCTACAAGATAATTAAGCCCGATGTCATATTTTAATCCGGATTGAGGAGTATATCCTAAAACATACTCTTGCTCATTCCATTTCACTCCAAGCATTTCGATCAATACTTTCTGCCAGATATCTTTGTTTGATTTTTTGTCTTGAAGGTAATCAAGAAAGGACAACCCTTTTTCATAGGCAGAATAGGTACCTTTGTCTGCGTGGAAACGGAATCCATACTTTGTCCACGCATCTATCATATCCACTAAAGCACAGATCCCTGGTATTTTTTCCAAATTAATAACGACATCAAATCTTTCTCTAAGTAGCTGGAATCCAATAAATTGATCCCAAACCAGCAATCTATCTATAAAACTATTTCCTGTTAAGATATCTTTAACATTTTTATCTGTTAACCAAGTGATCTTCCCGTCCGGAAATTTTTCTTTAACTGCATAAAGAATAGGAGTTGTCCTTAAAACATCTCCCCAACTGGGAGTTGACCCAATTTCCTGATCAAGTGTCTCTGAATATCCAAGTTTTATAATTAGAATTTTTTGCATTTTATATAAAATTTATATGTTGCGGCTTGTTATTGTATAATTGTAAAAATTCATTAATTCTTGCCATACGACAATTAATTCTACATTTTTCTCTGGTATTTAGTTCATATTCTCCAAATGAAATAGATTTTTTGCGTTTTTCTCCAAAAAGAATAGATTCTACTGAATCACGATAAATGTTCCCTGCTTTAAATGTATCATCCCCTACATGAACACTACAAGTATAAAAATCGCCATTTGAAGCAATGTATCCCCAAAAAGGTAATGCTAAACAATTTTGATAAGATATTTCTTGTGTAGTATAGGTATTAAATGACTTTTTGCGGAAAATGATCGGGACTTTCGAAGCCTTGAACTTAGAAATTATTTCTTCAATTTGAGTTAAAAGGTTATTTGAGTACACAACATCATGTTTTTTTATCATTTGAGGATGCAGTGAATAGGATTTCAGGACGATATAATCCAATTTCAATTGTGTAAAGAGTTCCAGTGCGGTATCTAAATCATTGATATTTTCATCTATCAAAAGTATTTGAATACCAATAGTAACTGAAAGGTTTTTCGCATTCTTGAGGGAAATTACCTGTTTGATATTTTCAATTACCTGGTCAAAGATTTGTGGCTTCACTCCATGAATTTTACTATACGTATTATTTGATCCGGCATCCACACTAAATTTTATCCAGGTTAATTTGGGTAAAATTGTTTCGAATAGATTTGGATCCTTTGGATTGCCATTAGTTGTTAATCCTACATCAATTTTAGCTTCTACAGTTTCTTTAATAATTGTATCTATTTCCGGATGTAACAGTGGTTCCCCTTCTCCGGCAATCATCATACTCTTAATGCCATTCTTTCCAAATTCACGGATTGCTGGAATAAAAACTTTTGGATCAAGATTGACGTGCCCTCTTTTTAAGAAATCAATACCACAAAAACTACAATTGTGATTACAATAAGATACCGGACTGAGTTCTATATAAATAGGTGCGATTACACGGTTTTTGTCCCATTCTGACATGCGCTCGGGATGCCATAAAAGCTTTTGTCCATCTATTAAGTAACTATCTCTTGTCAAAATTATTTTCTATCCTTTATTCAACGGTATCTTTATATTTGTTGAATTAATTCGAGCATTCACCCGAAGTGAAAGTGTTTTGCAGCAGATCAGACTGACAGGTTATACAGGGATAACCTGCTGATAGCATTTTCCTGATTTCAAATTCTCCATTTCGGATGTATTCGATTCCGAAATTAAAAAAGGAGGGATCGCTCCCTCCGAATCTTCACCTTCCCGAATGAGTATCGGGATGCCATATTTGCTTTTTATAGCTGCTTGCACAACTTCCTTATTAGAGATAATTTGGAAGAAGCTTGTTAACTGCTGATGTGGCACTTGTACCATGAGAGATATTACCACCATTATCAACCGTAGTATTTATTATTCCACTGGCAGGGAAATCACCTATAGCACTTCTTGCTTGACCCTGATAACTGCCATTACTGGGTGAGGTATAATTAAACCATTTTGAGCCAGTTGGTGCGTCAAAAACAAGATCCGTTAAAGCACCGGTAGCGCCGGTTTCTGCAAGTCGGGCAAGTTGCGCATTCTCGTATGAACCCATCACAGTAGGAACTTCACTGATTTTAGCTTTTGCAGATGCATTTGTAAATTTAGGAATAGCCAGAGCAGCAAGAATACCGATAATGAGAATAACAACCATGAGTTCGATCAGTGTAAAACCTTTTGAATTGCGTACCATAAAGAACCTCCGATTAAAATTTGTTTTCTGTTTCATTTTTCCGATTTTGTAACACTTACCATTAAAAAAGAGATAACGTATATTGTTTCATCGAACTCCTTTCCTGAACACTCAATCGGTAAGTGTTCTTTTAAGAGGAACTGAATCTATAAAAAAGTATATCGACCTGAAACACAAATATCAAGAATTAAATCGATTAAATTGTATTTTTTTTAAATCACTCACGCGCACGTTTGGCAACTACATTCATATGCTCGACCGGAAGTGAGCCAGTCCTTATTATTGTATGTGTTGATGTGCTCACCACTTCCCACCCCTGTTCTCCAATTTTATTTAGATAGTTATAAAGCGTCGTGTCGGTCCAATTCGGAAAACTCTCCCCATTAACGTAATGAACCTTCCATGATGCCTCTTTAGGCAGTACATGTCCAAATATACCTTTTCCATACTTCTCAGCGATAATAAATTGATATTCCAACTTTTGCATCGTTTTATTCCTTGATTTTGAGGGGATGGTATCCTGAGGCTAAGTCTGGTATCACGTTTAATCTCAGATCTGTGAGTTGATCCATGGAACGTTACCTGTCAGTTGTATACTCTTTCTGATCATACAATTTTTTGAAATTTTCAGCAAGGTACTTTTTAACTTCTGGGTTTTCGCTGGTTTCATATAGAAATGCAGCCATTGCCAGACTCTGATTTTTATTGTCCACCTGCATCAGAAACGAATTTGCCAGACGAAGCAGCTTTTCGGAAGGCGCATTTTTAGCATTAAGTGCTATCGTAAAATATTGTGCTGCTGTAATTTTATCGTTGTAATATTTGAAGTAGATCATGCCCAGGTAAAATGCCGGATTCCATTTCCTGTCCCCCATGTAAAAAATACCTCGTTCCAGCATTATTCTTGCCAGATCAATATTACCGGTCATCTCAGGAAGTATCAGGCCGCTGAATTCATATACCGGATAAAAATAGGGATTAAGCTTAGAAATAATATCAACCATATTGTCAAGCCATCGGAAATTGTGATCACCCTGATAATGGTGTCCGAAATAAAGTATAGTGCGAATCCAGAGGTAATTTGCAAATGATGTTTCATACCCAAGAAGAAACGGTTTAATTTTATCGTTTGATGGAAGATAGGTCATACTTTCTTCAGACATGGTAGTACCGTATCTGCTTACAATTGATCTTTGAAGCGCCATACAGCAGCAGATTGCTACAAGAGTTGCAAGTAATATAATACCTTTTTTTCTCATAGATCTTTGCGCGAAAAAACGAGCATCGATAACAACAGCAAAAAAATCGTGTAACCTACACCGTACAAGATAGTCTGAAAAATATACCCATCAGGAACAGGCAGATCGTAAATCAGGCGGGTGCGGACATTAAAATGTTCAAGATCGGGAATCGTGTGATAGAGAACATTAAGGATCGTTTTCCAGACAACACTTTTCTGTTGCTCAGCTCCAATCCCCACCAGATTATTGAGATGGCCGGCTATATAAAACCCTATTGTAAAGATTGCAGCAAGAGTTGGTGTCGTAAAACTTGAGAACAGTATTGATGCTGAAATGATAAGTGACATCTCCACGGCAAGAAGTGCTACAGCCATGAACAGCGTAAATGAAGGATTTACACCTAAAAATTTGATAAAAATAAAAAAGAGAACCGCAATCAGAGAAAAATTTAAAAGTAATACCCATAAAAGCCCAAGAAATTTACCCACGATAAACGATTCTCGTGATACCTGTTTTGTAAGAACAGTGTAGACCGTCTTTGATGAAATCTCTCCGCCAAGCATCGCTACACCAATAAAAACCGCAAGTAAAAGTCCGGTAATCGACATGGATGCAAGGCCAAAATCGGTAAGTACCTGGGCACGGGAAAAAGGAGAGAGATCGCCAAATGTCAGAATTATCGCCAGTGCTGCCACAGCAACCAATAATATATTGTAAAGAACACTGTTTCTGATTGTTTCCCTGAAGGTATTCAACGCAATTGCAATAGTAACCTGCATAGTATTATTCCTGTGCAGTGGTATTTTTGTACAGAAGATCTTCAAGAGACATTCGTTTATCTGCTACAGAGTGGTACACTACGCCACTGTAGCTTTGAACTAAAGCCTGAATAGCCAATGGATCAATTCCGGAACGGACAAAAATGGTGGTCTGACCATCTTCATGCTCAGTTAGTGAACATCCAGCACTCACCAACTGCTCACGTAACTCCTTGGTACCACCAGAAATAGCTATCTCCTTTCCCTGATACCCCTTTTCGAGAAGAGCATCAACTCTTCCGTTATAATGAAGTTTACCCTTTGAAAGGACGATAACCTCATCACACACCGCTTCAATGTCATCAAGCACATGTGTACTGAAAAAAATGGTTGTTCCGCTGTTCGCCAGCGATTTGAACAACTGTCGAAATAATCTTCGACCCGGAGGATCCATTCCACTCATAGGCTCATCAAGGATCATCGTATGTGGTTTTCCCAGAAGCGCCTGCGCCATATTAAGCCGTTGCTGCATCCCTTTTGAGAAGCTTTTTACCTTTGATCTGTTTTTTTCAACAAGTTCAACACTTGAGAGGACCCTGGTAATTTCTGAATCTATGGTGTTTTTAGGAAGTTTAAGCAGTTCAGCCGCGAAACGAAGTGACTCTTCAACGGTGAGATGACCATAAAAATATGGCTGCTCGGAAAGGTAGGCAACTCCTTTTCGGGAATGTGGATTATCCGTTTTTTCACCATAAAGGGAGATTGATCCGGAATCTGGAAACACCAAGCCCATAATCATCTTTATTGATGTAGTTTTTCCGGCACCATTGGGACCAACAAACCCTGTAACGCATCCCTGCTTAACAGAAAAAGAGACATCCGAAACCGCACAGCTCCGGGGAACCCAGAAATCTTTCCGGTACCACTTCGAAACTTTATTCAGATCGATTGCATGCATGGATAGTTTAACAAAAAAGGAGTTTGTAATATGTACATAATATACAAGGTTATCATTCAAATTACCAGAATTCAGTGTGTTAATGGTACAATACAACGGTGGGTGATTCAATATTTTTTGCGGTAAGCAAAGTCTCTTATTTTTTTTTACTTCGATATTCGTAATTTGAAATCCGTTATTCGATATTATTTCTCTAATTTTTTCATTTTATTCATTCCTGATCCCACAGTCCGGTTTTCTCAGTGTCCCTTTGTCTTTTAATTCTTATGGACCTGTTCGCATCCCCCTTCTCCCTTGCATTTCAATGTAAACTAGTCATATATTACACTTTTCACCCCTTACAGACTACTGCAATAAATTACAGAAGGAGATACAATGGCAATCTATCACGGAAGCTGCTTATGCGGAATGATTAAATATGAAGTTACCGGACCAATTGAGACTTTCAAATACTGTTTCTGTCCACGTTGTCAGAAAGTATCAGGTGGAGCGCAGGTTGCAAACTGCTTTGTTAATCATAATCAATTGAAATGGATTGCGGGAGAAACTAATGTTACCAGATTCGATCTGCCTGAAGCTAAACGATTTGCACACGGCTTCTGTAAAACATGTGGTTCGCCGGTTCCTTATGAGTTAAGAGATAACACCGGGATCGTAATTCCTGCAGGATCACTCGATGACAATCCTGGGATTAAACCGCAGGGAATAATTTACTGGGATCATCGCCCGGAATGGTATGTTGAGCCAAATGAATTGGAAAAAATGTAAATTCAAGCCCAGTTCTCTAATTTTAACTCTGGCACGCTTTTAAACTCTTTAATATTGTTTGTCACTAAAATCAAGTTAAGGACTCGTGCATGAGCCGCGATCAACAGATCATACTCACCAATTAAAGTGCCTCTCTTTTCAAAAAAAGCTTTTATTTTTCCAAATTCAATTGCAGCAGACTCATCAAATGTAACAATATCCAAAGGAGCAAAAAATTCAGTTAACGCAATTTTATTTTGATCCCTTTTTTCGCTTTTCTCGACTCCATATTCCAGTTCTGCGACAAATACTATTTATACGTGAAAGGAAGCAATAAGTTGGTATAAAAAAAAATGTCTATTACAAGAACTACATCACCTGTTTAAAATGTTAGAAAAATAGTAAAAACCCGGTAGAAGGCCCTTTGTACTAATCAGCCATATCAGGTGCTTGCCATTTATTATACCCTGCATGCTTGATACAATTACTTTATATTTATGCGTTTAAATTCGGGGGTCACAACAACGATGTTAAAAAAGGTTTTCAATTTCCTGACACTTTCTACAGTCTTCTTTGTATCTGCTGGTTTCAGCCAGAATACTGAACTTAAAGGAAAAGTTGTCGATAATAACAATCAGGCTGTACAGGGTGCACAAGTCAGACTCGTTAAGGCAAACAGATCACAGACTACCGACTGGGAAGGAAAATTCACCATTCAAATGCCACTGAGCAGAATGATCTCTTCTGGCCTTGTCAACGATATGATCACTTTTCAAAACGGTGTACTTTCTTTAAATCTGACAAGAGACCAGAGTTTAGTGCAGGTTGATGTATTTGACCTTAAAGGATTGAAAATCAGTTCTTTACAAAAAAACGTCTCAAATAAAAGCAGTACAGAATGCCGAATTCTCCCTAATGGACTTCCAGCAGCAGTTTATCTCATAAAAATACGTGTTGGAGCAAATTCGGGAATTTTCAGTGTCATGAACGTACACAATCAGAAATATTCTCTGATGATCCCTGAGCTTTATTATGAACAGCCCTTCTACAAGCAGGCTGATATCACTACCTCATCGTCAATTGATAGCCTTGAAATTGTAAAAAATAATTTTCAAACAATGAGAATTGCAGTCCGTTCATATAATACAGATCTGGGTACAATCACCATAAAACCAAATCAATCCAATGATCAGGGGCTTCCTCCGGTTACAAACGGTAAATATGCAAAGACAACGCGTTACTGGGATTGTTGTAAACCACATTGCGGATGGCATTCAGATATGAAAATGTGTGATATCAACGGCAATGCAATATCCGACAAAAATGCAAAAAGTGGCTGTGAAGGCGGACCTGCTTTCCAATGTATGGACTATGCACCAATTGAAATCAATAGTAAAGTTTCCTATGGATGGGCTGCATTTAATAACAGTGGTACTCAATGTGGAGATTGTTTCCAGCTGGATTTCCAGGGGTCTGCAAGTGGTAAACAGATGATTGTTCAGGTCATCAATATTGGTGATGGTGGTGCAAATGCATTTGACCTTCTTATTCCCGGTGGTGGGGTAGGCGCTATGAACGGATGCTCTCGTCAGTGGAACAATGCTCCACTTGGTCAGCAATATGGTGGATTTATGGCTACATGCGGCCCAAACAAAAGTTGTATAACTGGTATGTGTGAAAAAGCTTTTGGAAACAGACCTGATTTAATGCGCGGATGCAACTGGTTTGTAAATTGGTTTAATATGGCTGACAATCCAAGTGTCATGTATGCGAAAGTTCCCTGCCCGCAAAAAATTAAAGATATTTCAAGAATCGGAAATTAAATTTAACCCGTTTACTTTGCTACGGCTGCAGAAATGTAGCCGAGCTATCCATCCCTCAAAAAAAATTATAACTCCGTAGTTTTTAAAACAGAAAAATTTCAAATTACTCTTATGATTAATCATGATTAGATTATATTAATCGGATGAAATACTTTATAAATTAAAAATACATGAATCGTTATCGATTTTTTTTCACGATTATTTTCATGACACTAAAGAGAGTTCCTGATGATTACAAAAAACTTAGATAAAAATCTGGTTATAAAATATTTAGTGTTTTTAGTTAATTATTCAAAACGTTTACTCAATTCAAATTCTTTCGAAACTGAGTTTGAAATGATTATGCGTGAGTATGGATTATTTCTTCACCGACTGATGAATTCACAAAGAATTGATAAAGAATTAATTGAAACAATCGTTAACCTGAACATATTTGAAAAAAACGATTTATCTGATAATCGTCACCCATTTTTTGAAGCAATACTTAGTCAGGTACCAATTTTTGGAAAGTTTATACCAATTGCTGATTCACATGCGAAAAAAGAAAAAATTACCAGAATGCATGAGTCGTTATCTGAAATATTGTTTAATATTGAAAAGTATACTTTTCAGTGACAGCAAAATTTTTTTTATAAGATAAGACTATTCTGGGATTTTCACAGTACCCGGTCCGAAAGGTTTGTCGCAAGACGCAACCTTGGTTCAACCGGGACTGCCGAGGGAGTGTCTCAGCCAGAAAACACTTTATTCTTAATTTTCGCAATTAAGAATTGAACCTAAAAACCGCAATAGGTGACGATGGAGAACCGTAAGATATTGATGCAGAAAGGACTGAAAACCTTTATGCGCAATAGATTACGCGTTATCCACGTCAAGCTACTGCGGTTTTTAGGTTGAATAGAATATTTTGCATTATTCCCTATTTATAGTGTATTTCGTGTTTTTCTGGTTGAAAAAGTAAGCTGCTATACTAATTTTTCCATAACAAGTCCAGTTTTCTCAATGCTACCTACTACTTACCTTCTCGTTTATCTGTTTTTTTTCTGATAGTTGAGTATTCATGATATATGCACCTTTTGCTAGCGAATTCCATCCAGTGCAGTTGTTCAATCCGTTATATAAACTAATCCCTCGATGATTTGAAATAATCTCTTTACTTACAAGTTTTCCATCAAGACTGTAAAACATTAATGTCATATTGCTTTTTTGTGGAACATATCTGGAAGCCGGTTCCATAGTGATTGTTGGAGTAAACTGATAAACTCTGATATAATCGATGTAATAACGAATCGGAAAGGTCGTTTGTGATGGATCTCCTCCATTAGACCCGATTGCCTGATTTATCATGATATAGGCTTTCTGGTGGAATGGGTTTTTTTTGTCACTATCGTTTATTGTAGTGGTTAAGCTTGTTGAGTTCTGAAGAAAATTATCCACATAGAGATCAATTTTGTCTTTTGTCCAATGCATCCTCCAGATGTGGTACTCCTTTGCAAAAGCATCATCAACCGGTTTTGTTTTTGAACTCCAGTACGCCTGCCATCGTGTTGATGTCGCCCACGCTACATTTGCATGGAGAAAGCCTGCATAATATTCCATAATATCCACTTCACCATTGCCTGGCCACTCACCGCTTACTCCAAGTATCCAGAATGCCGGCCACGATCCTTTTCGTATATCGATTTTAGCCCGTATCTCAAATATCCCATACTGGAACTCCCTCTTACCACGGGAGAAAAGACTTCCAGCCGTATACTCATTCCCCTGCCAGTTATCCCGCCTGGCTTCAATAATAAGGTTACTATCCTCCTGGCGAACGTTTTCCTGTCGTTGTTTTGTGTAGTACTGAAGTTCCTTATTGCGCACATAGCCAACTTCATAGTCCCAGTTAGCGGGTGATGGCAATCCGGTCCCGTTAAATTCATCAGACCAGACGAGATTATAGTTATCGTATGATGGTTGTGCATATAACGACTGCGCACATAGAACCAGACATTTTATCGTAATTGCTGAAATATTTCCTATTATTGATTGCTTCATACAAATCTTTCAAAAAAATGATGTATACATTTATAATAATGTATAATTACTTTTGAATCGATAAATTGATTACAACTTATTTATATAGCCTTATAGTTTTTTCTAATATGGGGTATACACTTGATTGGTGTAAGAAGCATCATTGACCAATGATCTCTATTTCGTAGAATACGCAATCGCCTCTCTTCCCAGCCCTCTCTCCGCTCATGGAGAAAAGGGGGTAAGAAACTGCAATTTTTTCTTCCCCCTCTCCATTACCTATGGAGAGGGGGATTGAGGGGGTGAAGCGATATGCGAATCGCTGAGTATTCTCACACCCAGGTGAATACTTATATTTTTAAATAGAGTACTTCCGCTGATTCCATGATTGATTTGAGGTCCACGCGTTCAGGATCAGGAACTATATTTATCTTCTTATAGTTATATTAATGAATTGATACTTTATGCAGGTAAAAAAGTGACTGCTGGTTTTTTAAAACTAAATAATTTGTCAAAGAATAAGTACCTTTTTGCTGTAATTCTGCCATTATTACTTCTATATTTTAACATTTCTGCTCAGGAGTGTTCTTTTACCATAGCCCGTTTGAAATACAACGGCGGGGGCGACTGGTATGCGAATCCTTCATCACTCCCAAATCTTGTACGTGAAATCAAAGCACGGACCACAATTCCCATTTGCGATTCTGTCGCTACAGTTGAGATAAGTGATGACCGCCTGTTTACGCTGCCGTTTGTTTACATTACCGGGCATGGCGATTTCAGATTATCTGATCAGGAACGGCTTCGATTACGCCGTTATCTGATAGGTGGAGGATTTCTCTGGGCAGATGATAATTATGGGCTGGATAAATCGTTCAGGGAAGAGATTGCATCATTGTTCCCCCAGAATCCTCTTCAACCAATCCCTTCAACACATCCAATCTACCGGAGCTTTTACAAACTGAAAGGCCTTCCTAAAATTCATGAGCATGATGGAGCTCCGGCGCAGGGGTATGGGGTCTTTTTTGAAAAAAGAATGCTGATTTATTACACCTATAGTTCCGATATCGGTGATGGTATGGAGGATCTGCATATCCACAATGATGGCGAGGTTCTTCACGAACTGGCACTTAAAATGGGGATCAACATTATCTACTGGTATTTTAATCCATGAACAACGACCTGATTACCCTTAAAAAATTTCTGAACTCATTCAGAATTAAGCGGACATTTCAATTACTTGTTAATGAGCTATGTATTTATTTCAGTGCCCTTTTCTTTTTTTCCTCCTTTCTCTCTGTTCTCTTTGTGCTTTTTCCCTGGATTATTCTCCCTCCAGTCTGGGACATTTCCATAATAGTTACTGTATTATTGTTGTTATGGAAATCGCTAAATCTGATGGTAATTCATCCTGTAAAACTTCGTGACGTTGCAAAAATTATCGAGAGTCGCATTGGTGCATCGCACTCTCTGTTAACTATTGCCATTGAATATGAATCAGCTGATCAGGCCAATAGCTTTACTTCAGAGACATTTAAAGCTGCTGTCGCTCAAACTGCCTCTATTTCACGAAAAAATGCTCTTCCTGATTTATCGATTGTTCCAAAGATTACATTTGCGGTAAGTACGATTCTGTTGGTGTTGTCAATATTTTTTTTGCAGCCATCTCTTCCTTCGTATTGGAATCTTCCTCTCACAATCGTGAAAAATAGCGACTTTACTATTCAGCCAGGTACACTCCGTGTGCCACTTGGAAGTTCCCTTACTTTGAAACTTGTACCATCAGGGGTTCCGCTTCCATCATCAAGACTTACCATATTTGACGAAAATCATCAAAAACGAAACAGTGTGCTCCTGCGTCCCGATAGTGCCAGCGTTTTCAGCTATACAATAAATCACATTGACAAGTCGGTATATTATCAATTCAGCTATGGTGGTACTGGCAGTGATGTAGATTCTGTTGAGGTAGTCCCTCCTCCAATGATTATGGGATTGTCAATTTCAGCAACACCTCCCCCTTATATGCATCTGGAGAAACTTCAGTTCAATGATGAATGGGGTGATTTGTCTATTCCTGCAGGATCTGATTTAAATATATCAGTACTATCTTCAGGGCTCTCAAGCGCAAAGATGCTTGTAGGAACTGATTCTTTGAATATGACCCTCAAAAATGATACCGCTTCGATTTCACTAAAGTTACTTGATAATTTAACCTATTCATTTGCTCTCAGAAACAGTTTCAATGTCCCCAATGATTCACTTCCATCATTCCATATCACCATGCAACCTGATGAATCACCTTTTGTCCAGATCACACGACCGGGCCGGAATAAAGTACTTAATGTCGAGCAGGTCGAGACACTCTGGGTTGATGCAGTTGATGATTTTGGTATTCGTGCACTTTACTGCCAGTGGTATCGAAGTGGAAGCAACGAGCTTTCGGAAAAGAAACTCCCGTTATCATCGCAGAACCCCTCCTGTAATATCGAATACCGTTGGAACCTGAGAGATCAGTCGCTGTATCCCGGGGACACTGTTTACTACTGGGTACGTGTTCAGGATACCCGTCCTGATCGTGTTCAGATTGCATACAGTGACACGTTTACATTTCGAGTGCCGGGCTTCGAAGAGATCCATCAGAATGTTTCAGAAAATGGAGAGTACGTGTCAGAGAAAATTTCTGAAGTTCATGGTAAACAGACTGACATGAAGGAAAAGTTGAAAAAACTCTCCAAAAACAGCAGTGGCGATAAAGAAGCTTCCTGGGAACAGAAACAGGTTATGGAGGATATAAAAAAGGAGTTTGAATCGCAAGCCGATACTCTTCAGAAAGCACTCGATGCACTTCAGGAGAATATTGCTAAACTCCGTGAAGAAAATGTCCTGAATGACGACATCCTTAAAAAAATGCAAGATATTGAAAAAACCCTGAAAGATCTGATCGCTCAATATGGCGACAGTCTTCTGAATCTGCCCCGTGAAGAGCAGCCGTTTTCGATGAATGATATGAAAGAAGCGATACAGAAAACCCAGGAGATGCTACCGGAGCTCGAAAGTCGTCTTGATAATACGATGAAATTTCTTGAACTTCTCAAAAAAGATCAGGAACTTGCGATGATGGCCACGCAGGCTGAAAAACTTGCTAAAGAGCAGCTTGACCTTAAAGAGCAAGGTGGCTCACCAGATTATAAAGAGAAGCAAAAATCGCTTAACGAGCGGATTGAGAAATTTGCAGATACGGTTTCAGAAAAAATGATAGGTAATCAGCAGATTGTAAACACCTTAGATCAGATCAAAAAAAATAACCAGCAGATGCAATCATCAATGAGCAGCTCAAATGGAAAGCCTGATAACCAGCAGATGTCCGAAATGAGCAGCTCGTTGATGGATCTTGGCGGTAAACTACGACAGAATATGGCATCCGAAAAGATGAAGCAGATGCAGAAACTTCGCGCCACACTGCTTTCACTTGCAACCGACCTGTTTGCTCTGATCGACTGGAATGGGCAGATTGTTGCTGAACTGCAATCCACAGATGACAAACAGATAGCACTGGCACATCAGGCACTGATCCAGGCAATGCATAATGCTCAGACAAAGATTGACACATTGCCATCTGTTCCACCGCAGTTACAAATGTTACTTCGAAATCAGTTCCGCTTATTATATCGTGATGCAAACGATGCTCTTCAGGCAACAGGAGGCCCTGATGCGCTCTTCGGGATGCTCTCTGAAGAACAGGCGTTGCGTCAGGTTGCTGATGCGGTAGTTTCCATTCTTGAACAGATGAACAGTCAGAACAATAGTTCATCAAGTTCGAGCATGAGCGGGCTGATGGACCAGCTTCAGAAATTGTCAGGTAAGCAGGGTGCTATCAACAGTGCTGTTTCTCAACTGCTGCGCTCCATGATGTCCGGAAGCAAACCTGGTGAAGGGGAGTGTAAAAACGGTAATGGAAATAAACCGGGTAGTATGAGTGAATCGCAGGCAAAAGCGCGTCAGGAAGCGGAAAATGCGCAGCGTGCTCTTGCGGATCAACTCGATGAACTTGCTAAAAAGTTCGGTGGAGATAAATCCGGTGAAGGTTCTGGTATGAGTAAACGGATGGAAGAACTGGAAAAAGAAGCGAGAAACCTTGCCGAACGTCTGCGCAATCCTCCAACTGCCGATATTCGCGATCGCCAGGATCGTTTCCTCTCAAGAATGCTTCAGGCTACACTCTCAATGCACCGTCAGGATGAGGGAAAAGAGGAGAGAAAATCGAAATCTGCAAAAGAGCTGTTCTCAGATGATAAACCTGGAACTGCGCTCTCAGATACAAAAGGTAATCCGGATGCATTTTATTCGATGCGAAGACGTGCGCTTGAGAGTAAATTTCCTGGAAACTATCGTGCTGCGATTAAGGCATATTTTGATTCGCTTGGGGTCTTGTATTTGAGGAAGTGATTTACTCTGTATCAAAACCAGGACGCACAAACTCCTGTGCATGAGGAAATGCCTGTTCGACAACCCGACGGATCGCAATCAACCTCCCCATAAATCCTGCAGTTGCATTCGAATCTGTTTTGTATGCTGACCGAACAATACTCCAGGCAGAAATTGAGCGATTGATCGCAATTAATGCAATCTTTGCGGAACCATTTTCATCTGAATCAACCGGAAGCTCTAAAAATTCATCGTTATCATCTTCATGACGTAATGCCCTGTGCAATTTGGCTGCAATAAAAAATGAGTACCACATGATCACTTCAATGGAATTCAGCACCAGATCTTTATTTCGGCTTGCAGATACATTGGGCTCACTGATGTTTGATACAATATCATTTTCGTAGATTTTCATCCACTGAGCAACCTCTGTTGCATAGAATCTCGCACTTTCAACTAACTCGTTTTCCTCAACTTTTTTCCATGTCTCATCTTCAAAGAGTTCTAAATCTGAATCATACTCGATTTCCTCAAAAGTATCAGGTTCAAGATGATCATCACCCGTAAAATCACTCAGATTTTTGAATGCGCCCTCATAAAGAGAATCAAATATTTCCCAGAATGTATTTCTATTGATTGTCCCACCACTTTTTTTAATATCTTCCAGCTTTTTCTCTATTGCAAACGAACTGCAGCGAGAAGCTAATGTACAACGTTCACACCAGCGATCACAATAATTATAGATGCCTTCAATAAAATCGTTCATGGACAATCCATTTCGTTGTAAATAGTTTTTGAAAGACCATATTAAGTAAAATATTATTTGGGTACACACTTGTATCAAGGTAGATAATTGATTTTATTATTTACTGAACATTTTTACGAATAAATGTACAATCATTGTATGTTAAAAGATCCACAACCTGACCGGTTTTCAAAAACACATCTTATACTCTGGTCATCAGTGACACTCACATTCTGCGCTATTGCTTTTGCAGCATGGATTTTCAGAGAATATGAGTTGCTCAAAATCGAAAACAGAGCGTTACAGAATAATCGCTCGATGCTTCTGACGCAGCTGAGTTCAGTACATGATTTTGAATCTGAACCCCCTTTTATTGAACCGGAATCGAAACTCGAACCAATCGCTCCTGTCAGCGAACAGACAAAAGTTGAAAACAGTCCAAAAATGACAAAGCCAGTTTTTAAACCGTTGCCACCTCTGCCGGGTAACAATTTCAGTATCAATAATGGACCGTTAGAATTTCCGATAGTTAGTTTTACCTTTGATGGCGGTTCGAGTGCAAATGTGGCTATGGAGATCGTAGATACGCTCCACTCAAGAAATGTTAAATCAACAATGTTTTTGACAGGACACTTTATCAAAAAACATCCGGATGTAGTAAATAAGCTCATTGAAGAGGGTCACGAACTGGGTAATCACACCTGCAGCCACCCGCATCTGACGACCTATAATGAAAACAAAATTCAGAAAACTCTGAGTGTGCTTTCTCAGAGTGTACTTCAAAGAGAACTTATCTCTGCCGATCAGCTACTGGTATCAGTTACCGGCCACCATTTTGCACCACTGTGGCGTGCACCATACGGAGAATTCAATGAGCAGTTGTGTTCCTGGGCACGTGATGCGGGCTATATGCATGTTGGCTGGAGGCAAGGGCGATCATGGAGAGATGGGTTTGATACCAACGACTGGATCCCCGACAGTGAAACTCCCGGTTTTAAAACACCTGAAGAAGTTTTTACGAAAATAGTTACCCTGGCCAATACGAAACCCTATGGGATCAACGGAGGAATTATATTAATGCACCTTGGTACCGAACGGAAAAAGCGTGAAGATCAGGTTCATTTGAAACTTGGTGCGATGATTGATTCGTTAAGAGTGCTGGGGTATGAGATTGTAACAGTCTCCGAAATGATGAAGCGGGCAGGGATGGAGATTAATATTGCCCGGACTGAAAACGCTTCTAATTAATTAAAATTCAACATATCAGGGTTATTTGGTGGATCAACAGTTAATTTACGAAATTATTCTATTTTTGCCAATTTTGTTATTTTCATTAACCATTCACGAATATGCTCATGGGTGGGTTGCATATAAATGTGGTGATGACACAGCCAGGCGAATGGGTCGGTTGACCATGAATCCTATTAAACACCTTGATCCTCTAGGAACATTGATGATGATAGGAACATTTCTTTCTCATTATATTCCATTTGGATGGGCAAAGCCAGTTCCTGTCGATCCACGTTATTTTAAAAATCCGAAAAGGGATATAATGCTTGTAAGTCTCGCAGGTCCTGTTTCGAATATTTTAGTTGCAACCGTAACAGTTGTTGTAGCAAAAATTTTAGTTTTTTTTCCCATACCTATGGCAGGAGAAATTTACAGTTTGTTATACGTGCTTGCTCTTGTAAACGCAAGTCTTGCGTTATTTAACCTACTCCCATTTGCGCCGCTTGATGGATCGAAGATTTTAATTGGCCTTCTTCCGAATAGATTAATCCCAAAATACCTTTATTATTCCCGCTATATCGGGATAGGTTTTATTTTCCTTATAGTTAGTGAACGCATACTTAAAATTAGAACTATTTCCTATGTTCTGGATCCATTATTTGGTTTCTTTATGACATTTATCGGGAAACTTTTTGTAAATGGTACTGGGGTTTATTAATTCAGATTGCTTTGTTATTTAGCTTCTCTTTTTTATAATATTTAAAATTTTTATGGGTCGCCGGGCGAGAAGGTATGGGTCACTAAGAGTATCTGGCCGCCGCAACTTTAGTTAACCCATACCTATTGGCGTGTGAATTCGCCAACGGAAATCGCAGGATTTCTTATATTTCACTTGAACCTAAAAACCGCAGTAGGTGGCAGTGGAGAACCGTAAGATATTGATGCAGAAAGGGTTGAAGCTCTTGAAGGTTTTATCTACAGGTGATAAGACCGAAAGAACTGAAACCCTTTATGCACAATAGATTACGCGTTATCCGCGTCAATCTAAGGCGGTTTTAAGTTTAATCCTGGATCTTCCTGTGAGGACAGTTGTTCAACCAGTTTTCATCACAAACAGAACCCGGATAGCAGAAATATACCTATTGGAAAAGGGTATTCGGCTATTTTTTGGGGATCTGATACCTGCATTCGCTGATTTCTTGACGCGATTACTATTTATTGATCCGACGTGTTCAGGTAATAACCTTTTGAGTTATGGACATAAATGATTAATTCAATGTAAAATGTATGTATATGATCCAGAACTCGACTTCTCGGCCAGTAGCAGCGATCGGAAACCCCAAAGTAGTGTACCAGCAGGGGAGTGGGAAAATTGCATTAACCGCTCAGATGGATATTTTCAAACTGATTACCGAAAATGAACAGTATACGATTATTGCTCGGGGGCACACTTTTTCAGATGGGGATGAAGTTAATTTTGAAATTGCTGATGGGGCCGTGTTTTTGACCAGAAAAGTTTCACCAGCCGAAGGGCAGGTAGTAGCTCAAACGGTTCGTGATGAACTGGTACTTCAGGACTCCCCTGATGTAAAAATTCTGATAAAGACGCTCGAGTCGCTACTTGAAGAAATTGAATCTCAAACAGGCGATCAAAAAGAGATAGTATCAGCCGCATTACTCAGACAACTCACCGGAAGAATCAAAGAGCAGATCACAGGAGAGCAGGCAGAGCAACTGCAGCAAATAGTTGATTTATTAAATGAAAATGGCAAGAGTGGTGATTTAAAAGATATCGAGGCCCGGATCAGGAGTCTTATCAGTCAGCTGAATACTGCAACAGTACAGGTAAAAACACCGGTTACATTAATGAGTATGTGCCCCGGACTGATCTCCTTTCCCGATCAGAACTTTATTGATGGGATCTATCAGTTTCAGGATAAGAGTTCCATTTTGAGCTTCCTTGGAAATCAGACAGAGCTGAGCAGCTGGGATGCGCTCTTCACCAGTATAATTGAAAGTGAAGGGATGCTTTCGTTGCGAATCGCTGATGATGGAACCAGCTCTGCCGGAGCATTCCTCGTGACTTCTCAGGCACTTGAAGATCAGATGCGCTCATTAATCTGTTCTGTTGCTCCCGATGTGCTTCAGAAAATTCCTATGAAAACTTTTTTAAAATTTTGTACTGTCAATGGTGGTATTGATAAAGAATTTATCACCCAGCTAGCCGGTGCGATAAAAGATACCGGAAGCACTTTTGTTAACATGTCTGGCAGGGACAGTTCAGATGAACTGTTGCAATGGCTGCATCTGTTCAATCAGAACAGGGATATGGCTGGAATTATTGCCTCACGACTTCCAGGTACCAAGGGTACAGACCTGCTAATAGGTGTTCTTGATGTGATGGAAAAATGTAATGTCATGCCTGGCCTTAATCTCAATGGTGTAGGAGTTGTCCCAGGTACGAATAAGGATGCTTTGTCAATGATCGAAACTACATTGCAAAAAATGGGGATCATCACAGAATCCCGTATGGCTCAGGGGACGATGCCTGCTGGCTCTGTCAAAACGGAACTGTACCGTTTATTGGGAAGTCAATTGGGTGATGAGAATGTTGTTTCAGTTGGTTCTGATGTAAAAGGAACATTCAGTATCAATTCTGTGTCTGATTTTATGCAGAATGTACGCTCCTTTCAAAGCATGTTACGCCAGGAGTTAGCGCATATTCGCAATGTAACGCAACCTCAGGAGCTGGCACTGGCGAATATTTTGTCAGGAACGGTTGACAGTGTTGAGATGTTATTGCGAAGTTCCGGTGACTCACCGACTCAACAATTGTTAAATTCTGTACCGATACAGATGCGGGAGCGCTTGTCTATTCTGATGACTGCACTTGAAACGGTAATTCAACCGAAAGATCCGATAGCGGGAGTGGTACCACAGAAGCTTACTGTTATTTCCTCGGTGCTGGATCTTCTGGGACAGTACAGCAGAATTATTCCGGGGCTGGAAGTATTCAGAGAGCATGTAGACGAAATAAAATCGGGAATACAGTCGTTGCTTATTGCAACTGAATCGGGGATGCATCAACGTGATACTGTTGAGGAGAAAGTTACTGATCTGCTGCCTGAAAATGGGGAAACTGCAATGCGGGCTGATAGTCTGGCTCGTTCAGGTGTGGTTAATAGCAGTGAAATGTCCCCAAGTACTCCACAAAAAATGGTAGAACAATTGATCAACCGGATCGAATCGATGCAGCTGCTGGCTCGTCAGGTTACTGCCGGGGATGGAACATCACAGATACTTGAACTGCCGGTAAAGATTGGTAATGAGTGGACGGATGTGACATTACATTTTGTGAAGAAACGAACGGGAAAAAAGGGGAATGACACACAAAAACATTTCACCGTACAACTTGATACATCACCATCCCGTCTTGGGCAGATTCATGCCGTACTCGATTATGAGAAAGGGAAGAACCTTTCTATCACCATGGAGTTTGAGCATAAGGAAGTGACTGCATGGTTTGTACGAAACCAGGAACAGATAAGAAAATCTCTTCAGGAACATCAGGTTCCTTTTGTAAATTTTCATTTTAAAACACCTGCAGATACCAGTTCTCAGAAAAAGAGTTCCGGGCCTGTACTGCAGAATCAGGGTGTGGATATAAGGATCTGAAATGAACAAAAAAGAGGTCAGAGAAAAGGCGGTTGCTCTTAAGTACAATGAGCATGAGGACAGGGCGCCTAAGGTAATAGCCAAGGGACAGGGTCACATTGCTGAGCGGATTATTGAAACTGCAAAACAGAATGGTATTCCAGTCTATCAGGATCATGATCTTCTGGAACTGCTGGCACAGGTTGATATTGACAGAGAGATACCATCAGAATTATATACTGCAGTAGCGGAAATTTTAAGCTGGGTTTATCGTGCAAACAGTGAGGTAAGGACGGTTCATTCATGAAAAACCTGCTAATTATTCTAACTGTATTATCGATTGTATGTACAGTCGAATCTGGAGTCCAGGAGGTTGTGTTTATCGGAATAACCGGAGAGGGGGCACCTGCAATCGAAAAGACATTCGAGACACAGCTGAGAAAACGATTGTCAACGCAATCATCACTTTATCTTGCGGATTGTATCGTGTCACAGCGCTACGCACGTCAGATAAGGTTCAATTATTTTCCAGTAGTTTCGCGTGAACTTGTTGAATCGATAGAGGCATTTGCGACTGATACGACGCTTTTTATCTGGGGGACGGTAAAGAAGTGCAGTGTCAGTAAGGTGCGGAAAAATATTCTACGGACAGAAATTAAAGGTGAGCTTGAATTAAGTCTGACGGTTTATAGTCTGGGTAACCGGGAATACTCCTATTCGGGGGTGATTTATGCGGGTGTACTCCATCCTGGGGAGTTCGAACCGTTTGTTGAAGTCAGCAGTAGTTCACATATTGATGCAATAGAGCGGCAGGAAGTCCTTCAGGAGTGTGTAGATGATGCTGTTACAAAAACAACTGCAATGATCAATGCTCTTGTTCGGAAGATGGTTGGTGAAAAAAGAGTCGCATCAACTGAAGAGGATGATAGTAAGACACCCTCGATATACGATGTTTTTACTGTTCCCAGCTTGAAAGCTAGGGAGATTGATAGATCGTCTGATTCCACCGGGGAAAAAAGTAGGTAATACCAATCTGTGCAACTATTCTGGTTTAATGGACTGTAAAAATTTTTTAAATGTGCTACGGATTTCAGAGTTAAAAACAACATTTTTAATAAGTGCACGTAATAATGATCTGTGCTGGAGGCTGGGTAAACAAAAATAATAGAGCATTTTTTTGAAATAATAGCATTTACAGCAATAGTTTCGATGATATACTATATTATATATTTGTTTATTCATATGAATCTCTGGTAATTCGGGGGGTATGATGGCGGAAATTGGTTCTTACAAAAATGTATTCGATGATGCGAATGAGTTTAATAAACTTAATGACTTGATTCTGGGTGCGATACAGCAGTTTTCCGACTACCGGAAGGGTAATCTGACCTACGGTGAAATAATGTTTGTTATGGAGTGCATACTGGATACGTTGCGTGGCGGTTCCGAAAAGGACGCTCAGGCAAATGTTCAGATTAAAGGTCTTAACGATGCCCCAACATTTACGACTCTGCTTTCTGTCACATCAAGGCTTGTTGAGTTATTACTCAAAAAAGGGATTATTAGCACTGCAGATGAAGCCTTTATTCTTCATGGTGATGAATAGTACTGCAATCTTCGATTTAGAAAGGTTTTCTGGCAGATAATGGATATTACTTTTCCATATACAATCAAGCTTTGTTTTCCTGGCAACCTGGAGTATATTCCTGCTGTTCGGAAATATGTGTCCGAACTTCTTCAAATATCCAATTTTTCGCCAAAGTTTGCATACCGTTCGGAGATTATCGTTGATGAACTCTGCAATAATGCAGTTAACTTTGGTTGCCGTACCGAGGATGCGCGTGTTGAACTGGAGTGTACATTTTTTAGTGAACGTATAGAATTTACGATCAAAGATCAGGGTGGCCTGAAAGAAAATGTCGAAAAACTGCGCACCTCACTTAATGTTCCGGTAAATTTTTCAGAAGATGGTTCACTGCCTCATCAGGGACTGGGGCTGGAGATCGTACGTATGCTTTCAGAAAAGCTTGATGTAAAAATTGATAGTCAAAATCTGACTTCTGTGCATGTTGTTAGAAAACGTGAAGATTCACAATCTGATTGATACAGCTATCAGGATGGTTTATGACTGATTTGTTAAACATTGAAATTGAAGAACTTCCTGCAACACCGGGTGTTGTTGTTGTGCATATTCAGGGTGCGCTTGAATCTGACACGATAAATACTATCGAAAAAGTTTTTGCGAAGGTGCAGGGGGGCAAATCTGTTTTTACTATTGCGGATATGAGTGGAGTCACACTGGTTTCCTCTGCTGCATTGGGCGAATTAATGGGCGCTCGTAAGCGATTGATCGATACAGGCGGTGATCTTGTTCTGGCTGGAGTAATCCTGGAAATTCGGACTAAACTGAATTTAATGGGAGCATCGAAAATATTTAAAATGTTTAATGATGTTCGTTCTGCAGTAAATTCATATAAATGGGAAAAAGAGAAGAAGCCCGAACAGGTTGATCTGACATTTCCATCCAATCTTAAGATGGTTCCTGCGGTCAGGCAGCTGGTCAGTCGGATAGCTCGTCAGAAGGGGTATGGGAACAGGGATGCATTCAGGATCGAAACGATTGTTGATGAAATTTGTAATAATGCGGTGGAACATGGTTTAAACGGTTCAAATCATGAAATCGGTATAAAAGTGAGTATCGATCCGGATAAAATTGAAATTGATGTTACCAATATCAGTGATCCTGATAAAATGTTTTCGCTCAGGTCACACCTTAAACCCGATGAACATCCGGAGGTAAAACCCGATGATAAGCGGGGACGAGGGTTGATGTTAATTAAAATGCTTACTGACGAATTAACGTTTAATACATCTGAACATGGTACTGTGGTGCATGTAAAAAAGGTCAGAGAGGAATAGTTTGGTATGGAGTCTCAAATTGAATTAATTTATGAAGAGATTCGTGGCAAAGAAAACGCGAAATTGATTCGTTTCGTTGGTGATCTTGATGCTACAAATGTTGAAACGGTACTGGAAAAGGTTATAAATCTGCTCAATGATGGCATTGTGAAGCTTGTTGTTGATTTTAAACAACTGCGTTATGTGAATAGTACGGGGCTTGGTATACTTCTGCATTTTTCCAAATCTGCAAAAGAAAAAGGTGGCTGCTTTAAAATTGCCAATATTAATGAAAACGTTTACGAAATTATCGAAATCATAGGGGCAACATCTCTGCTGGAAATCTATGATGATCTGGATGAAGCAGTTGCTGCTCTTGAATAAAATGTAAAACTATTAATTCCTTTAAATTTTGAGGTTCTATTCAATGAAACAATTAGTTGTGCTGGCTGTCGCCGCGCTTATTGCAGGCGGGTGTTCAAATCAAAAGGGCTCGGATCAATTAGTAAAAATTGGTTCAAAAACATTAACCAAGGATGATTTCGAAGGGTACAAAAAAGCTCTTCAGTATTATCCTCAGAAACTGTCTAGTTATTTTCCTGATGACGCATCAGAGATAACCAGGTTTGTCGAAATCGAAGTGCTCAGTTCCAAAGCATCTTCATTCAAATCAAAGGTCGAAGGTAGTAAAGACTGGGAATGGAAACAACGTTTTTTCCCTGGTCAGATGTATCTGATTGATTATCTGCCGAAAACACTTGATTTTACCGAACAGGAACTGAAAGCATATTATGATCAGAATCTTGAGAAATTCCGGGCAACGATCAAAGTTGACACAACAGGACGGGATTCGACGTACCTTCCAGGGTTTGAAGATGTTAAATCTCAAATAGTCGAAGCGATGTTCTATGCAAAATATCCTCCCGATTCTGCATTTCTCGCACAATACTCCCAGGCACCGGATTCAAATACTGTAAAGAGCGAATGGGTGTATAGTATTCGGAGAAAAATTCCGGAATTTTTCATGAAACAGTTTTTCCAGAAAGAGTATGGAAAACCATATCCGGATTCTATCTCCGAAGTATATGGTGAGGGTAAAATCATTACTCCGGCAGACATGGATGTAATCATGTCCTGGATCCCAGAAGAGCGACGCAGTGCGTACAGCGAACCTCAGGGCAATAAAGAACTTGTTGAATGGCTTTTGAAGTGGAAACTGTTTTCAAAACGGGCTGAAGCTGTTGGTATTACAAAACAGCCATTCTACAATAATGTAGTTAATAACCTGTTAAAAATTTGTATTGTTGACAGTTATGTTCAAAATGAGTTGGGTTCATCTATTCCAAAAGAGTTCCCGGTTGATTCAGAAATGATAGCATTTGGTGTTTTTGATGATTCATACTCAACTTCATGGGCAGTATCCCCAGATGATATGAAATATAAAATAGCTGAAATTCAGAAAACAAAACAGAAGATCTATTATGACAGCCTTCTCCATTCGCTTCGTGCAAAGGCAAAGGTAACATTCTTTCAGAATGATTATCGTGATGAACAGGATAAGGACCCTAAGGTGTTACTTCATACAGCAGATTCATTGCGAGATACGGGTGCAGTCGATCAGGCTGAAACAATCTATCAGACTTTATCACAGGAGTTTTTGTTCAGCACTGAAGGTAAGAATGCACTTATCGAACTGGCAAAGCTTCAGACAGAAAAACAATCCTATATGCAGGCGATTGCTAATTACAGGAAGTATCTGCTGCTCTCATCCGATGAAAGTAAAAGATGTAATACATTTTTCATGATTGGTTTTATCTACGATGAGCATCTGAACAAACCGGAAAAAGCAGAGCGCAATTACAAGTGGATTCTAAAAAATGCGCCTGATTGCGAACTTGCCGATGATGCAGAGTTCATGGTTTTACACCTTGATGAACCAATGTCAAGTGTTGAAGAGCTGCGTGCAGAAGCTCTGCGTCAGGGGAGAAAAATTGATTCTTTTGATGATGAAGCAAGTGTGCAGACTGAGAACACTTCGGTTGCGAATTAATTAGGTTTTAATTTTCTGGTCTTTATAAAAATCCTCATCGTTGTGATGAGGATTTTTTTTGTTTTTTAAGGTAATTGCAAAACTCGCTTTCAGCACCCTTCGATTCTTTCTGGCTATATTTTTGAGGCTGTTTGTCGAGCGGTCGATCCTGTAAAGGGTATCCCTGTGAAGTCCTTGGGGGGGCATTCACAAACCTCATCAGAAATACCGGCATAGTATATTTTATACATTTGCAGCAACAATCAAGCATTGCGATAGTAAATGCAGGATTCTGAGTGCAGGAGAAATTATAAATAGAGCATAAATCAAATATGGAAAAATGGCAGTCCCGATCACTACCAATTGTAAAATCGCGCCAGAATCAAACCACAAAGGCTGCAGAGAAACACTTTTTGATTCTGGTTACCATTCTTGCTGCAGTCTCATTTGGAGGAAGTCTCCTGATCCATCTTTATAATGGAATTCTGCTCAAAACACGAGGCATGGAGTGTATAGCAATTGCAAAAGGTGTTAGAGTAACTTTTAAAACCTCCGTTCCACGACGGTTTCGCACTGTGCGACATTATGCAGTTAACTTTAGAAGATTCACAATGAATGGTCACGACTGGTATTTTAAAGACAAACTGGAATATCTCAAAGGGGATTGTTACCCGGTGGTATACCTGCCGGAAAATCCCGTTATCGGTGCTCCTGGTCATAAATCGGATTCTATAATCTCCCTCAGTGGAATGACAACAGTTATTTCATGGATCCTTTGTTTGTTGTATGGTTTCATTGGATTTATTTTTCTTTTTGCGATTATTGCAATCATCTGCTCAAAAAGCAGATTAATCGGCCAGTATTTCGGGATGTGGCATGGTGACAATAGTAAAACAATAGGGAATTGATTAATATAAATCAAAATGGCTGCAGGAACCTTCATTTTATAATTCACACAATTTTAGTGAAGGCACCCCACGCGTTTAATAACTTTAGCAACTCTTTGAAGTCTTGATGTACTTCAATGGAATTGAATCCTTAATATTTCAACAGCTCCAAGCCTTTTTCTGGTGTCTTTGATAACCAATATGCAGGAGCTTCTGATTGAGTGGATTTTGATGAAAGTTTTCTGACCGTAACAATCTTGCTGATCATTTCAAACTTTTAGGTGTGTAGACTCCCAAATGGTTTAAGAGAGTCTATTGTTTATTTTACGCTTGCGATTTAATCTTATTGAGATGTAAACTAAAACCAAGGAAAATAATCCCGAAAACAAAAAGAGGTATTATTGCCGGCTCAGGAACATCATGTTGAAAAGTACCTTCATACGCCATAAAGGTTCTGTTACTGAGATCACGGAAAAGTGATTGTCCACCCGAAACTCCATACGTATAACCATAGGTGAAAGTTGTTATTTCGGAAGTTAATGGGGTGGCATCAATTTGGCTTCCTGTTGCATAATGGGTACCAATATCATTAATAGGTGTATTTAAATGCATACTGCTTCCGATTCCTGCAAGTGCATTGTTGATAGCATCTGGAGATTGCGTATAATCACCCATAAAAATTACAGAACCGCCATTGTTGACAAATGTATTCAGCGCCGAAAGTTCTTCTGAGTTAAGCTCATCTGTTACCAGGCTAGTCACAAAAAGATCAACGTCAGTCAATAATACATTAGTCACTACCTCATTATTGTACATTGTCGATGTTACCCCTGAAAGGCTATTGTAGTATGCATTAAGATTTTCTCCGATCCAGATATTATTTGGATCATTGATTACTACGCGGTTTCCCCCACCGAGAATTTCCTCAAAAAAGAGATCGTTTCCCGGATCAGAGGCATAAAACGCCGGGGTAGCATCACCAGATGCTATAATAAGACCCGCCGAAACATTTAAGGTGTTGACAAAGAGAAGAAATGCAGCTGAACATAGGACTACCGTACTAAAGTTGGTTTTCGTAACCATATACAACTCCTTTATTGGATGAGATGAAAAGGGATTAATTGATTGAATAAAATACAAACTCTTCTTCGGTATCAAAAAGTATGCCAAAAAAAACAAGCTAAACATTTAAAAACCTGGATATTTTTAATTCCAAAATGTAAAACAATTCAAATGTTGTCGGAAAATTTTACAAAGAGGGTTTGTTATGTTTCTTCTGTCCGAAACTGGGGACGGTGTCAAAATAACTGCTTAATTGAGCGTTTTACAGAGATGTTTGTAGAATGTGTCAACTGGAAGATATTTCTCTTGTGAAGCTTATTTTGCTAATTTGATAACGTCCCAAAATAGGTATTACCCATTCGCACAGGTGCCTCGAATAAATATGACATTGTGTGACACTTAAAGTGGCGAGTTACAGAAAACTGAGTGTAGCAGTAATATGTTTTCAAGCTGTTGCTCCTGTAAGCGTTATTGCATCCGAGATTTCTTTCTAAAACAATACATCCTGTGTGAGACACCGGATTCAATGATATTCAGGATAGCTGGTATGCTTTCTTGGGAAAACCATGATAATCATAATATAGATCCGGCTTTGATGCATCTTTAAGTGTCACCCCGTCTGTTCTTTGCTGTGTGCACTGAATACTGTTTATGCAAGAGTTCTATTTAAATTTGAGAGTGTTTCGAAATTGTTCATAATATTTGTCCCCAATGAAAAGGTCGTCAGGGTGAGGGACATTCATTGTTATAAGCCACCTGCCGCTTGAGTGGCGTTTTAACTCTTTGAGATGACGTATATTTACTAAATAACTTCGGTTAACTCTTAGGAACTTGTTTGAAAGAAAACGTTGTACTATAAAACTCATTTTTGGTTAAGTGAGTGAGAATATAGAAGATACATAAGGAAAGCGATCATGTTTTCCATCCGTTCTTTGAAAGAACACAGAAATCAACAACTGCGATTGCACTGAAAAATGATGTTTTTGGGTAACCGAATCTAAAGGCAGCAAAAAAAGCAGCTTTAAATGTAAGATTGCGGGAAGCTTTTGATCAGGCAACATTACGTACTTATTGTCAACAACAGTCTCCAATAACTGCGCACCATAATAAATTTCAAGTTGTTCTCTTCCATTACGCCTACATACTTGAAGGTATAGGTTGCGTTTGTCTGTTTCAATTATTGATTGAAGTACAGCTTAGTCCATTGCAAGCTTCCGGAAATAATTAATAGAGGAATACACCTTTTACGGCAGGGTAGAGAACCTGAACTGCCTACTACACAAAAAGCTACAAGAGGCAGGGTAAGTTCAGGCTAAACAGTTGTTAATTATTGAGAGTGTACAAATCTCCTAATTCTCCTCACTCAGTGGCTCACTATGCACACCAATGAGGATCTTCCCGGATGTCTCACCAATGACACTTTTAGCATTTACAACTGCAATATAGGTTCCTGTACCGACCTTGCGCCCGCGCCGGTTGAGCCCTTTCCATTCGAAAACTGCTTCCTGAGTTTGAGGATCAACATTCATAGCGGTTTCAGAAATGACGCAACTGCCAAGGTTATCGAAGATGCTCACCTTTGCTTCAAGTCCTATGCCAGCTCTGAACTTTCCATCCGGCGTAGCGGTTATGGTAATTGCTGTCCCATTGGTGTTGAGTGGGTTTGGTCCGGCTTTTATAAGAATTTTGAATGCTCCCTGTTTTATGGTAATAAGTGCGTTGCGGTTGTGCTCATTTGACTGGACATTTCCTGCTGTATCCTTTACGGCATTTATATATATCCGGATACTGTCACCGGAAGATGGATAGATAGCTGGATCATAATCATTGATCAGGAATGTTCCGATCGTGTCTTTAATAGAAAGGAATGACAGGTCCATTGTGTATTGCACATTCTTCTGAGATGTAAATGTAAAAGGCTTTAGAGTGTTAACTATCGATATCGGTTCTGAAAAAACGACGGTCAATGTATCGGGTACTTTTGTATCATTTGTTGAAACAGCGGCGCTGATCAATGCTTGGAGAATAACCGGTGCTGCGCTATCGGTAGCCCAGCCTGTCTGAGACTCATTGGTAGAAAGGAATTCAGGTTTCAGGAATATTTTTCCTGAAGTTCGTATTGAATTTGTTGACGTGAAATCGTCGGGAAGTACGACATGAACAATACTACTGTCACTATTATGATAAGAAAGGGATTTGTCTTTGATGTTACTTGCAAGTGCAGTTCCCCAGTTCACTGTAAATGATATATTTGAAATGTCAACAGATCTTAAAAAACGGACGTAGATATCTTTGACAATACCATCTGCGTTATTATCGCTATACCAAGCTTTGACAATAGATGGAGGACCGGATTTAATTACAACAGCTTTGTTTTTTGGATGAGCGGGATTAAGAGCTACATCAATACTGCTTCCACCTTTATCGCCTGGTAAAAAGCGGATATAATCACCCACTTCCGGACGATTGCTGTTTTGCTGTGAAAGTGCGACTCGAGTCTGAATGTAAATACCAGATGGTGATGCCGAAAGAATCGAAACCGCAATGGTGTCGTTGAATCCTGATTTTATCAATTGTAGTGTCTTGTTATCAAAATTCATGGTATGTACCTCTTCTGAGAATACCAGAAGAAGCGTATCACTCTTACGATCGGCAGATTCATACAGGCGCGCTTCAAGGATTGATGGGCCGATTCCGTCAGCGATACTCTTTGAAACCTGCTTGGCAATTCCATCCACTGTTATTTTGAGGTACGCAGTACCAGATGGACGAGGATCTGCTGTGGTGAGATTGTTTATTGAAAACGTAATAATAGTATCATTCAATTGTACTTCAGATGCTACAAAGGAGATATATTCTCCACGATAAAAAACCACCACAGAATCAAGTTTCTGACCTGTCTGGAATGGACGGTTAAGTTTAATTTTCATCGAATCCGGAATGAGGTCGGCGTTTTTGTCCAGCATGATAGCTTCAGCGATTGCTGGCCAGGGTGGGGTAGGGATGACGGTGATTGCGATAGAGTCGCTTTTGTTGCCGGGTAGTGATGGATCAGATACTACTATGAATGTTGCACCTTTTTCAACCTTGGTGATTGTAGCAATTGATTTATACGAACCAGCTTTTACCGTAGCGACAGAGTCGTTCCGGCTAGTCCAGGTAGCGTTTGTGGCGTAATTGAGAAATTTACCATTCTTATCACGTATCACAGCGTAAACAGTTGTTGAAAGATTGCCCGCATCTAAAGTAACTCTTGCCAGGGGTTCATCACTGGCACGGCCAAACGTGATTGTATCGAGTACGATGTCAATGTGATCTGGTGTTGGCGGTTTTTTGACAGTATCACAGGAAACCGTAAGAAGTGAACTATCAGCAAACGGTGATTCTTTATCTGCAGAGATCCAGGCTCGGTTGTAAACTTCACGTTCGGCAGTACCGGGGCAGGAACCATCAGCTTTAGCAGTAAATTTAATTGTACCACCCTCTTTTATCTGCATTTTGGGCACTGACCACGAAACCACTCTGCCGTTAATTTTTGGAGCAATACCCATAGGGTTTTCTCCAGTAAAAGCGACAAAGCTGAATCCCTCCGGAATAGTGTCACGGATAACTACATTGTTAACTTCACGACCAGGCATAGGACCATTTCCGGCGACTCTTCGCCAGGTATATCCATCCCATTCTTCTACAAGGATATTATTGATCGTTTTTGTCGCAGGTTTACACGATTTGCGGTTCCATGTAGTAACAGGTACGTCAGGTTTATCAGGATCGGTCCAGTCGTTGGTAATTGGAAAAAACAGACCGTCATCTTTATCTCCGATGTCAGGATTCCATGACCATGCATTCGACCAGTTAACCGGCTGCCAGTCGCTGGAATTAAAGAACCACACAATGCGACACGGATCCACACCGCCTCTGTGAATGCGGATTCGCATTCCTCTGTATTCCGCCAGAAAGTGGTCAATTGTTGTCAGGTTCTCTACACGGTTAGCAGCTGTTGGATCTGAGAACTGGACAATGAGCCGCTGATTCCATTTACCGCGGGTGTCCTGACCTGGAACGATGAGTTCGTGTACAAGCTTGACATTTGCTTTGTTAAGCCCTTCAGTGATAGTTTGAGTGAATCCCCAGCCACTGGTGCAATCTGAAGTACCAGAGATGCACGTATGTGTTTCATCGTAAAGAAAATAGGAAACCCTGTAATTACCAAAATCGATATACGCTTCAGTTGCGTCATTAAACAGTCTGAATCGCATTGTACTTTTTGCCGAGTTCGGACCTTCACCCTGTGCGAGATCTACCTGTGAGAAGGAGAAGTTCACTCCAGGTCGTCCTCCATTGATCCAGCCGGCTTCAGAACTGTTTTCAAAATCAATTGTAAACTCGACCGTTTCGCCAGGTTTAAAAAGTGTTTTTGAAGCTGAGTATTTGCAAATGAGTGCTCTTTTTGCAATGTCAAGATGGTTACGTTCCATCACTGCGGTGATATTGTTGGGGTAATCATTTGAAGTCCATCCGGTACCATTATCACAGGAGATGCTGACTTTATTTCGGTACTGTTTCTGTGTTGCAGTTGCTACAACCACTTTGAGTTTTACCTGACCAACAGTTGGAGTAATACCGGTTGCAGTTTTAAATCCAGGCACTTTACCGATATTCCATTCGACTGTATGCGAAGTGTTATTATACGTTCCGCCTCCTGTAGCCGAAACGAAGGCAAAATCCTTGTTTAATGTGTCGGTAATAGTGACTCCGGTTGCATCCAGTGAACCGTAATTCCTGTAATCGATTGTGTAGGTGACTGTATCTTTTTCAAATGCGAATGTTTTATCGATATCAAGATATACTTTCATATTTGCGCCTGCTTTAATATCCGATGGTGCGGGATAATTACCTGTTAATACCAGCAGGCCAAGTTGACGAAACCAGCCGTGAAAATAAAAGGGGATTGCATCAAGATATCCATCAGTGCCACCATCATCAACATTGAATTCTATTTCAAGTTGCCGGAACATTTCGCCCATCAGTTGGAAATCCTGGGAGGTAACCGCTGATGGAGATCCTGCTCCCTGTATCCAATTCTGGAAAAAGAAGTTGCCTTTACTTCCATCATAGTCCCAGTCTGTCCAGAGTACCGATGGTCCCCAATAGGGATAAAGGTCGTTGGCTCCGCTTACACATCCATTATTCCAGGGTGTTTGACGTGTATCCCATAAGAATTTTGCATATCGCATTCCCATATCGCGTTCAAATGTATTTTGAGTTCCTGGTATAATCTGATGCTTTGCCGGATCCCATGAGTAGTTGGGGTTGCCACTCCAGACATAATTCAATATAGTTCGCCACCCCAGCCGCATATCTTCTGCGCACAGAAGATTTTTAAATGTTGGCACATTTGATGCAGAAAGGGTTACTTCACCAGCAAATGGAATGTTTTTTGAGCTGGCTGAATAAAGCTGCCCGATCAACCAGTCTGATGATGCAGTTGCTCGTCTGAATTGTGAAATATTCCAGGCGTACTTAGCGGAATCTTCCTTAACTAAAAAGTCGGCAAACATTTTGAAATAAGCAGGTGCAACATAATCAAGATACAGAGGTGAGCCAACTCCTTGTGCCGGTTTTGTATATCCGGTCCGGGCAGTGCTCGCTGCCCAATCGGTCAATTCAGACCAGCTATCGCCATTCTTGACATAGCCATCAAGTCCGATATCTCCTGACAGTAAGCCACTTCCACTGGAAACAAAGGTAAACGAGTCTGTCAAGGCTTTAATAAAATTAATAGCTTCCTTTTTATAAGAGATCGGATTCCCGCAGGCATCATTGATTCCCATGAATTCGCCCCACTGGTAATATGCACAGAGCAGTGCAAATGCCATATCAACATCTCCATCTGTAGCCGAATTTGCTGTAGCGCCAGTCCATCCGGGAAGTTGACTGTAAAGGTACCCGGGGCTGGTTTCTTTGCAATCACTGTATTTTTTAACTTTGTTTAATGTAAAGTCGTGGATGTATAGCCACATTCCATCAAATGTTTGTTTATCGGCCATTGCAGCAGCACCGAGCAGTCCATAACCATCTCCTTCGGAGCATTGTGGATTGGATGCATATTTTATATAGTCTATGCCACTAACTCCTCCACCGGGTTTTGATGCCCGGTTCATCTGGATCTGATACCCTTCCCTGATAGTCTTTTCCATTTCAGCATGAGGTACACCACATGAATTGTTAGTCCCCAGGTTATTGAGAGTACTGGTTGGGTTTTTGTAAGGCTGAAACTGTGGGAACGGGTAAACCGGGTTACCGGAATTTATGGCAACTTTGATTTTTGCTTCTATTTGATGAAGTACTACAATCAGCAGCAGAAGAGAAAATGTCAGTAAGCTGCGAGTTGTAGTTTTAGCGGCAACGATATTCTGTTTTAAAGCCGTATTAACTGGCCGTATCGATGGTTCCTTATTGTCAACGTTGATACGATCTCTCATATATTGTAATCTCCGGAAATTTAATACTAAGTAGTTACCTCTCAGTATTTGTGTCTATATTAAAGGAGTCTGTTCAAGAGTACTCAATAGCTACCAATCTACATTAATTTAATCGCTGAAATCATCAATAAAATAACTTTCAAACGATACACGTAACTTAAATGATTAAATTGATGGTTACATGATTAAATCTATCAGATAGTATATTGTATAAGTTACTCAAATATAGATGGTTTTTTCATAAAATATCGTTTAAAAACAATGTGTATGTTCATTAATGGAGGAAAAACATGATGAAAAGCAGAAATATCATCCTGATTATGATGATGTTGGTCGGAATTTCAAACGGAATGGATAAAAAGACCCTGGCGCACATTATTTCGATACCACTTCTTGATGGTGCGGGGATATATACCGGTGTTCAGATGCTTAAAACCGAGTCTGCAAACAATAAAGCTTCCGCGATCACTTCTTTATCACTACTTGGAGTGAATGCCGGACTTGGGGCGACATCAATGTTTGCTCATTCAGAAAATATGAGTTGGGTAAGAACCACTCATCGTGTAGTCGGTTTTCTGGTAACCGGAGCATCTGTCTGGATGGCGGTTTCTGCCGGCGTTGATGACCAGATCAAAACGGGAGATAAGATTATTGCGGGTGGGTTTGCGGGGCTGACGGTGGTTCCGTTGATAATGTTTTCGTTTTGAATGGGGGGGAGTGGGGAAGGAAATATCGAATAACGAATACGAGGAGCACTAATGTTGCATGTTTCACATTCGCCTCTCTCCACTTCTGGAGAAAGGGGGCAAACGCATTTTTCTCTTCTTCCCCCTCTACATCGAATGGAGAGGGGGACTGAGGGGGTGAGGCGACGCGAATAGCGCGGTTTCTGTCATTTCTCTATCCTGTATCTCCTCATCGACTCAACCCCAACCGTAACAATCGTCCGATCAGTAGGTGAAAACGCAGCGCAGAGCGTTCCGGAAGGATACTTTCCAAGTGCGTTCCATGTTTTCACATCGTAAATAATTCCTCCAACAGCAATCATCGACATATCCGGGGAGAGCTTGTGGTGGGCTCCTTTTAATTCGCGTATCTTGCTGCCATCATTACTTTTCATAACTATAGTTTTTGCACCGAAGGCCTTATCACTTGAAACTATCAGCGCGCTGTCTGCAGGAGTAAATGATATCATCGGGTAGTGTCCGCCTGGATTATCATTTAATTTTTCTTCAAGATAGGGGAGCTCTCTTTCGATATCACCATTTCGGGAGCTGAAAAGACGAACCCTTGGCGTGTGGTCCATGACAATGTTTCGGTATTCCAGTGCTGCGATTATGGAGCAATCCTGTGAAAACGTGAAATCGGCAAACAGATGTCCGGTCGCAGGTTCTATGGTTGCACGAACAGAATTATTAACTGTATTGAAAATGTAAATTTTCCCATCAGCAAGGGCTGCCAGATATTCACCATTTGAAGAATATATGCAACGTGTGGTGTTTGGTGAAATGGTGATAGTATGTGCCTGCTTCCAATCTTTTGTGGTATAAATGTAAACTTTGTCTCCTCCGGCGATTGCGAGTTCCTCTCCGCTTGGAGAAAATGAAACCGAGTAACCACTCAACAATTCCGGAAGATTTAAATAGACAAGCTCGGGTGCATCCTTTTTTGGATTAGCGAAATAAAACACACCTGCAACCCGGTAAAAATTTTTATCGGTTACCCGTGATGGCAGTGCAGCAATTTTGCTCTGATCCGAAACAGAAAATATCGCAACACATCCTGCCGTGATCAGATTCGGGACTGCAATCAATTTTCCATCAGGACTGTATTCAACATTGCGGACAGGGAGAGGTCTGACCGGAATTTTGGGAGATAGACGAATTGTTTTTGAGAATAATGGTGAAAATGCCGATAAAAAGAGTAATAGAGAGAATAGTTTGAAGATTGTGTTCATAACATATTGTGCCTGGACCACATGTGCTGGATTTTCTTGAATAGACGAATTGGGAGGTTTCACTGATGTATTCATTAATAAATCCTCAAAATATAGCTGGTACTAAAAACACACTTATAATATATAGAAATATATATATAATTATTAAGTCATTCCAATAATGTGGACTACCTGAACAATTTATCATTGTAACATTCAATTAGGGAACTATTTTGAGTGATTCAATGGAGGATGTAGCTAAGTGATTGAAACATTTCATTATTCCCGTTATTCTGATCTGAATGCTCTTGCCACAATGAAACAGCAGACATCACAATCTGTGTCAGTGGTTATACCTGCTTTAAATGAAGCATCTACGATAGGGCCTATCGTTGCAGCCATAAAAAAGTGTTGTACTCAAGATGTACCCCTTGTTGATGAGATACTGGTCATTGATGGTTGTTCATCTGATGAAACTGCGAAAATAGCAGCTGACAATGGTGCGACGGTTCATATCATTGATACTATTTATCCAAAGGTGCAGTGTAAGGGAAAGGGTGTTGCACTCTGGAAATCACAGTTCGTTGCTAATGGAGAGATACTGCTGTTTATTGACTCGGACCTGGTTGAATTTGATCACCGGTTCATTTATGGGTTATTAGGTGTCATGCTTGAATATCCGGAAAAGGCACTGGTTAAATCATTTTATGATCGTCCATTGATGATAGATTCCAATCTGTATGCTCAGCAGGGTGGAAGGGTTACAGAACTCCTTGTAAAACCGCTGATCGAACTCTTTGTTCCCGAACTCATCAACCTTTTACAGCCGCTTTCCGGAGAATATGCGTTGCGTCGGGATGTATTCAGAAAATTTCCATTCTGGTCAGGATATGCAGTGGAGATAGGGTTACTTCTTGACACCTACTTTTCCTGTGGAATTAATGCTATTGCTCAGGTGGATATGGAGCGAAGAGCTCATCGAAATCGTTCAATTCAGGAACTTCGAATAATGGCGTCCGCAATTCTACGTGTATTTTTACAGAAGATGCATGTTCATGGAAAATCCGTACTTTCTGATGAATGCTTTGAGCGTTTTTTTGAAAATAGTGATATAATTAAAAATAAAGCTCAATATGATGTCGAGTTAGAGCCTTATATTCAAATGGTCGGGGTTTAATATATGGATATTTTCAATGTACCACTATCATTACAGATCGGAATTCTGATCGGGGTTGCAGCTCTGTATGTTTTTCTCAGAGGACTTGAATTACCAAAAGATTATTATCAGAAGCAGGCTGCACGTAAAGAACTGAAACAGAAAATCGCTGAAATGGAACAGGAACAGGCGATACTATTTAATGGCAACAACAACCTTCCTGAGTAATAATCAGGTAAGCTGAACAAACACTGATGCCTTTTCGATCTCATCATTGATTGCTTCAAACAGCTGGTTTAGTGGAATTGCATCCAATCCAAGATTTTTCCAGACGTGTTCGCTCATTACAGGTATTTTACTATCACCACCATTACCATAATCAAGTGCACGAATAAAAATATCGGCGCAATGAACAATTGCAGTCATGGTGTAATGATCTCGTGCCGTTGATGGATCGTGATGAAATTTGACCGCATTCTGGAGATCTTTTGGCAGATTCCATCTCTGAGCGAGAAAGCCTCCAACCTCCTGATGGGTTACATCAAAGAGTATTTTTTCACTTTCAAAAAAAAGAACTGAATGCTCTTTTGCATGAAGATATGCATCACGGAAATCACCAGGTAGGTACTGACAAAGAATAATTTTGCCAATATCGTGAATCAATCCAGCTATAAAACACTCCTCTTTTTGATTATTACCAGTGGTTTTTGCAATTGATTGAGCTGCTGCACCACAGGCAATTGAGTGAAGCCAGAAGTGTTCAAGATCAAATCCGTCAATTCCTGTACCCTGTTTTCTGAATGCATCGAATATTGAGGCGGTAAGCACAACATTTTTAACTGTTGAAAAACCTAGTATAACAATTGCATGCGTTATGGTACTGATCCTGCCGGGAAAACCATAGAATGCTGAATTTACAAGTTTAAGAACTTTTGATGCCAGAGCCTGATCCGTTGTAATTGCTTTTCCGACCTCTTCTGCCGAGGTTTTTGGATTCTGGAGCAGACGAGTGAGTTTTTCAATTACCACCGGAAGCGTTGGTATTGTAGAAATGGATTCTAACGATTGTCTGATATTTCTTTTTTCCTGCACGTGAAATCCTTATACTATGAAATCCTAAAAGTTACTGAAACCTGATCCGGTTAGTTTTTGTGTAAACGGTACTGATAAGCTGCAATGAATATTTTTTTCATAATTGGTTTATCAATTACATCGGCAAAAACAGCTTGCATTTGTGTCTTGAGCTCATCAGAAGAAACCGAAACCTCTTTCTGCTCTGTTGTGGATTCTTCCTCTCCCTCAATCACAATAGTGGCAATACCCCAGTTTTTCAACCTGCGCCCAAGCGCTGAGGTAATGACGGTTCCTTTAGATAGTAGAATATTCCCTGATGGGCCACAGATGTCCCGAAAAAGAATCATTCCATCCTGAGTCTGGTCTACAGGTATTTTTTTCATTAATTACTCCTGATGTTTTTTTATTGTATCATTACAGAGTAATATAGTACAACTATTTATTCTGCTTTTAAAGCTGTCACTCAATCAATGAAACCATCAAAGATTACCTGTGGTGAATGTGGTTAAGATATTTATTTAAAAAAACATAGACAATCATCTCATCAGAAGATAGGATTAATAGAGGCGTTTTATGTTACTTGATTTCGCAAGAAAGTATTTCCCGAAATGTATTCTGATTGCGGTGTTGATTTTAAATATTCAAGCCGTTATAAGTGCTCAGAGTCTTATCGAACAGATTAATTGGCGTGGAGCAGATTCCAGAATAATAATTGGGGTTTTTCTTGCATTCCTTATGGGCATAAGTGTTTTGCTCTTTTTTAATTTCCGGACAAGACAGAAAACGCATCAGGATAAGCGTGAACTGGCCGAAGCAATTTTCAAAGAGTATGTGGAAAAAGCTGAGCTGACGCCCAATGAAGTATCACGGTTGAAACAGCTTGCAATACACAGTAATTTAAATGATCTGAATATCATATTTCAGTCAATTGCGATATTTGAGATTTGTATAGAAAAGGAGATCGAGTTACTAAGACAAAAAAATCTTTCATCCAAAGACTTGGCAGATGAGTGCAATCAGTTATCAAACATCCGTAAAAAATTGGGATACAATTATCTTCCCTTTGAACACCCGATTGCTTCAACAAGAAATATTGAAATAGGTCAGAAAATTACATTGCTGTCGGGCACGAATAAGTATCTTTCTCTCAGGGCACTGGTGATCATGAATCCTGAGCAGTGTCTTCGGGTGCAGATCGAACAAGGACAGCAGGATGATTCTGTATTTCATCCTGGTCAACAGGTTACAATTGCATTTGCCCGTCAGGGTGATGGTTTGTATGCTATTGATACAAAGGTTCTATCGTTTGATCGTGACAGTTTGATTGTAGAGCTATCTCACACCAGGGAGATGAAACGCAATCAGCTCAGACAATTTGTGAGGATTGAGATAAATTTACCAGTAAAGGTGAGAATTCTTCAGGCGGTAAGCGATGATGATAAAGCTTTAGTTGGGAAGCAGTTTGAAGCAAAGATGGTGGATATCAGTGGGGGAGGAATAAGTTTTTTTCTTAACAAACCTCTGGTTCCGGGGCAACTGATAAGCATGAATTTTCAGCTCAGTACTGCCGCATTTAACGGGCAGACCGGGAAAATTTTGAAGGTCAGTCTGATTGATGTAAAATCCACAACCATGTATCGTCATCACGTGACCTTTCTCGATATCGATACCCCATCACGTGAAAAAATTATCAAATTCGTTTTTGAAAAACAGCGGCAGCTCAATCAGTGGCGATAACGGAAGGTAATTTTTAATAAATGATTATGAAACAAACGGCACAAAAACTAATAAACAGGAAACCATCTCACCAGATGGGTTATTCCAGAATAACGAATTTTTTCCAGTTACTTCATAACGGTGGTGGGGTTACAATGCGCATACTGATTGTTGCAGCGACACTGCTGTTAATCACAGTATCTGCACTGTTAATTTTAAAAAGCTACCGCAATAAAGAAGAGATTAATGTTCGAAAGGTAATGGCAATAAGTGAATATGGATTACTTCATGCAATGCAGATGTTAAGTGAACGTCCAGCCTGGAGAGACGGCTTTGAACATGTTGAATATGAACAGGGGTGGTATTCAGTTATTGTAGAATCAGAATCAAACGGTGATTCCCTGTTTCTCAATGTTACTTCAAAAGGCCAAATTGGTTCGATTGTTGACCAGAGGACTGTCAGATTGATTGGAACCATTAATGGGCAGGACACCATCTGGAACCGCTTATAAGAAAAAAATTGATTGTCCCTCAGTAATTTGCCCATAGTTTTTATGTTGCACCAATGGTACAATTAAAATATCTGATCTCGGAAATTAATAATGCAGATAGTGCATTGGTATTTAAATGAATCCTTTATCGATTTTCAGTATTGACAAACATTTAACGTGATCGATATAATAAGAATAAAGAGATGGTATAGCGTTGTTTTTACCGTCTGCATTTTTAAAAAAGAACGTCATTAATACTCAGAGCGGGTAATGAAAATGAAACTCTTTTCGAAATTAAAACCAAATAACTCAACAGCTGCTCTGGATATTGGAAATCACTCCATAAAGCTTGTCAAAATGTCACACTCTCGTGATGGATACTATCTTGAGGCAACAGGAATAAAAGAGTTACCTAACGGAACCATTGAAGGCAGCGAAATTAAAAAACGTGATGTTTTAATTGATGCAATTACCACCCTTGTGAATCAATGTGATCCGTCTATACTCGAGGTCGTAATGTCGATGAGTGGGCATGGTATCATTTCAGATAAATTCACTTTTAAAGTCGATCCAAATGAAAATGCAGAGGAACTGATCTTATGGGAAGCCGGACAGCGAAGCCCTTTTGATGTTGATGATATTACACTGGATTATAAAATACTTCACAAAAACAAAGAAACAAATGAAATTGAAGTGTTGCTGGTGGCAGCAAAAAATCAGGTGATGCAGTCTTATATTGATCTGCTTTATGATGCCGGGTTGAGGCCGGTGATTGTAGACGTTGATGCTTTTGCAATAAATAACTGTTATGCACTCGAATCTCAGGGAACGCCGCAGCATGGGGTGACAGCGCTTATTAATATTGGGCACGATCTGACAAATGTAACGTTTGTCAAAGATGGGGTGTATCATTCGACAAGAGATATATCGACCGCAGGTGAGTTTTTTAATAAGACTTTGCAGAGAAATCTTGGGTTATCGGTTGATGAGTCGATACTCGCATTGAAAGGACGAACTGTGGCACTTGATGCTGCAAAGGTTAATCAATGTGTTGAATATGCTGCTGAAGAGTTGTCATCTGGTATAGATCTGGCATTTTCTTATTACCGGAGTTCTGAGAAAACGGATGCGATCGATAAGGTCGTACTTTCCGGAGGGGGCGCATATATTCCCGGACTCGCAGCACATTTTGAGCGCCGTCATTCAACTAAAGTTGAGATATCTAATCCTCTGGCTCATGTGAAATACGATCCTGGATTGTTTGGTAATCTTGAACCTGAACATTTTTCAGCTCTTCTTACAGTAGCAATAGGCCTTGCGCTTAGAAAAGTGAATGAAGAATGATAGAACGAATAGAAATCAATCTGCTACCGGCAGAATATCGAATTCATAAGAAAGTCTTCAAACTAAAACGTGAAGTGGTCTATCCATTATTGGGTGTTGTGATCATTGGAATTGGATTGTTCTCCTGGACAGCTACTCTTCAGGCGTCGATTGGACAATATAAAAATGATATTCGGGCGATTAAACAGCAGATTGCTGTAAATAAACCAATACAGAATGAAATAAACAGACTCAGAGAAGACAAATTAACGATACAGGGAAAGATACGTGCACTTGAGAGAATAAGTGTAAACAGAGAAAAATGGGTAAAACTCATGGAAGAGATAAGTCAACGACTTCCTGAATATACATGGATCATTTCGATTAAAGAAGAGAATAGCGCTCCACCGGTTCTGCATATGGAGGGCAGAACATATTCTTTTCCGGAAGTAGCTAATTATATGTCCAGTTTAAAAGAGAGTGTATATATCACCAGTGTTGATCTCTCAAATATTGAACAGGTTGATCCAAAAGAAAAAGTATATCGGTTTGCAATATCCTGTGTAATTAATCCGGATGCTAACCTTGTGGCTGATCAGAAAACTGCACAAGTTGCGAATGGACAATAATAATGAAGTCAATGCACTTAAATCTTAAAAATCCAAAACTGAAAATTATATTGCTGATATCAGCAATTGCAGTGGGTGGAAGCTTTTTATGGTATCAGCAGGTTTACACGCCACTCAATGCGGAAATTGCAACGTTAAAACAGGAAAAGAGTCGTGTAAATGATACATTAAGAACAATTATGGCTTTAAAACCTCAGCTCAATATGCTGAAAGAGGAACTGGAACGGGCACAGCACACGTTAGATTCATTAAAAGCCATGTTTCCGGATCAGAAGGAAATCCCCAAACTCATCCGGGAGATTACAGGTGTCGCGCGAGCATCCGGAATTACCACTACCAAATTTAATCCTCTGGCCGATGTTGAGAGAGAGTATTATGTTGAGAACAGATATAATATTACCGTGTCAGGATCATATCATAATCTCGCAAACTTTTTTGCATTTCTCGCGAATTTTCAATTGATAATTAATTTGACATCCGTTAGTATCCTCGCTAATGCGGACGTTATTCCGCAGCAAGAGGGAGAAGCTATTGTTGAAACCGAACCGGAAACAATTGTTTCTTCATTCGAAATGACCACGTTCTCGTCAAAGAAGTAAATGAATATGCGACACATGAAAAACTGGTATATAGCGCTTAGGATGATGATCGCACTATTTTTAGTAACAGCACTCCCGTCTGGAGTAACCGCCTCATCGGTTCTCTCGGGAATGGAAATTGTATCTGGTGATCGGGGCACTATATTATTTCTCAAATCTGATAATCAAATTGATTGTAAAACGTCAAATTCCTCTACAACAGTTACGGTCATATTACCAGGGTGCATTTATGGGTTACAGGATTTTTCGTACACAAAATTCGATAAAAAATCGCCGGTGACCTCCCTGGTTGCATCAGAAAAAAAAGACGGCGCAATTGTACAATTGAAAATTTCCATGAAAGATCCAATTGATGGAAAACCTGTATTGAAAAGAAAAAATAACGATATTTATATACTGTTATCAAAAAAACCTGGTTATTCATTCAACTGGAAAGCACCAGCTGCATTTGAAAAAAACAATAACAGATCCACGACTACCGATAAAACAGAACAGAAGGCTGTAGAGCCTGATGTAATCTCTTCGAAAAGCAATATCAAAAAAAATGTGGAAAAACCGGGTGTGTTACTTACCGATATTTCTATGGTATACAGAGAACAGGTTTGCAGAATTAATTTTCGGTTCAATACCTTTGTGAAAGGTAGTATAGTACGAAACCGGGATTCAATTGTGTGTTCTTTTAAAAATGTAAAAAGTGGTCTGGAAAAATCCATTTATGAAATTCATCCCCGTTCTGCGTATAAAAAAATCATCATTTCCGAAAAAAAAGGTAATGAAAATGCATTGATTGCCAAAATCGTTGTAAATGCACCAGAATTTGTTGGCCAGACAAGCATCATATTTGAGGATTCTCTGCATTTAACTGTAATGACGATCAGTAAATCATCTTATAATGCGTTCTGGAGTGCACATACCGGGAGTGACTGGGAACATGAGCTGACATATGTCAAACCCTACGAGATTGATTTAAAAAAAATGGGGGAGCGAGCCGAAAAAGATGTTGCTTTGAATTTAAGTAATGGGCCGGTTTTTCGAGTCGGCGAATTTTTTTCAGAACCACACGCTGCTGAAACTATTCAGAAGGATATTCCGGTAGCCTCCGTCGCAGAAAATAGTTCTGAAAAAACAACACCTGAACTTGATAATAACATATCAGAAAATAAAAAACTCTCTGAGGCTTCAGTGGCTTCTAAAACGAACCCTGAAGCAAACGACACAGTACTTATTACCGGTAACGAGGTAAATGTCAGACTGCGACCATCAGTTACCTCTGTTGCAATTACTAAGGTAATGAAAGGTATGTATGCTCAAAGAATTACAAGTAATAATGGCTGGACCAGAATTTCGGTTAATGGAACAACTGGCTGGATCAGCAGCAAATTTATTAATGAACCTTCACAGCTGGCAATAGCTGATCGGGAAAGTGTTGCTGCAGAAGTTCAGACTTCAGGTATAAAGATTGAGGAGAACGTCGAACTGAGGTCTCAGCAGCGTGATTTATCATACGATTCCATCGCTATCCGGAAGGTATCTCAGCAGATTGGTGAAGAAGAAATATTCAGGGATGAAAAGAGTGGAGCCGATCTTGTGATTCGTTATCATCAAAAAGGGCGTGATCCGTTTAAGCCTCTGTACAAAGATTCTCTCTTGCAGCGAGGTAAGGCATCGATTGATCAACTCCAATTGGTAGGAGTTCTCATTGATGGCAGCGATAAGGTAGCTCTTTTTGAGGATAAAAGCAGTAAAAATCAGGCGTTTACCTTGAGAGAAAACGATGCTGTTGAAAATGGAAAAGTACTTAAAGTATTTCAGGATCGGGTGGTTTTTCTTTTAACGGAATTCGGGATTTCCCGTTCCTTTACATTGCGTTTAAAAGGTATTAATACAGATGAGGAAGCGAGGTTCCGATGAAAGCTGGATCTCTGAATACCATTATTTCGCTGACAATTGTGCTGACAATTGTTGGAAATGGTTACACTGCAAATGATTTGCTCAAGTCTAATGGAAAAGTGATTGAGTTTTATGAAGTACATGATGCTGATGTCAGGTCTGTGTTCAGACAGTTGAGTGTCTACAGCGGTGTTGATATCATTGCTGCCGAAGCAGTCAAAGGTAGGGTTACATTAACTGTGACTAATAAACCATGGAATGAAATCCTCAGTATCGTTTGCAGAATGACCAATTTGTCGGTAGCTGTTGAAGGATCTTACATTTATGTAGTACCACTTGAGGATTTTAATAAACAGCGAATCGATCAGGCCACCACTTTTCAAGCTGCTCAGGAATTAAGTCCACTCAGACGGGAAATTATAAAAATACAGAACGCACAAGCAAAGGAGATGATGGAGTCGATACAGTCGTTGCTCTCATTAAGGGGAAAAATTACTGTCGTTGAACGAAATAATGCGTTAATAATTTATGATACAGATGATATTATCTCTCAAGTAAAAAAAATGATAAAAGAACTGGATGTTGAAACACCACAAATCTCAATTTCATGCAAAATCATTGAAGTCAGTTCCGGGGCGATACAACGAGTCGGAATTCACTGGGGATATATGGACGGGAGTGCCAATGTCAGTGCGCAACATATTCCGGAAGGGGTTGGATTTGTTTCCGGAGCACTGGAACGTATCACCTATGGTATCCTGAACGCCGAAAATTTTTCCGCGGCACTGGAGTACTTATTTACAGATAATAGAGGTGAGGTTGTTGCTCAACCACAGGTTACTACAATGGACAACAAATCCGCCAGAATTTTTATGGGGCAACAGATTCCGGTAAAATATCTTGATGAAGCCGGCAATACTGTGGTTAAAATGATTGATGCCGGTACGGAACTTGTAGTTAAGCCCCATATTTCAGGTGATGGACGTATACTTATGGAATTGAAACCGAAAAAAGAATCGTATATACTTCAGGATGGTCTACCTGTAATTAACGAACAGAGTGCCAGTACAAATGTCGCTGTCAATAATGGCGAAACTGTTGTTATTGCAGGTTTGACATCAAATGAATCGATTAAGAGTGAATCAGGAATACCGGTTTTAAAAGATATTCCGCTTCTTGGTAATCTATTTAAAAAATCATCCAAAAATGTTGATAAAAAGGATCTGATCATTTTTGTAACACCACACATAATTACACGGGATGTCAGTTCAATTTCAACGCAGATTCCAACAGTAGAGCAGGATATTTCTGAACCTGTTCAATAACAGAAGTAGTGTAGGTTTATTGATGTTATTCTTTTTCTGAATTAAGATTTTTTTCTTCAGAGAGTGTTCTGATTTGTTCCGCAAGGGTCTCAGTAACTTCTTCCGAACTGGAATAGTTAAAAACGTCGATAAGATTAATTGAGTCCCGGTTACTTTTCACCCAGCGTGTAGCAAGTTCAATCTCTGGAAAATCTGTCGTTTCTGCTGTGAGTGTTCCTTTAAAAAAACAGGTATCAATTTCTGATTGCAGTGAATTCTTATCCAATGATACTGTTTCAACCTGTTTCATTATTATTTTCTGGTTCTGGCGCATGAAAAAAAGCATGCATTTACCAGACTGTGCATGCGGAAGCAATATTACACAGTCTGATACAGGTTTGAAAGCGCCTGCCCGCTCATTGATATCAATTTGTGAATTAAGTACCGGTTTGTGTTTTCTGATAAGCCTGTACTCATAGATGATCGCTTCAAGTTCCGAACCGCATTGGTATGTTACAAGTTGGTGTGCTTCTTTACGAAGACGATCAATTTTTTCGGGTGATTCATCGGTATCTCGAAAATAGCTGGTTAACCTCCGTCTAAGATTCTTTGCCTTTCCAATATAGATAAAGGAGTCATTTTTGTCTTTGAAACCGTACACTCCTGAAATCTGTGGCAGGGATCGCAGTGTGGCTATTGAAAACTCTTTTCCCTTAAAATAATCGACCGAATACTTCATTGTTAGTTCATCAAATGCACTTCGTGTTTCAATCCCTTTTTCAACAAGAGACACAAACATTTCCCTGATTATATCCGAATAGAGCGCAGGTGCTTTACTAATGTCATTAATGGCAACTACTGGATAGTGCAGAGACTGGCAGACAGATTCCAATGTTAACGGCTTTGGAACACTGATATCGAGAGCTCTCAGAAGTTCTGACAGAAGCAGTGTATCATCTGTTAGATAGTAACCATATTGCTGTAATGCCTTCTTGATTGATAAACAATCTGAGGATGAGAGAAATACAGGTATACGGTTTTTTAAATGATGAAATACATTTCTGATCGTCTGCTCTTCAGAGCGGGGTATGTTATCGGTCTGGTCATCGTCCATATCAGCAGCAAAAGAATTGGAATCCTGGTGCTGTGGAATGGTTGAATTTGTAAGCCATGAATTAAAGATGCATGATTGATTTTCAAATATATTCCATAACGAAACGTAATGTAGCGACCTTATTTTTCCGAATAGGCCAGTCAAACAGTATACTGCCGTAAATGGTTCCTCGCGCAGTGATCGCCCATGTTCTTTTTGAATCTGTGCAAACCAGACATTCCTGTTGTCCACTCTGCATCGTCTATCATTCTTGAGTATTGCCACAACAGCTTTGTGGGCAATTGCTGGTTCGGGATTCTTAAACTTCAGGAATATTGAAGCCAGCTCCAGAGATGAAACTCCTTCTGGATGTTCTCGTAAGTACAATATGATCTCTTCCTGCATTGTATGGTCTCCTGATATTCATTCTGAAATTAATGAGAGCATCACGGTTTGAAATATAATGTATATGGTGCTGAAATAGTTTTATTTTCCTGAATCTTATTTTTTTAATGAAGAATTCATAATAGGCTCTTGTAGTAGAATTTTTTTTAAACATCGCTGGAACTTTTTGCGATACTCTTTTTTATTTACGTTGAAAATTAAAATGAAGTATTGACGCAGGTTTATCGCATTCAACAGTAGACAAACGCAATAGGGCAAATGGGAAAAAACGGGAGGCCGGGAAGTAATTTCTGTAGAGTTAACTGACATTTTAAAAAAAACTGTTGCGCAGTAGTTAAAAATCAATTATATTGGTAGCGTAAAGATTGAAAACCTTTACTCCTCATCAACACACTTTAAGATAGTATTGTTCGATTCGAGAAACATTATCATTTACACTATATTTAATCTATACTTTCAATTTCAAATGAGGAGTAAGACTCTATGGCAAGAATCAGTAAAACTGACCTCGTCAAACTGCAGAAAAAACTGATAACAGATGCAGCAATCGGCGCAGAATTCGGGATCACCCGTCAGGCAGTTCATCAGTTGAGAAAAAAATATGGCATTGACTCTTCTCTTTCCAACAACCCGGAAAGAAATGCAGAGATAGTCTCTATGTATGAAGCTGGTACTCCAGGTACTGATATTGCAAAGAAGTACAAACTCTCAATTTCTCAGACATACAGAATTATCAACGAAACTAAAAAACCTGCTAAGAAAGCAGCGAAAAAAGCTGCTCCTAAAGCCGCTTCCAAGGCAGCTCAAAAAGCAGCTCCAAAAGCTGTAAAGAAAGCTCCAAAAGCTGTAAAAAAAGCTCCGGCAAAAAAAGCTAAGAAAGCAAAAGCAAAAAAGAGCTAATTTTAGATATGTATATGTTGCGGGGAATCAATCCCGCAACATACCCTTCCATTCATCCCTGATTGTTTAAGTCTAAATCCCATTGTAGAAAATCGTTATTATTTGATATATTCATTTCCATCTGCAACTTGGAGGGGAGATGCAAAAGTGGTTTTAAAACGACATTGAAGGCTAAAGAAGCAGTCTTTCTACATCTGTAATGCTTGCAGTCGATAAGATGTTTTCGGCCTGCAGAGAAGCTTTGTTTGAGTCAATTTTCTTGATCAGCTCCTGTATCCTTGGTATTGAAGATGGTTCGATACTTAACTCGGTGACACCTATCCCGATAAAAAATGGAATATACCGCTCCTGTGTTGCCATGTCACCACAGATCGAAATACTTTTCCCATAACGAATAGCAGCATTGGCGACCTGCTTAATTGCTCTAAGTACTGATGGGTGATGTTGAATGAACAGGTTGGCAACTTTTTCATTAGTTCGATCTACTGCGAGTAAATACTGAACAAGATCGTTGGTCCCTATGGAAAAGAAATCAGCAGCCATTGCAAGTTCATCGATAATGGAAAGCACTGAAGGGACCTCAACCATCATCCCGATTGATGGGGTGGAATTATGCGGAATATTTTCGTTTTTTAAATAGTGTATACTTTCAAGAACTGCGTTTCTGGCCTCTAAAAACTGTTCCATTGTGGAAATCATTGGGAACATTATTCTTAATTTTGCACCGCTACCTGCCCGCAGCATTGCTCTGATCTGTTGATCGAAAATTTCTCTGTTAGATAGTGAAAATCTAATTGATCGCATTCCCAGAAACGGGTTTTGTTCCTTTGGCAGATCAAAATAAGAAAGTACTTTGTCGCCACCAATGTCCAGCGTCCTGAAGGTGATTATTTTATCACCAATACCATCAACAAGTTTGCGATAGATAACAAATTGTTCCTCTTCTGATGGAAAATTGCTCCTGATAAGGAATGGGAATTCTGTTCTGTACAGACCTATTCCCTCACACTTTACATCATTGGCCAGTTTGAGATCCGATAACAAATTTATACTTGCATACAAGCTGATTCTTTTCTGATCTTGTGTAAAAGTTTCAGGACACACTGAAGACATTATTGATGCGGCTTTTTTGCGACCTTCATTACGTGCTATAAATTGATCCACCACCGCTTTTGACGGATTAACATGAAGATTTCCGACTTCTGCATCGAGAAGTAAGTGTGTTTCATCAGGGATTAGCAGCAGTGATGGGGAATCGATGATCACAAGTGGCAGTCCAAGTGAACGGGCAAGAATTGATAGGTGCGATGTTGTACCACCGGTTACCAGTATAATTCCGAGCGCATTTTCAGAGGATATTTTCAACATATCAGAAGGGAATAACTCGGTTGAAATAATAATGTGGTTGGCACACTGGTATTCAGACATCAATTCTGGCACAAGATTTCCCAGTAAGCGAATGCTTAAATCTTCAATGTCCTGTACTTTTTCTTTTATATAGAGATTTGAACCTCGTGAAAAAATGTCTATATAGTGTTTGGCAACAGCAATAACGGCTTGAGGAGCATTGACCCCATCTTCTATCTTTCGCTGCATCGAGCCAACGAATTCCTTGTCTTTAAGAAGAAGAAGATGTGCTGTGAAAATCAGGGATGCAACATCTGATAGTTTTTCTTCAACCTGTTTCTGAAGTGTTTCAAGTTGATGTTCAGTCTGACTGATTGCGTTATTAAAATCATTGAGTGTGTAAGAACCTGCAAATATTTTCTTTGAAAAACTTTCGAAGGTTCGGTTTCTATCAACAATCCGTGCTGGTCCCATGGCAAACCCCTCAGATGCTACCTTACCTTTCAATAGTTGCGGGACCGAAATGGCTTTATGTTCAGGTGCCGGTCTGGAGCTGCCATTTATCGAAATGAACAGACGTGCGAGTTCAAGCATATTGGCCATCTGTGAAGTAACCGCTCTCATGGTGATTATATCTTTATCTGAATAAGCGTTTCTACCCTCCCTTTGGATAACCAGTACACCAATTTTAAGAACACCGCGTAAAATGGGAACTGCCAGGAACGTATCAAATTTTTCTTCTGAGATACCTGGAATAGCTTTGAAATTAGGGTGTAGTTTACCCGTATGTTCACTAATGATTTTAAGCTCTTTCAGGGCGAGCCCAACCAGACCCTCACCTAATTTCAGTCGGACCTTTCCAACAGAATCCGGGTTCAAACCATGAGTTGCGCTGAGAACCAGTTCAGAAGAACTCTCTTCAAAGAGGTAAATGGAGCAGACCGCAGTGGCCATGTGAGTCGCAACAAGATCGACAATCTTTTGCAGGAATGTCTCAATACTCCGGGAATCAGTAAAAACCTGATTGATCTCACCTATATCGCAAATGAGCTGAAAATGGTCCATAACAATTAAAATATATTATGGAATTAATAAAGGTGTTTTCCCCCACAATCTTTCGACCAGTCTGCCAATGCTTCTTCCAGAGTCCAATTAAAGGTGAAGCCGCTTTTTGCGAGTTTTTCGGATGATATGTTAGTGGATTTTACCAGTTTTATGATTCGGTCCGGGACCAGTCCCATATTTTTGATAAATTGGAATTGAAAGAGACTGAGACATTTTGCTCCAAAATTAACAAGCCCAAGTGGGATTACGGGGCAGAATGCTTTGTATCCTACAGCTTTTGAAAATGCTTTTACTATATCTTTTGTGGTATATTTTTTCTGATAGCAGAAATTGTAGAAAGAATAGCCCTTTCCTGATTCAAGCTGCTGGAGAATAAACCTGCAGATATCTTTCACATAGAGACAACCTTTGACTGTATCTGTCCTGCCAGGGTAGGGGAAAAATCCCTTTTCGAGCATATTGGCAATTCTGGTAAAGTTACCACCCTCTCCATG
>JBNKZD010000290.1:0-5315 GCA_050301235.1 Chitinispirillaceae bacterium | reverse complement strand
CGGCAGTGACCCACGGAGATTCAGACCAAACCTGATAATTGAAGGAAGTGAACCATATGACGAATTTTACTGGAAGAAAGTCAGCATCGGGAATACGATATTTTCAGGTTTGAAGCCCTGTGAACGTTGCCTGGTTACAACTGTAGATCCCGATTCAGGGCATACCGGAAAAGAGCCCCTGCGCATGCTTTCGGAACAGAAAATTGAGGGCAAGGCGGTGTTCGGCCAGCATGCATCGATCGTTACGAATGGAGTTATAAACGAAGGGGATCCGGTAAATGTGTTGGAAAGGAAAGAATCTCCGTATGATCCTCTCTAATTTAGGATTGCTGTGTAACTTTGACGTAAACGGACCTGGATGACCTACTTATATATCAAGGCTTTGCATATAATTTTCGTTGTGACGTGGTTTGCGGGCCTTTTTTATATTGTGCGTATTTTTATTTATCACATTGAGGCGAATGAGCGTGAGGAGCCTGCGAGGTCTGTACTTATTCAGGAATATCAGCGAAATGCGCGTCGGCTGTGGCTAGGAATAACATGGCCTTCGGCCATACTTACACTGATATTCGGCACATGGTTATTATACCTTAATCCGGAATACCTGTCCCAACAATTCATGCAATGGAAACTTGCACTGGTTTTTTTGTTATACCTCTACCAGTTCCTGTGTCATCGATTATACCGTCAGCTTCAGGAAGGGTCAATCAGGTATACTTCGCAGCAGTTGAGGGTTTGGAATGAGGTCGCTACACTCTTCCTTTTTGGAATAGTTTTCCTGATTGTACTGAAGAGCGCGATGAACATGATGCTGGCATTAACGGGATTCGTAGTTTTAGCCATAATTTTATTTATGGCAATTCGTCTATATAAAAACATTCGATTGAAAAATGAAAAATAATAAGCTTTTATGGGCACTGACGTTTATGGTGATGCTTTGCGCGGGAGCGTGTTCCACAAATTCTGAAGAAGAGAAATTGCCTTTCTTAGGTAGAAAAGAAATTGAAGGAACCGATACAATCTATCATAAAATTGCAGATTTTGAGTTTGTAGATCAGGACAGCAACTTTGTTACTAATGAAACTTTTGCCGACAAGATTTATGTAGCTGATTTTTTCTTTACTTCGTGTCCAACTATCTGTCCGATTATGAAGACCCAGATGCTACGGGTATATGAAGAGTTCAGGAATGATCCTGAGGTTGGCATTCTTTCCCATAGTATTGACCCGACACATGACACGGTTGCATTACTCCATGAATTTGCGGCAGATCTGGGAGTAACAGGGGATCAGTGGAGATTTGTTACCGGAGATAAGGAAAAGATTTTTGAAATTGGTCAGAAGAGTTATATGGTGCCTGCTGCTGAAGATTCAACAGAACCAGGCGGCTATATTCACAGTGGCGCCTTTATCCTTGTGGACAAGGAGCGCAGGATCAGGGGAATCTATGATGGCACAAAACCCGAACAGGTTGACCGCCTGATGAATGATATTGAACGTTTAAAAAAAGAGTATAACGGATGAAAAATTTTCTTTTAGTAATCATAGTAGCCTTATTGGCAGCCTCATGCAGTAGTTCATCATCTTCCTCTGAAGGGGAGTCTTCAAACGAGGATAATGTAAAAAAGGCACAGTATATGGTTGCCGGTGAGACTTTATTTTTGCAATACTGTTCGAACTGCCATCAGCAGGATGGAACGGGCCTGGCAGACCTTTACCCACCGTTGAAAGATTCAGATTACCTGGCGAACAATTATGAAGCGATCATCTGTATTATCAAAAATGGCAGACAGGGCGAGATCGTCGTTAATGGAAAGACATATAATCAGGTTATGCCGCCGCTCAACATGCTTACGGATCTGGAAGTAGCGGAGATCGGAACCTATGTATTCAACACGTTTAGTCCGAATAAGCGATTCGTTCCCGTTACGGAAGTTTCAAAAATCCTGGCGGAGTGCGAGGGGGCAAACTAAAAGATTGATTTCAACCTGATATTTGTGGAGGTGACCCCTGTTGCGGCCACTTTTACCGAGGCATTTTCGAATGATGGGGGACCCATGGCTCCCATTGAATCATTACCAAACCCGAATGGTTCTTTAGGGATTCCCATAAAATTTTTATCCAGTTCGCCATTGTTATTAACGTCATGAAATAGACTGAGTCCATATGTTCCGGGCTCAAGATTTTCAATGGTAATGACCAGTTCAGATTCATTGTTAACCTCTGCAGACTGATCTGCAAAGATGTGATCAGTTTCTAAAAAAGTGTCTTCAGAATTATAGATTGCTACATGAATTTTTCCTGCGTGGTCACGGATATTGTTCACCACAATCCGTAATGTGCCCTTTTCCTGTGTATTCACGGTTGCACTGCAGAATAAACCAGCAATAATCATTGCTATCCGTATCATTCTTTAATTCAATTAAAATTCTCCTCTCTTTCATTCACTTCCGCCACCCTGTTCAGATATTCCTGATAGAACAGATCAAATTCTTTTTTGGGCAGAAGTTCTTTAAGTTCTTCCAGGCTTAGTTCCGCATATGTGCTTAGCTGTGTCTCCGCACATTGCAGGATATAGGCTTTTAACAGTCGTACTGAATTCGGATTGATTTCAATCGCACTAACAAGCAAATCATAGGCCAAAAACCGGTCGGAAGAAGAAATGTAATTAGCAGAAGTAATCACTGCATCTTCGCGGAACGGATTGCTTGAAGCCACCCATTTGAATATTGGTAAGGCTGTTGTATCGCCACTCGTCGCTTTTAAAAGAGCCGTATAATATTGTTTTTCGAGGTAATGTTCCTGATCGAATTCCACTCCGTCATTAATTCGGTCGGCCAGTCCACGAATATTCTTGCTGGCGGCGAGCAGTTCCAGATCATGCCAGACAATTTCATCATACAGGTTTTCATCGGAAAGTTGTAATCCTGCAATAGCTGCAAACACATTGATTGCGTCTGAGATGCGGTCTCTTTCAAGCAGATATTTGCTTGCATACAGGTATGCCCTCGCGCGAAGGTCGGTATCGCCAATCGTTTCGGCAATTTTCAAATACCGCGCAGTATCCAGGGGATCGGTATTGTAACGGAGGAACAAATATTTTTTGCCATCATCTTCAGACATAATTGCAGCTGCATCGGTCTGATACACCTCCATCATGGTTTTAGCTACCAGAGAATTTTCTTCTTCCTGATCGTTCGTCAGCTGCTGCCAAAGGGTTATTGCATTCTGAATTTCATGATTTTCGGAATATGCCACTGCCAGATTGAACGTTGCATCAGGATTATTACGGTCGGCAGACCAGTTAAAATACTGAACTGCCACATCGGGTGCATTTTCTTCAAGTGCCCATTTACCTCCAATATCAAAGTAGTCTTTATCGTCTGACCTGTTTCCCATTGCATTGATCAGGCGGAAAGCACGATTCACCTGATGGTCTTTTTTAAGGTTCAGTGACTCACTTAACTCAAGATTTTCCCTGTATCGGCTGTTAAACGGATAGCGTGTATAACGGTGTAATTCTTCGGAAGGGAGGGAATCCTCTTTATACAGATAATTCAGCGTTTCATTGAAAATCACAGAGCTCTTAAGAAATGACAAAGCCGAATCATACTGAGATCCTTCAATTTCCCAACCTTCATGCTGGAGATTTTTCATCACAAACGCATTATTCCTGGATATGGGGTCATCGGGATTTACATACCGGTTGATAACCGAATCTGCATCTACACTGATTTCATTTTTTATCAGCAACCCGGTAATATTGCTTGAGGATGTTGTTTGATCTGATTTAAGTTCATGCGCTCTGTCCATAAACAGGTAGGCGCTATCAATAATATTCACCTCATTGAAGGTGAGTCCGAGATTATTCAGAAGTTCATAGTTCTCCGGAAATATCTCCATACCTTCTTTCAGGGTAAAAACGGCGTCGAACATCCGGCTTGTTTCCACATAGGCGTTTGCAAGGTCCACATAGCTTTGGGGTGTGGGCCACTTACGAATCGCTCTTTGGAAATAGGGTATTGCCCTGGCATGGGCACCTTCATTGGCATAGAATTTACCCAGTGAATAGTTGGATTTATGGTTATTGAAGCCATAGCTTGCTCCATCCTGGTAATAGCGCAGCGCAAAAAGCGGCTGATTTCCATAAAGATACATATCGCCCAGACCGTTGTAATATGCAGACCGTGTTTGAAATACTGAGACACTGGTGCCGGCGGGAAGGATGAAACCAAGGAATGTAATCAGCCCAACCAGGCGAAATGTAAAATAGGGCATGCTGGTTGGTTTGAAAAGAATTTTATACACCGGAAGGTTTTTACCCAGCGGACCAATAAAATTTGCCAGTACATACAGAAGGAATACAATGCCGAATGCCAGGTGACCCACCACGATAAAATCACGGAAGACTTCCTTTCCGGGATCATTCCCGGTTAGCATCAGATGGGCAAGTGTTCCAAGCGAAGCCAGCATCATCGAGGCGTAGAAATAAGCTCCTGCAGGTTTGAATGACATTAAATAACTGTATTGGGGTTCGCGTTCTGAAAATCCCCAGATTCCCAGAAAGGCCGAAATTAACAGCAGGATCGATAAATTGATATAAATAAGTTCCCAGGTGATAATATTGGATTCCTTCAGGTATGCCATCAGCAGAATAGCCAGATAGACAAAGCAGAAGATAAGAAAATGACGAAGTGCGCTGCTGCTGTTTCCTTCGGCGTTTTTAGTTAAAAGCCCGATGATGGCAATGATAATTTCATGGGCAACCATCAGGGTAAAAATGACCGAGAGAATCATCATCAGGTAGAACGACGAGGTTGCAAGATACAGGAAGGGGTTTTTTACTTCCGAGAATTGATAAATGATCAGACCAAATGCCACTGTTACCAATAGAAAAAATACCCACCGCCTGAAGAATGGGATCGTGGATTTTACCCTGTTGAAAATATAGGTTGCAGGAACATACAACAATAGCGCAAGAATGAGCGCTTCTTTTGATTCAGTATTAAAGAGAAAAAGGAGCTCCAGGTTTAAGGAGACCAACGCGGCAATCAGCAGTGAGGCACCTACAAAGTACCAGAAACGCTCCAGGTATGTAATAACGGTTGTGAGTGTAATGAAACATAAGGCTGTGATCCCAAGAAAACTATAATAGGACCAGATCGGTATAAACGTTTCCCCTCCGCTAAAGAATTGCCAAAAGATCTGCGCCGGGGCCTCTATTAAAAAATTAAAGGGGCCAATCTTAATATCACTTACAGGGATGTTCAGGGTTTCCGTTCTTGCGAACGTATCCCATCCAATGAGTGAATCGAA
>JBNKZD010000289.1:0-4536 GCA_050301235.1 Chitinispirillaceae bacterium | reverse complement strand
CGGTGTTTGATTCGTGCGCCAGGCCAACGTTTTTTATAATCAGTAATGACCTCGCCACGGAAGGAGCAGTTAAGGGAACGTCCAAGATATCGCAAGATATCTTCAGCTCCGATACAGAGCGCAGTATGCCTCTGCAATTTTATGTACAACTCCTTCAACGCGGCTCGGTCATTAAAGAATATATCTGTTGCGTACTCGAACTGGTCAATAACCCAGTAATATTCCAACCCAGAAAGCAGTGTTTTAAACAGGCTATTTGTGCGCAATGCAAAAGTATTCAAGATTTTTTCCCATTTGACGGAACTAATGGTGTCAGCAATTTTCTGGGCTTTATCACAGTTGTCAATTGCCACAAATGCATTTTCAACTTTTTCATAGCCAATGTGTGCAGCTTGAAGTTGTCGTTCAAGCCACTCATGTCCATTTATATATACTTGAATGGTATAAGGAAGCCATGTCGAAAGACGTACATGCATAAAACCGAATTGGCGGTCGATAAAGTAGAAATAGAGGGTCTGACAGCGAGGCATACAGGGTTGAAGATGCAGCTTTTTCCCATAGCGCAATGTAAAACTCTGGTTTGCTTCAAGAATGGAGAATACACAGATCAAACCATCTGTAATGCCATCTTTTTGTACAATAGCATGAGCCTTTTCCTCTTTTCTAACAGTGTGATTGAGGTACTCATATGGTCTGTTTTTACTTGCAGCATACTTTTGAGCTGCAGTGACCAGCTCTTCGGATTTTTGTTTTGCAAACTTTTTAAATTCAACAAACATAATATCGTTGTTATTGAGAAAACTTTCTACCGAAGCAGGATAGGCAAATGGCAAATACCCCTTAATAATGATTCTATCTGGGCAAGAAATGGTTCCTTTTACTAATGAGGCATGTTTTTGCATAAATGAGTCCATAAACGATATCCTTTAAAGATGTTTTCTCTATAAAGGATAGCAACGAGCATTGGAGAATTTCAAAAAATTGAGCAGATTCAGGGTTTTCCCGGGGCGTTGCGGGGTGTCCCCGCAGATGGGGGTGTGTCCGAGACGCTTTGGGCTCGGACCAGGGGGAAAGCTTTCCCCCTCCAGAAATTCTGTATTATTTTCAAACAAACAGTTCCAGCTTTGCTGGCTATCGTTTCAGCAATGCAAAACATACCTGTGAAACAAGGTGAATTTGCATTGCAATTATTAAGTTCTTTGCAGTATCGGCTTTCTACTCAAATAACTCACTCTTCACAAACTGAGCTTTAACAAGCGACCAGAAATCAACCGCAAGTCCACTGAGTACGTATTTGTAAGGGAGCCAGCCGTAACCTTTGTCACCCCATTCCTTACCCCATGAATTGCGAATGAGCAGTGCACCGGTTTCTTTGCCGATTTTGCGTTTGTCATCATAGCCAACTGCAACAACCGCATGTCCACCAATAAGCTTGTTGTTGTTTACGGGGTAGGGGATATCGGGGATTCCCGGATCAAAAGAGATGGAGTCGTAGACAGAGAATCCGAACATCGATGGAAGTTGTGCTGCAAGTTTCTCTTTTACCGATTGAAGAACTTTATCTCCGCTGGTGCCTGCAGGATCGAGACGGTAATATTTCATTGCCTGGTAGTTCTGTGCAAATGCATAACAGAACGCAGTTGGTTCTTCATTGTATTTTACAATATTGTAAGGCCAGTACTTTTCGGGACAGATACCAAAGAGAACCATTGCTTTCATGGTAGTGCGCAGGTAAGCACCATCGTCACCAGTCCAGCCAAGCAGGTTTCTTGTTGTTTTGTAAAGAAAACGCCGTGAACCGTCAATGTGGTTTTTAAAAGCATTGCGCTGGTAGTATTCCATAAGACCAACGCCAGCGTGTGCTGTACAGGCGCCAAGACTTCCCTGGTTTTCAACAGGAGAACATTTGCTGCGCAGATCTATTGATGCTGGCATTGTTTTTTTTACAGCTTTTAATTTTACGGATTTGCTGATGATGGAGTTGATTTCTTCATGCTCTTCGCTAAGGTCACGGATATCCGGAAGGTCTCGTTCCCATCCGAATGAGAAGGTGCTGAGTGTGGACATAATAAAACTTCCTGTTAGTGTGAAAAAACTGCGTGTACTGCAAGTGGATCCTACCTACCTTACTGGATGCTCAGGATTTGACACCGAAGAGACCCGATTGCATTGCGTTACTATGGAGCGGGTAGTTTTTGCAGCACACCAACTGTAAAAGAACTGATAGAGTAAAGAAGTTTGACTCTATGTATTCAAAACTATGTAAGGGTGAGCGCACTGTCAATATAAATATGACAAAAAAAGAAACGGAGGGGAGATTTGGTGACGTATCAGGGTCTTATCTGAATTTAGAAAGCACTTTATTTACCATTTTCTTTGCCTCGCTGATTCCAAGCGCCGAGGCAGCCAGAAAGTAAACAAAAACGTATACCCCAAGAATTGCCGCGCCGGAAATGAGTGGATGGATTGGATGAAAGCTGTTTATCAGTAATTTGACACCCCAGCCCAGAAGTGCTGCCCCTAAGGCGGCACAGTAAAGCATCAGTACCGATTTGAAACCAGGGCCGGAATTCCCAATGGTTTTATTGAGACTTCTTCGCAGTAATGTGTACTCGATCCAGCCTGCTATCCCTGATGAAAGCGTCATGAATGCCGTACCCCATTGTGAATCGATTCCAAAAAGAGACGGCGCTTTGGTGGCAAGCAGAAAACTGAGAGTCGCTCCCAATGTCACACGAATACTTGCAAATTTAAATGGCGTTTTTGTATCCTGAAGAGCATAAAATGCTGATGAATAAAGTCGTGCATAGGTTGATGCCAGAAGACCGATTGATGAACCGCACAGGGTTGCCCAGACAAATCTGACTCCTTGTGCATCAAATTTCCCTGTCTGAAATAAAGCTGCGGCCACTACATCACCCAGAGCAAAAAACGCCACCGCTGATGGTATGACAAAAAAAGAGATTCGTCCGAGAGCCGCGTTAATTCTTGTACGCAGCTTTTTTGCAATCTCTTCTCGGGTGCCGGTTGCAGATGACATTTCGGGAAGTTCTGATGCAGAAACTGACATACCGAAAAGGCTCACCGGTAACGTGTAGAGCATCTGGGCTGTCGAAACTATCGCTACTGAACCCGATCCAAGAATACTGGCTATTGCTGAATCGATAAATGCCGAAATCTGTATAACCCCGCGACTTATAAATGCCGGGAAAAAATTTAAAACGACTTTTTGGATATTCTGCCCTCTCCACGCAGTGGAGAAGCGGATCGATCCAAGAAGTTTGAAAACTGATGGAAGCTGGATTGCGAACTGAAGAAGCGATCCTGCAACTGATCCCCAGGCGGTGATCTCAACCAGTTTTCCCGATGTCGATGTTCGGCCCCATACGACAAGTGATACAATAATAGCAATATTCCAGATTACCGGTGCTGCGTAGGAAAGGAAAAATCGTCGATGGCTGTTGAGGATACCGAGGCACCAGGCTGAGAGCACAAGAAGGCCCGCACCGGGAAACAATATTTTTACCAGCAGGATTGTCTGAAGCCGTTTTTCTCCTTCAAAACCCGGTGCGATTATTGAGACCAGCGCCGGCGAAACTATAATCCCGATCAATACTAAAAATGATACTACTACCGAAAGAATGGAAAGAACGGCATGTGCAACACTCTCCGCTTCCTTTATCTTACCTTCAGCCCGAAGTTTTGCATAAACTGGGATAAATGATGCCGAAAGGGCACCTTCACCAAAGAGGTTCTGAAGAAAATTCGGGATACGGAATGCCGTGTTAAACATATCGGCGGCATCAGAAATACCAAAGAAGTGGCCAAACGCCCTCTGGCGCACAAAACCAAGGATTCGGCTTAGAAATATCCCTGAAGCTACTAATAATGAGTGCGAGACGCGACTTCCGGAGGGAACTTTTGCGGTAGTTGATTGAGAAATTTCGCTGGTTTTTTCAGGCATAGTGGTATCTCACTCTCAATATAAATAACTTTAACCTCTTCTCACAATCCTGCCGATAAAAGTAATAGATTAATCAGGATCAGGGATGGTGATGCATGGATAATGATCAGCAGATTCGGGAGATTTTCAATTACAGGGACTACCTCAAACAATCATTTGGGATTACACTTAGTGAAGAAACGGCAGCAAAACTCTGGATCTTAAAATACGCAGCGATCTGGCGGATGGTTCAGAATCGAAAGGGCGATCAAAAAATCAAGGCGCAGCATAATTGGTATGGAAGTTATTCTATAGTAGTATCTACAGAGAGCTTTTCGCAGGTGTATCCTATCAGAAGTACGACAGAAGAGAACTATCCAGTGTTTTAATGCTATTCTTGTTTTTTTCCCATTCCAATTCGATATTCAGGTTTCGTTATTCGATAATCTTTATTTTTAAATTTTCTTCATTTTACAATCAGGCACAGGATTTAACGTTTTGTATTCTTTACCCATTTATGGTGTTTCCAGGGAAAAAGGCTATTTAGTTTACATGTTTATTACAATAATTATGGCTCTGCAAGTCATACCAGG
>JBNKZD010000288.1:0-3416 GCA_050301235.1 Chitinispirillaceae bacterium | reverse complement strand
TCAACGACATGCATCAAAATGTCTGCTTCCCGTGCCTCAGCCAGCGTCGATTTGAATGATTCGATTAAATGATGAGGTAATTTTCGTATGAACCCAACCGTATCAGAAAGGAGAAAGGGAATCGTATTGATCACAACCTTCCGTACGGTCGCATCAACGGTCGCAAAAAGTTTATCTTCAGCAACCGCATCATTTTTTGAAAGAATGCGCATCAAAGTGGACTTACCTGTATTTGTATAACCCACCAGGGCGACACGTACAATTTGATTTCGGGATTTTCTGCGGATTTCATCCTGCATCTGCATTTTTTCCAGCTTCTTTTTCAAGACAGCAATTTGGTTGCGGATGATCCTTCGGTCTGTTTCTATCTCCTTTTCCCCGGCACCCCCCCGTGTTCCGGTACCACCACGCTGCCGTTCGAGGTGAGTCCACATTCGTGTGAGCCTTGGCATAAGGTACTGATAGCGCGCAAGTTCTACCTGTGTTTTTGCCTGGGCTGTTTGTGCACGCTGAAGAAATATATCAAGAATAAGTAAGCTGCGATCGTAAATCTTAATCTTCAGTTCTCGCTCCAGGTTGCGCAATTGGGATGGGCTCAGGTCGTCATCAAAAATCACCACATCAATCTCGGATGCGGTTACGTATTCCTTTATTTCCTGCAATTTACCACTACCGATAAATGTTTTTGGATCAGGATGTTCGAGCTTTTGCGTAAACCGGGCTTCAGTCTGAATATGAGCGGTCTCGGCCAGGAAAGCAAGTTCATCCAGGTGATCGGTCATCATCCGGTCATCCAGAAACTTATCTCCAAGCCCTACAATTACTGCCCTCTCTATTTTCTTTCCTGTCTCCAGCATATAAATATCTTTAAATCCTCATTAGCAGCCTTCCGCGAAAAAAGTTACTTTTAATGAAATTTCGTATTAATATATTGACTCACAACTGGTTTCCTGTTAGCTTGAAACCAGTATTATTGCAAGATTAACGGATAGCTGCCAGATATGAAAATAGTAATGGTTCTCAACACCTCCTGGAATGTTTACAATTTTAGGATGGGTCTTTTAAATGCGTTGAGAAATAACGGGCATGATGTGTTGGTTCTGGCGCCTGAAGATTCCTACACCGCGCAGATCAAAGACGCTGGATTTGCCTTTTATCCTGTTACTATGGACAGTCGGGGTGCTAATCCGATCCGGGATTTCAGACTGATCCTTGACCTCAGAAAGCTCTATAAGCAAATTGATCCGGATGTAATTTTGCATTACACGATCAAACCAAATATTTACGGGACTTTCGCCGCGGCCACCCTGGGCATTCCGGTTATCAACAATGTTTGCGGCCTGGGGACTGTTTTTTTGAAGCGTACGCTGGTTTCGAAAATTGCTGAAATCATGTACCGGCTGGCTTTCCGCTATCCAAAGAAAGTCTTCTTTCAAAACGATGCAGATCTCGAGTTATTCCTGCAAAACAACCTCGTAAATAAGTCAATCACAGCATTAGTGCCGGGATCCGGGATAAACGTTGGTGATTATGCGCCATCTCAGGATTACAATTGTAATGAACGATTTACTTTCCTGGTAATTTCAAGGCTGATCACCGATAAGGGCATACTGGAATATGTCGATGCCGCCAAAAAACTTAAAAATGAAGGGTTGCCTGTTCATTTTCAAATACTGGGGGCGATGGATCCAAAACATAAAAGAGGTATTGATCCTGCCATCATCCAGGGATGGATAAATGACAATACCATTGAATACCTGGGAAGGACTGATGATGTCCGGCAATTTATTACCAGGGCAGACTGCATTGTACTTCCGTCTTACAGGGAGGGTACACCCAGGTCATTACTCGAAGCTGCAAGCTGTGCAAAGCCCATCATCGCAACCGACGTCCCGGGGTGTAATCATGTGGTGGAACATGAATATAACGGACTGCTCTGTGCATTGAAATCATCAGATGACCTCGCCGTTAAAATGAAACGAATGGCCCAAACCGATCATGAAACGCTAAAAATATTCGGGGAGACCGGGCGGAAAAAAGTTGAATCTGAATTTGATGAAAAAATTGTAATTAATCAGTACCTGAGATCAATTCAGGAATTACAGTAAAAAAATTTAATACCTTTGACCATCCATTATGATAGAGGTAAAAGAAACAGGAATAGAAGGATTGGTTGAAATCATACCGGCATTATTCAGCGATAGCCGAGGATTTTTTACCGAAATATATAACCGACAGAATTTTGAGAAAGCAGGAATTACCACGGAATTCGTGCAGGACAACCTCTCCTTTTCTGTGAAGGGCGTTATCAGGGGCTTACATCTTCAATACCCCCCTCATGCACAGGCCAAATTTGTAAGAGTAGTTAAAGGTCGTGTTTTGGACACCGTGGTGGATATACGTCCCGGATCAAAAACTTATGGGAGAGTTTTTCAATGCGAACTGAATGATCAAAAGAATAATGCACTTCTCGTGCCGGCAGGGTTTGCACATGGTTTCGCAGCACTTGAAGAAAGCCTTTTCCTTTACAAATGTTCAAGTTATTACGCCCATGAGTATGAAGGGGGTATTTGCTGGAATGATCCGGATCTGAATATCAATTGGGGAATTGACAATCCTGTGATCAGTGAAAAAGATAGTAAATTACCGTCATTCAGGGAATTTCAATCAAACTTGAATAAAATCTCATGAGTTATATCCGTCTTCTCCTGGTTTTATTTCCTTTTGCAGTGTTGTTTTCATGCAGCAGCTACAAACAAAACATCATGTTCAAAACGGATGAATATGATTCACTCAAAACTCCGGAATGGCAGGAAACCCGCTATACCATTGAACCCTATGATCAGCTGGAACTACATGTTTTTACCAAGAATGGTGAAATCCTTATTGATCCCAGCATGGAACTTATAGAGAGAAGTGTACAAGGCACTGAAAAAATCCGGCCCGAATTGTATTATGAAATTCTTCCAACCGGCTCTGTGAAACTGCCAATGGTTGGTGTAGTGGAGTTGGAGGGAAAGACTATTCCGGAAGCAGAAGCATTTCTTGAAACCAGGTATGCTGAATTTTACAATGAACCCTTTGTGAAGCTGATATATCTCAACAAGCGGGTTTTCCTTCTTGGCGGATTCGGCAGCAAGGTCATTCCGTTAAGAAGTGAAAATATGACAATTGCCGAAGTAATGGCGCTCTCTGAACGGGATGATACTGAAATCAAGGCCTGTAATATACGCCTGATCCGGGGTGAAGATATTTATGAAATTGATTTTTCCACCGCGGAAGGATATCAACGGTCCAGAATGCGTGTTGAACCCGGCGATATAGTATATGTCGAACCTGTACGCAGACCCTTTAGCGAATTCTTACGGGATAGCGCGCCATTAATTACCATTTTGAGTAGCTTGACAACGCTCATA
>JBNKZD010000287.1:0-8044 GCA_050301235.1 Chitinispirillaceae bacterium | reverse complement strand
AATGGCATTTTTGTTGGAACAAACTCCACTATACCGAATATCAATGGAATGCGTAAGGATATTATTGATGGGTTTAAAGAGTGTGGCGTTACCTGTGGGCAATGGCCGGGTGGTTGTGCTGCAAATGGATATGCATGGCAAAATAATAAAAGACCTGCAAATGATATCGGTGTTGACCGTTTTATCGAATTTTGTAAACTATCTGAAATTGAACCCTTTATTGTGGGAAAAGGAAAGGGTGCTGACGCAGCAAGTAATCTGGCATTTATGCAGTATGTAGTTGATAGTCTCAAGTACCCTCTGAAATGGTTTAAAATTGGTAATGAAGTATGGGGTTGTGGGGGAAATCAGAACGTAAATACCTATAATGGAAATTATTCCACAAACTATGACAGACTTAAAAATTATGCAGCAGAAAAGAAAATTAAACTCATAGCCAGTATTAATTACGGCGGACCTGATGATTGGATCAATTCCATGCTTAATAGTAATGGTGGAAAAATTGATGGCTTTGAGATTCACCAATACATTTATCATCCCGATGATTACAGCAGCACTAATCCCACAAATCAACAATATTGGGATGTGGTTGACCTAGCTTACAACAAACAGATTCGTGGCACAGTGAGAAGAATTACCAACACACTTAACTCTAAGGATCCCCAGAACAGGGTAAAGATGTATTTTGATGAATGGGGAGACTGGTTTAAAGATTTGGGTGATGGTTGGGAGCAGCGCCTTACCGTTCTGGATGCAATTTCTGCTGGTGAACATCTTCATGCATTCATGGAATATTCCAATCGTTTTGAAATGGCTGGTCTTGCTCAGGCTGTAAACGTAATCCACTCACTTATGAATATCAATAATAATGGTGTTATGTCAAAAACGTCAACATTTTATGTTTTTAAAATGTATATTCCACATCACTCCAATAATGCAAAACAAGTTCCTGTTACAGCAGAGAACTGGAAAAAGGTCAATGGTAATGTACAGGCTGTTACTGCATTTGCATCTGTTGGAAGTGATGGAATTGTCAACATCAGTTTCACAAATTGTGACATGTCAGCTACACAGGCTATTACAGTTAATTTGACTAGCAGCAAAGTGTCAACGTATTCTGTAAAAAGTGCTGAAGTCATTACTGGTCCCGCTATAAATTCATTTAACGATTACGGTAAAGAAGAAGTGGTAAATATCAAAACACTTGAGCCATCAAGTTACAGTCTGAACGGAAAGACTCTTTCTGTAACGCTCCCATCAAAGAGCGTTGCTATGATCAGACTGGCGCCACCAACTGGTGTACTGTCCGGAAATATATTGAAGAATGATATCAGGTCATTCTCTGTAAAAGCTGGAGCAAACGGGTCAGTCTTTGTTTCATCGGCTGTCAGCCAATCTCCAGTGACAGTAAGCCTCTACGGCATCGATGGCCGCACACTGGTCGATAGAGTTTCTACCAGACTGGATAATGGCAGTGTCTGCATTTCAGGGGACAAAGCATTGAGCAAAGGTACCTATCTTGTTAAGATTAAAGGTGAAAACTTCAATTTGACAAAACAGGTTATTGTTTCCAAGTAAGAGTTTTAACTGAATATTTTAAATGTAGAGAGGCGGTTAAAGTAGATTAACCGCCTCTTTTTTATTTCTGAGGGAATATCACATCTCTTCGATCTCTTCAATCGAAAGCATCCATAAACACTTTTGCAGGACCGATTTGAATGCTTTAACTATCTGCAATCTGAAATTCTGGGTTTCGCTTCCTATAACCTTAGATACATGATAGAATTCGTTGAAACTTTGTGATAATTCAAATGCGTAATTGGCAATTATTGATGGTGACAGTTTATCCAGAGCTGTATTGACTGCATCAGGGAATGATGCGATCTTTTTTATGATTCGAACCTCCTGCTGACTGCATTCGGGAACGGTAAATGTCGATAGCGCATCGGCTTTTCGCAATATTGATGCTGCACGTGCGTAGCTATACAAAAGATACGGACCGGTATCACCTTCAAAACTGATTGCTTTTTTCGGGTCAAAGAGCATGTTTTTTGTGATGTCGATTTTTAACAACTGATATTTTATTGCACTCAGCGCGATCTTGAGGCTTCTGTCGGCTGTCTCTTCAGCGGTAAGTGTATAACGCTCTTTTAGCTCTTCGGATGCAAGTGATGCAGTTTCGTTGATCAGGTCATCTGCATCGACAACTGTCCCTTCACGTGATTTCATTCGCCCTTCAGGGAGTTCAACCATGCCGTAGGAGAGATGTTTCATCCGTTCGGCAATGGGATTGCCGAGCTTTTTAAAAATTGCAATCAGGACTGCAAAGTGATAATCCTGCTCATTACCCACAACGTAAAGTGATTGATCATAATGGTACTCCTGGTTTTTGAGTACCGCAAGGTAGAGGTCCTGAACAATATATACAGAAGTTCCATCAGAGCGCAGGAGAACCTTTTCACCAAGTTTTTCAGCTTCAAGGTTAACAATTGCAGCACCGTCATCACGGAGGGTGAATATCCCCCGGTTGAGTCCATCCTGAACGATCTCTTTACCTGATTTGTAAATATCACTTTCGTAATACTCTTTATCAAACTTAATTCCAAACAGCTTATAGGTCTCCCTGAATCCACCCAGAGCCCAGCCGTTCATCGTTTTCCACAACGCAAGTGTCACTTCATCACCGGATTCCCAGAGTCGCAGCATCTCCTGTGCACGCTGATTCCAGCTATCGTCTTCCGAGGCTTTTTTACTGAACAAAACATAATAATCACCTACGAAATGGTCCGATTTCTTACCAGTCGATTCCGGTGTTGCTCCGTTTGCGAATTCGGAATATGCAAGCATCGATTTACAGATGTGCACACCGCGATCGTTATTGATCGAGGCTCGTACGACCCGGTTGCCGCCAAATTCAAGAATCCGTGCGACACTGTCTCCTATTGACATATTACGAAGGTGGCCAAGGTGCAGCGGCTTGTTGGTGTTTGGTGATGCAAACTCAACCACAACCGATTTTGCACGTTCCTGCTTTCCATAGGATTCTTTTAATGCAGCATCCAGGACATTCTGAGCGAGGATCTTTTTATTAACATAAAAATTGAGGTATCCCGAAACCGATTTTACTTCCTGAATTTCCTGAGGCAACTTTAATGATGCAATCAACTCTTCAGCGATCTGTTTAGGACTCTTTTTGAGTGCTTTAGCCAGCGGAAAACAGGGAAAAGCAAAATCACCCATTTCATCTGATGGCGGAACTTCAATTAAACGCGCAATTTCACTCTGTGTAAGCGCACTGGAAAGAACGCTGCTCAATAAGTCGATAATAACAGATTTCATTAATACAAACCCTTAGCTGAAATAAACTGTACCCTGGAACTTTCATAAATGTTCAACAGTTTCAAAGTTAAAAGGTTCCTGGTCTAAAACTCATCGTCTTTGAACCTTGTACCTTTCGTATAAAAGATCGTAGTTCTAAAAAATAGTTTCTTCCAGATGTTTGTATGCAGAATTCCTGCAATCCCTTGTTTCAGAACTGATCATGAGACACACTTAACTCCGTCCCTTTTATGTATTCTGTAAGGCAAAATAAACGCAGAGTGCGCAGAGGATGCAGAGAGAGGTACTCGCAGAGGGGTAAAAATGCAAAAGAGAAGTAAAAATACAATCAATTGAAAATTTCTGTCAGCATTCTATTTTTTTAATTCTCTGCGCACCTCTACTGTCCTCTGCGTTTTAAAATTTTTTGTAGTTCAGGGCAACTACTATGGAAAATGTACTGGTCGTTATTCAAAAAAAATGAACACAGGGACGGAGATATGTGTGGGGCAAGATCAGGTTTCAGAAGAGGGGAAATACAGAAAAAATTAATAATATGGGCGTTCCCCTACGGGTCGGCTGCTCTCTGCCCTTTCCGTTGGGCAGGCATCATCCTCTGGACTACACTTCCAAGGTCACTGAGCGGAGTCGAAGTGCGGTATTTTTATCCCTGCGGTGGAGGAGCCACCTGGGTCTAAAAACACAAATGCCCTGCATTGCCATTCCGGGCATTTTCCGCCGTCCGAACTAACGCGGTTTAGAGTGTAAATGTGTATGTTAAAGTGTAACTTTTGTTAAGATTGTTCTTATTTTATGAACATGTTATACTTTTGTTTTAATTGAAATGGTATTTCTATTTATCCCAGTCAGACCAATCCTTGTCAATTTAATTGTATATTTGGATTGATGAATTGTAATTTTAAAAAATATATTGTAGCGAAAGGATTATATGGAATGGAATGAAATTAATTCTCAGAAAGATGCTGATAAGTTAATGAACATTTTCGGAGATTTTCATGATTCATGTGTTAGAGAGGCTCACTTATGGACTGATCATTGGGTCTCAGATTACCTCTCTATGTCGTGCCCTGGTAATTTGGATAACCGTATTAGGTTTCTCATTCAGCGACAATTTAAAAACCCATCAGCAATTGAGCTATTGTTTGATGAAGTTACTCAGTTTAATCTTGTTCCAACATCGGAAAATTTTGATTCAATAATATATCAAGCAACACTCTTAGTAATGGATGATGGGAATATTTACTGGTCACCAGAAGGAGAGTGGAGACCAGACAGTCCTGATAAGGATGAAAGTACATGGATTTCAGCCAAAAAACTTTGTTGGCGTGAAGTACCTTGGTTAGGTGAAAAACTTCGATATGGTCCAAAATAACTCTTTATATATTGTAAGAATAAATTTTGGTAGACAAGTATTACATAGATACAAACGTGATAAGAGATGGGGTATAGTCGAGGGTGACCATGGCACACGTGAGCAACTGATTATCCCGCATCTTTAGAGTTCAGGGAAAAAAAATTATTAAACTACAATCCAAATAAACGAATCTCTTTAGCAACAACCGCTTCACGCTAAACCGCGTTAGTTTGGACGAAAGGTGCGACCCGTAACGGCAGTGCAGGGTCGCAGTCTTTTCTGACCCAGGTGGTTCCTCCACCGCAGGGCAGAAAAGACCGGCTCGCGATAGCGAGAGCCCGGAGGAGAAACGACCCGATAGGGGAACGCCCAAATTAGTAATTAGGGGTTAGTGATTAGTGAATTGTATAAAAAAATTCAAAAATCATTAATATGCGGTCCCATCAACCAGCTCACCATTCTCAAACTTTGCTTTTGAGATCATCTTTCCGTTTTTATTGTACATCATGCGCATGCCCTCATATTTACCATCAGCATAGTTTCCTTCCTCTTCCTTTTTACCATTTGGAAAATAGGTAGTATAAGGACCATTGAGGATATTCTTTTTCCAGTTCTGTTCCATCTTAAGTTTACCATTTGGAAACCACTCCTGTTCGATCCCTTCCATGTCGTTGTTGATATAGGTTCGCAGGTGCTTTTTATGACCGAGTGTATCGTAAGTAATATCCGGTCCCTCTTTTTTGCCGTTTTTGTAGAAAACCTCAGATGCTTTTTTGCCATTTTCAAAATAGGTTATAAAAGCACCTTCAGGAACGGAATCGACATAACTGGCTTCACTTCGAATCTGGCCATTTTCATGCCAGGAAATTTCTTTGCCATTCTTTTTTCCGTTAACAAACCGAGACTCTTTATATTTTGTACCATTCTTATTGTAGATCGTATAGGTGCTGTCGGGAATCCCCTTACTGAAGAACTGATCTGACTGAACTTTGCCATCTTCGAAATAAAAAGTTGTCCGAATGAGGTTTGATCTTTTTCCCTGATATTGAATAACCTTCTTTTTAGCTCCATTAGGATGTGTAAGCTCAACTTCCTCTTTGATCTCATTGCTGGCACAACCAACCATTATTGTTGTAATTCCGGTGATAATCAGTGTTGTTAAACGCATAGCACGATCTCCTTTCAGTTAGGTATGTGCTTAATCGGATAAATAAAATTGCAGTTACATTCGTAATGACTATTAAAATATGTGTTTTGAACAATTTTGAGTCAATACTTCAATCACATTGATTAAAATTGAGTAATTCCTGATTAAATGAAGTATGTTTAATCCTGTTGCTGGGATAGATTTCGAATTTCAAAAAATCCCGACTTAAATGAACGATAGGGCTGGTCATGGTTGGAATTTCCAAATTATACTGTGGAACCGTTGAACCATCAGATGTGCTGAGATATGGGCGCCATTCAGCTGCGCTGCCATCACACATGTTGCAATATTCCGAAGATAAAAAGCCGGTGGTGGTCTGGAATGTAACCCGCCGGTGCAATCTCAAGTGCGTTCACTGCTATTCAGAATCTGAAAACAGAGATTACGCTGGTGAGTTAACGACCGATGAGAGCCTGCAACTTATCGACTCGCTTGGAGATTTTAAAGTGCCGGTAGTACTTTTTTCGGGAGGCGAGCCGCTTATCCGCAAGGATCTATTTACTTTGATCGGTCGGGCAAGATCCAAAGGAATGCGGGCGGTGATTTCCACTAATGGCACGTTGATCACCAATGACATCGCATTGAAACTGAAAGATGCCGGATTGTCGTACGTTGGAGTCAGCCTGGATGGGCTTCAGGAGAAACACGACCTGTTTCGTGGAACACCAGGAGCATTTGCACGATCGATCGAGGGTATTCGCGCCTGCATGAAAGCCGGTGTCAAGGTCGGGTTACGGTTTACAATTACACGCGATAATGTTGATGATGTTGAAGGAATCTTTTCATTGCTTGAAAGTGAAGGAATACCCCGAATCTGTTTTTATCATCTTGTGTATACAGGACGTGCTGTTGAACTTTCAGAGAATGATCTGTCGCACGACCAGACTCGTCGTTGCGTTGATCTTATTATCGATGCTACCACGCGTCTTCATAGTAAGGGGCTTGCAACTGAAGTTTTAACTGTTGATAATCATGCCGATGGGGTATATCTTTACTTGCGGATGTTGCGTGAAAACTCTCCCCGCGCTGAGAATGTCCTTCAATTGCTTAAAATGAATGGCGGAAACAACTCCGGAATAGGTATCGGTTGTATATCCTGGGATGGAACTGTTCATCCGGATCAATTTTGGCGGCATTATACACTTGGTAATATCAGGGAACGATCATTTGGTGAAATATGGACAGATCGGAGTGAACCGCTTCTGGCACAGTTGCGTAACCGGAAACAGCTACTGAAAGGCAAGTGTTCGCGTTGCGCATATAAGGAGCTCTGCAATGGAAATTTCAGGGTCCGGGCAGAGGCGGTTCATAACAGTTTATGGGAAGAAGATCCGGCTTGTTTTCTAACTGAAGATGAGATTTCGGGGAAAGTGTAAATCGTTCTAAATTGAAGGGTTTCAGATGGGTTTTCCAGAGATACGAATGAGACGGTTGCGGGCAAATTCACTTATCAGGGCTATGGTGCAGGAAACAAGGTTGTCTACTGACAACCTTGTAATGCCACTATTTGTTTGTGAAGGTCAGAATGTAAAAAGCCCGGTTGGAAGCATGCCCGGTGTGTACCGCTTTTCGATAGACCTCCTTGTTGAGGAGTGTCAAAGAATTGTGCAGCTGGGGATACGTTCAGTGTTACTTTTTGGTATTCCTGCAAAAAAGGGTGATCATGTCGGTTATGATGAAGAGGGGATTGTTCAGCGGGCCGTGCAGGCGATAAAGAGCTGTACCGACAAGCTATTCATCATTACCGATGTGTGCAACTGTGAATATTCAGAACATGGACACTGTGGCATTGTTCTGAACGGTGCTGTTGATAATGATCTTTCACTTGAAATTCTTTCGAAACAGGCACTATCATACGCAAATGCAGGATGCGACATGATCGCGCCAAGTGATATGATGGATGGGCGGATTGGCGTTATAAGAAAAGCACTTGATGAAAATGGTTTTTCCAATATTCCAATAATGTCATATGCCGCAAAATATGCATCTGGGTTTTACGGGCCTTTTCGTGATGCAGCAGATTGCGCCCCGCAGTTCGGGGACAGAAAAACCTACCAGATGAATCCCGCGAATATCCGTGAAGCGCTTCGGGAGGTGGAACTGGATATTAATGAGGGTGCTGATATTATCATGGTGAAGCCTGC
>JBNKZD010000286.1:0-20694 GCA_050301235.1 Chitinispirillaceae bacterium | reverse complement strand
TGAACCCTGAACCCTGAACCCTGAACCCTGAACCCTGAACCCTGAACCCTGAACCCTGAACCCTGAACCCTGAACCCTGAACCCTGAACCCTGAACCCCTCCATGTAAAAGTAAGCGTGAACACGATCATCATAATGTATTTTATCCAAAAACGTAGTATCATGGTATCTCACAACACCATCTAATAATAAAAAGGATTTTTATGACAGAAATTTTTGCTCCGATTATTACCTGGTATATGGAACATATTAATTATCTCACGGTCACCATTCTCATGGCTATTGAAAGTACCTTCATTCCCTTCCCCTCAGAGATCGTTGTTCCCCCGGCCGCTTTTAAAGCCGCCCAAGGACAGTTGAATATTTTGGGAGTTTTTGGCGCTGCCACCTTTGGCGCACTAGTCGGCGCCCTGTTCAATTATTATCTGGCAGTGTCACTCGGGCGTAAGATTGTCTATTCACTTGCCAATACCCGCCTCGCCCGAATAATGCTCATTACTCCTGAAGGGATTCAGAAAGCGGAATCGTTTTTCAATAAATACGGCCGTAGTTCCACATTTATCGGAAGACTTTTACCGGCGATCAGACAATTAATCTCGATTCCAGCCGGTCTCGCACGAATGAAGATGAAAACGTTCCTCATTTATACTATCCTTGGTTCAAGCTTATGGAACCTGATACTGGCAATCATGGGCTATGTACTCTACCAGAATAAGGCTCTTCTGGATAAATATTACCACTATCTGACTCATGGTTTGATCGTTTGTGGAGTACTGTTTATTTTCTATATTATTTACAAAGGTTTTATTGAAAAACCGAAAGCGGCAAAATCTCTTCCGGAAAAAGAAACTCTGGCTTGATCGGAAAATCACTATGGCAATTCGACATTTGATAGCGGATATGGATGGTGTCATCTACAGGGGTAAATCCCTCATTGATGGCGCCTCATCGTTCGTAAATAGACTGCTCTCGCAGAATTTTAAATTTCTATTTTTAACTAATAATTCCGAACAATCACCGATCGATCTGAAACGCAAACTTAAATCGCTTGGTATTGATGGGCTTACCGAGAAAAATTTTATCACCTCGGCGATGGCAACTGCAGCATTTCTAAAAAGTCAAAACCCCGGCGGAACTGCGTATGTCATTGGTGGAGGCGGGTTGATCAATGAGCTCTACAATGCCGGCTTTTCAATCACCGAGAACAATCCGGATTACGTTGTCGTGGGAAAAACTTCACAGTTTAATTTCAGCATGATGAAAAAAGCGGCATCACTGATCCTTAACGGCTCCAAATTTATCGGTACTAATCCCGATGTTATCGACCCCCTTGAAGACGGTTATGAACCGGCCTGCGGGGCAATCCTGGCATCAATTGAAATCGCCACCGGAAAGAAACCATACATTATTGGTAAACCTAATTCACTCATGATGACTATCGCTATACGGCAACTTGGTGCACAGCCTGATACGACCCTGATGGTCGGTGACCGTATGGACACCGATATCGTTGCAGGCATGGAAGCCGGCATGAAAACCTGCCTGGTTCTCTCGGGGGTCACAAAGCCCGATATGATCCAGAACTTTCCTTACAAACCAAACTATATTTTCAACACGGTCGGGGATCTGTTCCCTGAACATCTGTAAATCTGGAATATCTCAATGGAAATCTCAGTACCTACACTATTACGTATCAAGCCAAATGCTCTCTACAAAGTCGGAAAATATCTTCGCAAAGAAAATTTTCGTAACATTGCTCTTTTCTGGGGTGAAGGCATAAAGCCTCTTTTTGGAAGCCAGCTTACCATCTCTCTGGAGTCATCAGAAATCACGGTTAAATACGAAGAAAATGTATCAACGAGCGATCTTGAAACTATTTTAAAAAAAGCATTCTCGCTGCCTGACAAAATAGATGTTATTGTCGCAGTTGGTGGCGGAAAAGTAATCGATTTTTCGAAATACATCGCCTTTATTCTTCAGTTACCCATTATTGCAATACCGACTTCCGTTTCCAATGATGGATTTGCATCACCGGGCGCATCGCTATATGTCAATAGCAAACGTAAATCTCTTAAAGCGCAGATTCCCTACGGCGTGGTTATCGATACTGAAATAATAAGTAAATCGCCGGCACATTACACCATCTCGGGAATCGGAGATCTGGTCTCCAAATACACAGCGATTCATGACTGGAAACTAGCCTGGCATATCGTTCAGGAGCCGGTCAACGATTTTGCAGTCCTTATCTCAACCAATGCAGTTGAAAACATGGTTCACTATCATAATAAAAATATTACCGATCTTGAGTTTATCCGTTTGATCTGCGGCTGTCTTGTAATGAGCGGCATAGCCATGGAAGTTAGCGGCTCCAGTCGTCCTGCCAGTGGAAGTGAGCATTTAATCTCACATGCCTACGACATGATCGCAGCCTCCCCCACACTTCATGGAATTCAGGTTGGAGTTGCAACGTATGCTGTTAGTGTCATACAGAAAAACCGTGAAGAAGCGACCATCAGAAAGGTTCTGGAAGATACTGGTTTTTTTGAATATGTTAGAAGTAAACCACTGAATAAGAATGATTTCATCAAAGCGATCCGTCTTGCCCCCAGCATCAAAACAAATTACTACACGATTCTGTCGGAAAAAGAAAATATTGAAGCTTTGATCAATTTTATAGAAGACGACACACTTTGCAGGGAATTGATTGTTTGAGGTCTTTGTCCAAATTGCTGTAGAAACTGTTAAATTATGGGTTTTTCTGAATACTTTTTTGTACCTTCTTTCACAATATCATCATCCACAAATTCGCACTCATTTTACGCAGAATCAATGAATTAGCTGAAATTACCAGACTCATAGTTGAATTCAACATTGTAATTGTGTTGGAGAATAATTTATATTATGAGTCTTTATTTTGATTTAAACCTTCATTACTATGTATACATTTCAATCCTGGAGGGATTATTTATGTCAAGACCCAAGGTACCGCATGATGGTAACTCGGCCTGTGCTCATGTGGCTCATGCCGTTAATGAAGTTATAGCAATCTATCCAATTACCCCTTCCTCGCCAATGGGTGAAATCTCCGATGAGAAATCAGCTGCTGGCCAGAAAAATATCTGGGGTACAATTCCACAGGTTTCTGAATTACAGTCCGAAGCTGGAGCAGCTGGTGCAGTTCATGGATCACTCAGTGCCGGTGCAATGACAACAACTTTTACAGCATCACAGGGTCTTCTGCTGATGATCCCGAACATGTATAAAATTGCTGGCGAAATGCTCCCGACAGTCTTTCATGTTACTGCACGTTCTGTTGCATGTCAGGGTCTCTCAATTTTCGGTGATCACAGTGACGTTATGGCTGTCCGCCAGACCGGTTGGGCAATGCTCTGCTCATCAACAGTTCAGGAAGCAATGGACTTTGCACTCATTGCACAGGCTGCAACACTTGAATCAAGAGTTCCATTCCTTCATTTCTTCGATGGTTTCCGTACTTCACATGAACTTCAGAAGATCGAAGAACTTACCTATGATGATATGCGTTCGATGATCAAAGATGAACTGGTTCGAAAATTCCGCGCTGGTTCCATGTCACCGGATCATCCGATCATAAGAGGTACAGCTCAGAACCCTGATGTCTATTTCCAGGGTAGAGAAACTGTGAATACTGTAATTGCAAACTGTCCTGCAATTGTTCAGCAGAAAATGGACGAATTTGCAAAATTGACAGGCCGCCAGTACAAATGTTATGAATACTTTGGTGCACCGGATGCAGAGAGAGTAATTATTCTCATGGGTTCAGGCTGTGATGTTACCCACGAGACTGTAATCCAGCTTTTGGCAAAGAATGAAAAAGTCGGTGTACTTAAAATTCGTCTTTTCCGTCCACTTGATGGTAATGCACTGGTAACCGCTCTTCCGCCATCATGCAAGAAGATCGCAGTTCTTGACAGAACAAAAGAGCCGGGTGCAGTCGGAGAGCCGCTGTATCAGGAAATCCGTACTGCTATCGGTGAAGCAATGCAGGCTAAAGTAGCTTATTTCTCTTCATGGCCGCTTGTTATCGGTGGTCGTTACGGTCTTGGTTCTGCAGAATTTACACCCGCGATGGTTGTTTCTATTTTCGATGAACTCAATAAACCTGCTCCGAAAAATCATTTTGTCGTTGGTATTATCGATGACGTCACTGGAAATTATCTTGAGTACGATAAAAACCTCTCTATGGAACACGAAGGCTGTTTCCGCGCTGTGTTCTACGGGCTCGGTTCCGATGGTACAGTGAGTGCGAACAAAAACAGTATCAAAATCATCGCCGATAATACTGATAATTATGCACAGGGGTATTTCTTCTACGACTCAAAGAAAGCCGGTACTGTTACTACTTCACATCTTCGTTTCGGTAAAGACCCGATCCGTCATCCGTACCTGGTCACTACTGCACACTTTATTGCATGCCATAACTTTTCATTCATCGAAAAAGTAAACATGCTCGACAATTTGCAGGAAGGCGGAAGTTTCCTCCTCACTTCAGAGTACGACAAAGACACTGTATGGTCACACCTTCCGGGTCGTGTTCAGAAACAGATTATTGATAAAAAAGCAAAATTCTACGTTATTGATGCACTCAAAATTGGTCATGAGGTAGGTCTTGGCAACCTTATCAATACTATCATGCAGGTAGCGTTCTTCAAGATCTCCAAAGTTATCGATGTCGATCTCGCTATTGAAAAAATCAAGTATGCAGTCAAAAAGACCTACGGCAAAAAAGGTGATGCGATTGTTAATATGAATATTGCATCAATCGACAAAGCATTCGCAGGAGTTGAGGAAGTCACGTATCCGTCAGCACCAACCAATCCGATTGAAGAGTTGAAGGTTGTGCCGGATACAGCACCAGACTTTGTCAAAAATGTTACAGCGAAGATCATCAAAGGTGAAGGTACATCACTGCCTGTTTCAAAAATGCCCGAAGATGGTACCTGGCCTACAGCTACTACACAGTATGAAAAACGTAACATAGCAGTTGAAATTCCTGTCTGGAACCCGGCAACATGTATCCAGTGTCATCGCTGCTCTCTTCTCTGCCCGCATGCAGCAATCCGTCCGAAAGCATACGATGCAAAATACCTCGAAAATGCACCGGCGACATTCAAGTCTGCAGATGCAAAAGGTAAGGATCTTGTTGGTTTGAAATATACACTCCAGATTGCACCTGAAGACTGTACCGGTTGCGGCGCCTGCGTTGAAAGCTGTCCGACAAAAGGCAAAGGCGATGCAATCGTCATGAAACACCAGACTCCTCTCCGTGAAGAGGAAGCAAAGAACTGGTCACATTTTATTTCGATTCCAGATACAGATTCTTCAAAGATCGATGCTGCAACTGTAAAAGGAAGCCAGCTCGTTCGTCCGCTGTTTGAGTTCAGTGGTGCATGCGCAGGTTGCGGTGAAACCGGTTATGTAAAACTGTTGACACAACTCTTCGGTGACCGTCTCTTCATCTCCAACGCAACGGGTTGTTCATCAATTTATGGCGGAAACCTTCCGACAACCCCATACGCAAAACGTGCTGATGGACGCGGACCGACATGGAACAACTCACTATTCGAAGACAATGCTGAAGCTGCATTCGGAATGAGAAGTGCTGTCGATAAATTCACCGAATTTGCAAAAGAACTTGCAGGTAAGATTATTGCAGATGGAACAGAAAGTGCCGAAGTCAAAGCTGTTCTTGGTGAGATTCTTAATGCCAGTCAGACAAACGCAGCGCTTATCGAGAAACAGCGTGCACGAGTTGAGAAACTCAAAGCTGGTCTTGCCGGAAGCAAATCTGCTGATGCAGTACAACTGCTTTCACTCGCAGACTATCTCGTCAAAAAATCAGTCTGGGCACTTGGTGGGGACGGCTGGGCATACGATATCGGTTACGGTGGTCTTGATCACGTTCTGGCATCTGGCAAAAATGTAAATATCCTTGTACTTGACACTGAAGTTTACTCTAATACTGGTGGTCAGGCATCAAAATCGACTCCATTGGGTGCAATTGCGAAGTTTGCTGCTGGTGGTAAACCAACGATCAAGAAAGACATGGGTATGATTGCAATGAGCTATGGGTATATCTACGTCGCCAAAGTAGCTCTTGGAGCAAACCAGAATCAGGTAGTTAAGGCATTTACAGAAGCTGAGGCTTACGATGGCCCATCAATTATCCTTGCATACAGCCACTGTATTGCACATGGTATCAGCATGATAACAGGGTACAATGAACAGAAACTCGCTGTGGATTCTGGTCATTGGCCACTCTATCGTTACAATCCGGATCTTGTTGCACAAGGTAAAAACCCTCTTCTCATTGACAGCAAAGACCCGACAATCCAGCTTTCTGACTATATCTACAAAGAGAACCGCTACAAGATGCTTCAGAGAGCCAATCCTGAAGCTTCAAAGCAGTATCTTGACAATGCTCAGAAAAACGTTATTGCTAAATTCAATTTGCTCAAGCAGATGGCTGCAATGCAGATTGGCTGATATAGCATACAACTGACTTTTCGGTAAGTTCGTTTAGTCTTTTATAAGAAGCCCTGTAGCAGTGATGTTACAGGGCTTCTTGTTATGTTCCTCTGCTCTTTTTCGTTTTTCCGGACGTATAACAATCATCTTTCTTTTCTTACTACTCACTATTCATTATTATCTGCCTATATGGACGCCATGAGTTCCCGAGCTGGAAACAGCCAGTACCAACCCCAATCTTTTGCATACTGCTCACTTTTATTATGTAACGATTCCGTTAGTAAGACCCCATGCACGTCTCATTATTCAGATCCTTGTCATATATAGCATACATTCTGAATATGGCTTTACAACTGCGGCAGTAGTGCCTGCGGTAATGGTAAGGAACGGTCTTTTTTCCCTTTACCCTGCTTCAGTATAATGATATTTCGTGAAAAATCCAGGTCCTTGATCCTTAAAGATAGACCTTCTTCAATCCGAAAACCGCACCCGTATATAAGTTGTGCGATAAGTTTTAAAGGCTTCTGTAATGAATTGAAATAATTTCTAATTTCTTCAGACGAGAGAATTTCGGGGAGTGTCTTTATTTCCTTTGCTCTTATAGTTGAGCCAAGCCCTTCAAAAGGAAGATGCAAAACATGGCGAAAAAGAAATAATAATGCATTAAATGCCTAATTCAGGTGTGAAGCGTACACATTCCGGTTTACCGCAAGATATTCAAGATACATTCTGACGTCCGATATATGGATCGTAGCGGTGTCCTTAAAATTGCAGTATTTGTCAAAACGCTGCACCCAGTAACAGTAATGTTATAATGTATTTTGTGCATAATGTTTCACCCTGAGAGTGTTTTCGGTTTGCTTAATAAGTGTTTCCTATTTTTCTTGGCAATTAACCTCCGTATCTCGCGGTTTCCCACTTTTAACGACTTCATTAATCTTTGTTCTTGAAACAGGTGCAGCTTCCGGCGTAATGTTACTATCCAATTTTTGTATAATCTGCAAATAGATAAAACAAGCCCGCTGTGCCTGTTCAATCTGCCATGGTTTACGGTTATTTTCTTTAAAATTTTCCAGAAATTGTGTAACATGTTTAAATAATCAAATCCCTGAAACTGAGTTGTTCAATGCATTTTACAAGAAGCATTCTAAAGAGTGTTTCAGTACTAAAGGTTGAAACTCTTCCATTCTTCGTGTTCATTGACATTACCAGCTCTTTGTGAACTTCATTAAGAATGGAACTATTTTTTTTCCGGTATGGAGTCAATTTGATTATATTTATTATAGTACTCACGTGCTACAGGATGATCTTTCAGTTCGGTGAATAAGAACTGTGGCTTTATTGAATATCGCGATCTCATTAGGGGTGCCCTTTCTAAGTTTATTTCGAACATCTATTTACAAACCTATTCTGTGGTACCCCTTTACGTCAAGATTAATCTCGACTTTTTTTCATTTTGAACAGAAACTATTATTAAAGTAAGCAAATTTTTTGCAAGCGGATAGTTGCCAAATACACATGTTAAAATTCAGAAATTTTACATGTAAAATGCGCGGAAAGTAAGTTTGTGTCTGTTTTCAGACAATTAGATACCACCATTCTCAGAAAATGGTGCCTATTTTCCCTAAAAAACCAGCCTGATAGTTGCATCCTGCCAAAGCAAGTACTATTTTAAACTCATAAGTTAAAAAGATCAAAATTCCTATCATCTATCAGCAGACAGAAGATGAATGTCCACGAGTCATTATGTCATAACGGTATTAATTACAAAACATAAACTAATGAATATATGTGAAATTTTTAATGAATTCACTTAACATAATCAATCAAAATTTTTCAAAGGATCTGTATGATGAACTATCGCCACGTCATTACAAAACGCCACCATCTTAGATTTTTGATCTTTGCGGCTGTTGTGACAGCAGTTTCTTATGAGGGGTTCGGAGAAACTATTTCCGGTTCTGAAGAAAACCCGCAGAGGAAAATCAAACAATTACGTGAACACTCAGCTTCTGAGAACAACCTGTCAAGCGTAAAATCGCTGATGTTAATCAAGCAAGGTTTGACAGATGTTCAACCATCAGTTGTGCTTGAAGCTATTCTTCAAGCCGGCAATGGAAATGTTTCAGAAGTTTCTGAAATGCTCCTTGACCTCTATAACAACGCAGATGGCAGATACCCGGGGAGTCAGGTCATGATTCGATCCAGGATTATCGCTGCACTAGGTAAAATTGATAATGACGCAACCAGAATTCTTTACAAGAAAATTCTAAGCCGTGGCAATGTCGATGGTGAAATAATGGACCTTTTTTCCTCGATATCTGAAACATGCGGGAAAGATCTGATTAAAAGTCTCATCGAATACCACCAGACAGTCACAGAAGTGCTAGGGATTATAAAAGATACTCCTCAAAATGCTTTCCGACGCTCCCAGTATATTCGTGTCAAATCAATGGCTCAAAATATTATCAACAAAAACTCATCACGTTAATGGATGGATGGATTAAAACATGAAAAAAATAATTTTTATACTTGTTTGTTTTCTCGCATATGCTGTACAAGCTCGTGTGGGAATCATAATCAACAAAGACCTTGCAGCAATTCCTTCTGTCAAAAGTAGTATCGATCAATACATTACCGATCTGCAAAACAATGGTGAATCGGTATGGATCGATTCAATAACATTTAATGATGGTAATTCACGCAGTGAACTGCAGCAATTACGCGACACATTGCGCCAGCACTACCTAAATGATAATCTTACGGGAGCTGTGCTTGTTGGTAATCTCCCATGCGCTCAGTTTGAACGCTATGATTCCGAAAATGCCCCGAAAATCAATATTAAAAACTACTGGGGAGAAGTGTACCCGGTAGATTATTACTTTATGGATATTGATGATGTTTCAGATGCTGCATGGAGAGATGATTCTACAGAAACAACTCATCCCGAGCAACCAAATTTTCCATACAAATCAGATCTTTTTGATTCGTACACAGGTGATGAATCCTGTGAAATATGGGTTACCCGAGTGATCGGTCACAATATATTCCATTATAATGGAACAACGCAGGATGTACCATTCGATGAGGATGGTGTCATTGCCGACTATTTCAACCGCACACACATACGAATGACTCAAAATGCTACTATACCCTCACGAGCTGTTCAGATCGGCGATTTCAAAAACTGGTTTGATACGACTTGGGCTCAGCTCCAGAATCTCAATATCCCCTTCACTAATCTCAAATTTCCACATGATAAAGCACGCATCTGGGAGACAGAACTGCGCAAAGGATACGAATGGGCTACAATTCTGGAACATTCAGGATCTGACGGGCATTTAATGGGGATGGATCATGGTGCGATTGAATGGGATTTCAATCGCTTCGGTTCTCGGCCCGATCCTTGGGGAGATACACCAGAGGATCGGAGCTTACTTTACATGGTAGATTCAACACCTCTGCCACCCCGTGTACTCTTCTTTCAGGACATGGGCTGTTCAAATGTTAAATACAACGATGACAACTGCCTTGGTCAAATGTACGCAATGCTCAATAATGGGCTCATCTGTTTTGGAAGTTCAAAGGAGTATGGACCAAACCCTCACACCATTTATACCCAACAGCTGGGAAGTGGTGCCTGTTTTGGTGAAGCATATCGTCAACATCTCAATAATGATCCGAACCATCTTGTTCAACCTGCAAATCATTGCTTAGTAATTATTGGGGCAGGAACACTTAAATTGAGTCCCTATATACCAGCAGCAATGCCACATCTTATTATTGAAAATGTGACTATGCAACCAGTTGATGGTGAACAGCCTGTTCTTTTACATAACAGCGAAGTAAAGCTTCATGCCGATATTTCAACCTCTGATGGATCATCACCAAATATATCACTTCTAAAGTTGACATGGTATGGCTCCCGAGATTCTATTACAGGTAATGATGCTGTCTATACCCTGGATGGTCATGATGCACCGATGTTCAAAAACGGGTATAAACAAGGTACTTACACCATTGTCTTACATGCCGAATGTCCTGGCTACCTGCCTGTCAACTACAAAATAGAATCGGATGCCTGGAGTTTTAGCAAAGTAGGTACGATCGATAGCCTGCAACATAAGTCTTTCCATACCAATTTTCATCAGAAAGCAGGTACCAAATGGAACCTGCATATGCGTGGTGCAAGTGGCGATATCGGAAACACCTCAGACGACTTTGTATATTATTACCGTAATGTCAATTCTGAAAAATTCAGAATTTCAACAAAAATCGAATTTTTACAGAATATGACCAACCCTGATGCCAAAGCTGGAGTGATGCTGCGTTCTGCACTCCAGCAAGTACCTCAGCCCCCACCACCAGCACCACAGGATCCCGGCCTTGCTTTTACCGGCTCTGATCCGATGGTATTTTTTGGTGTGACCAATGCAAATGGTATCGTATTTCAGTATCGTCTTACTGATGGTGCTGCAGCTACCAGAAGAAGTTATCCGGGATACTCTCCGGGTGCTACATGGGTTCGACTGGTTAAAACCGATAATGGTGTTTACGGATATGTAAGCACTGATGGCAGTTCCTTTATTATAATTGACTCTGTTATCACGAACATTTTTGCTGCACCGATCGCTGGGTTTGCCTATTCATGCAATGATCCGGATACTTTATGGTCAACAGGAGAGCGCTGGGCAAACTTTGCTGATATGCAATTCAAACAGATCAACCAGATCATGATTCCACCTGTATTTGGTACTGACTCACTTATACTGCTAGATCGTGTTCGTTACGAGGCCGATGTTGTTGGAGCAGGCAAAGGAATTCGTTGTGGTATTGATGATACAATCATTGTTAATAATCTTTATGCAAACGGCAATGTTAAAATGTATGACAGAAGTAAAGGAACAGGAAGTATTACTCTTTCCGGTACACTGACACTTATTAATGATGCCACCTGGACAGGTGCAACAAACGAGAATGCATCAGTCGAGTTTGAGCCAGTAGTTATGAAAACATTGACAGTTGGAAGCAGTCCAATCCAAATCTGGAATGGAAGCACACAGACCTTAACGGGAGGTGGAAGTTATGGTGACTTGACTGTGGGCGGTACACTTGTATTAAATCAGGGTGATTATACCTTTAAAACTATTACTCTCTATCCTGATGCCCGTCTGATTATAAATGGCCAGGTTATCCTCAATGCACAGAACAACGTAATCATAAGTGAACGTTTGAAGATTAGCGGAGTTACTAATGCTAACCAGCTTCAATTCTATTCAAATGGTTCAACTTTTACTGTGGGTGCATTGGACTTAAAAGCTAATATCAATGCCCCGAATGCAGTAGTAACCATTGGCAGCAGTGCAAAGATCACTGGTCAGGTAATTGGAAAAACGGTTATTTTAGAATGTGACGCGAAAGTTTATGGACAGTGATATCTGTAAGCATTAATTTCCCCTTGTATGCAGGGCTGGTTTTTCCGACCCTGCTTTTTTTGTATATCACATCTAATCTTTCTCAGAAATTCATTCCTTGTAGTCCGATTTAATGAAATTAATCTTTAATCAATCGTACAGATGCGCCCTCACCTTTTTTTTAAATGATATACCCATAAAACCACCATTAGAATCAGATAATAACCAGCCATAAGCATAAAACAATCCATCAGGTGAATAACTCCACCAATATCCATAACAGACAATGTTGAAAAAATCACATTCCGTTCCAAGATTACGACAACCACCGGGAAGTGCTGTAAATCCACTGCTATTATTAGTTTCCATTTTATATCCGATTTTCCATTTTTCAGTATATGGAATCCAGTCGGTTTTTGCTGCAATTACTTTGTTAATATAATTACCTGTAGTGGTACTATTCCAATTGTAACCATGATTTATGAGATAATTAACTAATGTATCCCAATCATTCTTTGTCGGAAGACGCAAGCCTGAAGGAGCTAATTTTTTTTCATTGTAGGGACTGACACCTGCCCAGTTGTAGTGTGTACCAAAATTTTTAATACTGTCAGAATTGAAGGCATTATTATTTTTATTCCTTTCCACATTGTCGTTGTCTCACTAACCATGGCTTGTAGAGCCATTATTATTGTAGTCCTCAAATCATCGTAGATTCTTTTTCCATGTAAAGGAAACATTCTGGGGGCCCATGCAATTCTGGTTGTTGCCACCTTAATCGAAATCAACATCTGAATTCAATTGAAAAAGACCTGCCCCCCCGCCCTTGATTCTTCATGCGAATTGTCCTATATTTATGATTTGTAGCATTTTTATCTTCCAATAGACGGAAATTAAATCGAGGCTGTTTACTGTTTTTTTTGAAGTTGCGACCGATTGGCCACTCTTTATTAAATACAGACATTATCTATACACTGGAAAGAGGAGTAAATGCAAAAATATCATGTAAATAATCGTCCTGACCGGGAATTAACAAATCAAGCAGAGATTACCGCGATTTTAAAAAACGGCAAATACACTGTAATTTCGATGTGTCATGATAACGAACCATATATCGTTACCTTGAGTTATGGCTACGACTCAGAGAAAAATTCTCTGTATTTTCACTGTTCGCCACGAGGATTAAAACTTGATTTTATAATTAAAAATCCACAAGTTTGTGCAACTGTAATTGAAGATGGTGGGTATGTTGTGAATGAATGTGGACATAATTACAAAACGGTGGTTTTCTGGGGTACAATGAAGATTATTTCAGATATGGATGAGAAAAAATATGGAATAACAGTTATACTAAACCATCTTGAAAATGATTCAGAAATGAAAAAAACAATGTTATTAAAATCGGATGAATACTATTCAAAGATGGACATTTTGAAGCTTGACATTTCTGAGATCCATGGAAAAGCTGGAAGATGAAAAGGATAACATGAATTAGATCACAATGAACAGGCGTATAAAAATGGTGAGAAAACCAGGTACAGGTATCTCCGGAATTTATGACGAATTTAAAAAACAGTAGTTTGAAAATTTTTAAACATGGTTTAGCAACAGGTCTGCTGCTCCAGTTCGCAATAGGACCTGTCTTTTTCTATATCATGAATTTAACATTGCAAAGATCAATTGCAGATGGTCTTGTTGCAGTTGTCGCAGTTACAGTGGTTGACTATCTATACATTACCCTTTCGATTGCCGGCATTGGTAAATTACTTGAAACAAAGTCTGCCAGAAATATTTTTGGAATAATCAGTTCTACAGTCCTTATACTTTTTGGAGTGATCATTATCAAAGGAGTAGTTACCAATGGCCAACCTGCTATCACACCAGTTAAATCTGTAAGTTTATTGTCCAGTTTCTTTTCTGTCTTTTTTCTCACAATATCCAACCCGATAACGATTGTCTTTTTCACCAGTATTTTTACCGCTAAAGCAGTTGAATTGAACTATACAAAAAGAGATTTGTATATTTTTGGGTTTTCAGTTGGTTCCGCGACTTTCATTTTTATGGTTTTTTCTGTGGTAGTATTCTTGCTAACAAAGCAGTATATGCCCTTGGCTCTTATCCAGATATTGAATTTGTTTGTTGGAATGGTACTGATTGGATATGGTGGAATGAGAATTGTGAAGATTTTGGCGAAACATAGATGGCAGCAACAATTACAATAGAATTATTTGAACCATTTTTTGGATCACCAAGCGAGGAGGTGAGTAAGTACGGAGTACCTCCGAAGTTAGTTATGTCCACCGTCGAAAAACCCGTTTTTTACCAGAAACACTATCTTTCGATCTGCCTTTTTACTTCCATTACTGGTTACAAATACTATTTTATACTATCGCGAGCAAAAAATGTTAGCTTCCATTGATGACAATGGTACTATATATATAGTAATATGTTTAATTTTTAATAGTATAGTCTCAGATGCATATCGAAAAAACAAAGCTTCTCAACGACGATGATACTAACCGCAAGCCCGGCAGGAGTGAAGTTTTTTCTGTAATTAATCCGTATCTAAAGTCACAGCCATTAGTCGATATACCTGATGGTAATCAACCGGTTCCTCTGGGTTCCGGAGTAGTTACCCAGGTTCTTGGCCATGGTGGGATGGCGAATGTTTATGAAATCTGGAATTCTCAACTGGAGATCCATAAAGCCGTTAAATTGATGCACCCATCAGCTGGAAAAGATTGCCTTGAACGATTTCAGACTGAGATAAAAATCTGTGCAAAACTCAGTCACCCAAACATCGTCGAAATTCACAGTGTCGGTGAATGGCATGGATTACCCTATATCGAAATGGAGCGCCTTGAAGGGATTACCCTTGAAAATCTTTTAAACAGAAGAGGGTCACTTTCACCAGCAGAAGTGATTGCAGCTGGTATTCTTTTATGCAGAGGACTCGATTTCGCTCACAATCATGAATACCAGTTATATGGTAAACAATATCATGGTGTAGTTCACAGGGATCTGAAACCGGGTAACGTAATGTTTTGCCTGGATGGTCAGGTGAAAATCATGGATTTTGGCATCGCCCGCCCCCTTGATGCATCACTACATACCGTTGATGGGAGCGTAGTCGGTACTCTTCAGTACCTCTCTCCAGAACAGCTTGATGGTGGTGGCCTTGATGTTCGAACGGATATCTACACACTTGGTGAATTATTATATGAAATGTTATGTGGAAAGCCGGCTTTCCCGGAAAAGAACATCACAGCACTTCTGAATGATAAATCAAAAAACCATTTTCAGCCATTAACAGATTTTCATACTGGTGCACCCAGAGAATTAATCAACCTTATTCACAAATCGATGAGTCGGGATCGTGATGCAAGAGTTCCAAGTGCAAAAGTTTATGGTAAAGCGCTTCAAAAAATTGGTGATAAACTGGGGATTACCGATCCTCAGGATCTCGTCCGCAAAATTCTGCAAAGTACATCACCCAGAAAAAACCTGCAATTGCACAAGCGGCCACATACGATGATTTTTGTGATTGCAACCTTTTTATTGGCAATCATCGCAACAATCATCACTATTGTATTTATACAAAAAAGTGATTCACGCCAATCCGACATTACAACAACCGGTTCACTCGAAACTAAGACAAAAACAGCATCACTTCCGGCAGTTCCATCCTCAGAAAAAACGCTACTATCAGATTTAGAGAGCCAACCAGTTTTGAAACAGGATCTAAAGACATCGAAAAAAGCATCGCAAAGTCCCGAAAATCCAACTATATCACCAAAGAAAAAAGTCAATCACACTGCAGCACCTGTATCTCAGACCGTGATCAGTCAGAAGCTCTCCACACCCGAGAAAAAACCTCGAGTTGACATTCTATCATCGCAGCGTGAGCGTACACCAATCGAATTACTCCAGGAGGAGCTGGGGACCACAGACCTCCCCTCACTTATTGGAATACTATTTTCGCAGAAACGGCATAAAGAGGTCCTCACGGTTTTTAATGAATTGTCCTCAGATGCAGCGATGTCTCCAAAAACTGCAGTCCTTGCACTTCGTTCTCAGATTTCTCTTGGTGATAACGATGGTGTCAATCGTTTTTTAGCTCATCACTCTATCAATGATGCAGAGTTTTATCTCGCACAGGCAAAACAGGCACTTAATGCCGGAAAGACGGGTCAGATCGAAAAACTGATCACACTTGCTGAAGGTGCACCTAAAACACTGCTTACTTATGATAACCTGACCTCTGAAACGTGCTTTCTTCGGGCACTCAATGCAACCAGGATTTTTAATGATAAACCTGATGAAACAACTTATCGGGAAGCACTTGACAAATGGCGTAACCTTAGAGCTGCGCTTGCATCGAATACAAATCATAAATACCTCCGAATTGAAAAAGAGGAAAGAAAACGTATGGGTCAGATCTACGCATCAATAAAGGATGGACATTAATAATGATCACCAAAACACTATTTTCTATTTTAACCACGGTTATAGTAGTATCTGGTCAAAGTGATAATACCACAACATCCTCCCCCGCCTCTTCAATCAACCAATTGAAAGGTGAAGACAGCCCATTTACAACAATTGCAGGACCACTCCCCAAAATAGTGCGTTACACTGCAAAACCATATCTTGTCACCTCCGATATCGAGGTTCCAACCGATCAGACAGTCTCGATTGAACCGGGGGTTGTATTGTTATTCAAAGATTTTACAGGACTTCACGTGCAAGGAAAACTTGTAGCACTGGGAACCCGCAAAGCACCAATTGTATTTACATCAGAATTCGATACAATGTACAATAAATCGGATGATAATATTCCAAACCCATTTGACTGGAATGGAATTTATATCCATAGTGGCGGCATCGGAACATCAATTGAATTCTGTAAAATATTCTATTCGGTTTACGGGATAAAATCAGATACAAAATATATCCGCATTAATCCGGCACAATTCAGAAACAATGGAAAGAGCGATTTTACCCTTGAAGGGAAACAGATTAGTACCGGGAAAGAACCCTATTCATACATTCTCGACATGAAAGATGCCTCAAAAGATGGTGTTCCGGTAACAATTCTCCGAGACCCATTAGCACTCAGAAGAAACACTCTCAGATTTACAGGTTTAACCGCTGCCCTGGGAGGGGCTGCAGGAGCCATATATTTTGGCCGACAAACGATTGAGCATCATGATGAACTTGGATTGCTCAGCCGTAATGCCGATGAGAATATTGCAAATCACTCGAATGCAGAATGGGACTCCAAACGCGATCGTCGCAATAGACTCCTGAGTTACACTCTGGTATCAGGAATTACATCTGTAATTGGTCTTACAGGTCTTACCTGGACATTTACTTTTTAATGAGGTTAATATGATCATTCTACGATTAATTGTACTCCTGCTGTTACTCCATATATTCTCCTGCAATGATTATAACCCGTTTGAAAATATGGACAATGTTGATGTAAAGATCAGAAATTCAACCTCCTCGATAAGTACTCGAGATACATTTGAAATTTTTTCAACTGAATCACTGACAATATATCCAACTGTTTTTGAGAAAATCGATTCGTTCTCTGTCGTAACCAAAGGGAACCGTTTAAGTAATGCTCAATCAGTTACAATAATCAAACCTCAAGCAGGTGATCGGCGATTTTACTTTTCATGGAATGATACTGGTCATACATCTGTTACCGTAAAAGTATTTCGCACCGATGGGGAATCATTTTCCAGAAGTTATGAGTGTTATTGTGTCTCACCACTATTTCAGGACAGCATTACATGTGAAGCTGGTTCGGTCTGTACACTCTACACCAAAGCCCTGCACGATCCAAGCCTGGAATATCACTGGCATTTCGGGGAATTTTTTGGCAAATCAATCGGTTATAATTCTTTTAAAGCAGGGGTCGGATTACCTTTTGAATTAAAAGTTGGCAGTGTACAGGGACGAGGATCATTATGGGTTACTGATACAAGTGGGTTCAGTTCTCCAAGAACACTTTTCAATTATAATTTCACCGATAATCGTCCACCTTTACTGGCAGCAGTATCCGGCCGGTTGAGTGAAAATGGTGATTCCGTGATCACTGGCGATTCTTTATTTCTGTTTCGCGTTCGTGTAATGGATCAAGGTGGAATCAGAAATGTCACCTTTAATGGTAGTGATTATGACGGTCGGGAGATTGCAGCTGATGGTGAGGTCTTTATAAAAATTTTGCCTGATATGCACCGTAACACACGAGATCTGCCATACCAGCTGACTGTGGGTGCAACCGATAATTCAGGGAAATATTCATCAAAACGTTTTTTTATCGTTTACAGTCCTGATGGACCAAGAAATGAAGCCGTTATACTTCGAGTAGTCAATCCCGGATCACTATCATCGACAACTGTTGATTCAATAATCAACATCGTTTACAGTCTCTACAATTATTCATCCGATACAGTGTTTGTAAAAGCGATTCGTAGCGAAACACTCGAAGGTAAACAGGATACCATACTCCCCCACCTTTCAAAAAAGATGCTTTCCTGGGAGTGCCCCCTTTCAATAGGTATCAACCAGGTCGATGTAATCACATATCACACTGACACTTTGGCTTCAGAATCGGTCATAATTGATCGGAAAATCAAAACAGACACAATTATACCACCCAAAATTCCTTATGTTCTGATCAACGGAAATGATGGTGAACACCACCTGGTACAATCGACGTCTGCAATCTGCTCATTTCTCACGGTCAAGGAAACAAATGAGATACGTACGGTAACAATCAATGGAAAACCAGCAACACCATCAGCTCATAACCCCTCTCTTTTTATCGACACAATCGAAGCTGTTCATTCGGGATCCACAGTTTCTATCAAAGTTATCGATTTTAATGGAATCAGTACCGATACAACCGTTTTTATACGGAAAAATATATTACCGGAATTCACTGGTACATTCCCTCGCCAATTCGTCACCGGGAAAAAACAGCTTGACACACTTGTATTGAATGATAATGATGGAGATTCTGTTTCCTGCACAATTTTGCTAGACCCACAGATTGCACAGGAATTTCTATTCAAAAAAATTACACGAAACATGGTAGTGATAGATTGGCGGGGCACTGGGACTCCGCGAACAGAATTTTACACTGCAACCATTACGCTATGGGACGGGTATCAATCGGTAAATTTTCTGAAGCAGTTTTACATAACTGCTCCGGGAGAAGTCGCAATTCTACCGTATTCACTTACTCATTCGACTCGAGATAAAATCGACACACTCAACGATGGTTCAATTGACATTACATCAAATGCTTCCCCCGTACGGATTGATTTTTCAATTAATAATAATCTCAAGGAGCTGTCTCCACAAGATTCGATAATCGTAGAGAATGCTGAAGTTGTGACGTTCTCTACAATTCCAGGTCAATTTTCTGTAACGATTTCGAATAAAAATGTAAAATTTCTTGACACCATTAACATTCTTGTCAAAGGAACCGATGGGGCTGTCGATACCGCCGGACGTATACCAGTTATATACCACCCTCGTACACCAGATTATTTTCCGGCATTAACCTACTGGTGCGCTTTAGACAGAGGTGAAGGAAAAGATCTGATTACTCGTGATGAAAATGCAGTCGATTGGTGGATAAATCGCACTTCATCATTAAATCAGTTTTATTCATATTCTGGTGGAAAGGAGCCATTGATCTACAAAAATACTACACCGAATCAACTATCATCACTCTATTTTGGAAACCGTGATGTCGTCCTCATCGACTTTAGGAATGAACAACTTGGACAGGGCGGATCATGGCCAAATTCTCCTTTCACTGCGTTTTTTGCTGCAAAAATCACAGATACCATTCCAGCTTCAGGCGGAATATTGTGGTCATCATCAGATTATGACTATTTCTTTTTCGCTCTGGGTGTAAGTGGTACTGGGAAGCTCTCAATCCTTAAAGGTACAGAATCGTCTGTTACAACTGTGGCAAGTGATATACAACTCGATTCATCATGGCATGTTATACTGTTCAGGTCCGAAGGTTCTGATGATTCGGGTAATATTGCAATACAAATGGGAATTTCAGAAACTCCCGGCATTACAGTAACAACATCAACTGATGATATTTCTGATAATCTAATGATTGGTAGTGCCAATAAACATATCGGTCATTATGCCTGGCCGGGCCTCATTGCTGAAGTAATATTTTATCAGCAAAAGCTGAATGATAGTGAATGTCGTGAGATAAGCAAATACCTGAAATTACAGTACAATATTAATTAATTTCAATTCTCAACTGCAATCTCTTCATGCTCATTGAGAAAATTGTACAGTGTGGCTCTTCCTACCCCCAGCAAACGTGCCGCTTTAGCCTTATTTCCACCGGCTTTGACAAGTGCACGCTCGACAATTTCGTGGGTAAGTTTTGGCCTTCGTCCGGCTTTCCCTGGAATTTTAGGTGTTGGAATCGCAACAAAAGAGCTGCTGATAAGCTCCGGGGGAAGATGCTCGGGATTTATTCTCGATCCTCGACATTTAATTAAAGTAAATTGGATGGCATTCTGAAGCTGACGAACATTTCCCGGCCAGTTGTAATCCATTATTATTGATAATGTCTCTTCAGCAAAATACATCTCACCTCTTTCAAGTTTATGTGAAACTTTTTCGAGGAAATAGTTCGCAAGCAGAGGAATATCGTTCCGTCGTTCTCGCAGAGGTGGCACTTCAATAGGTACAACAGCCAATCGATAATACAGATCCTC
>JBNKZD010000285.1:0-12815 GCA_050301235.1 Chitinispirillaceae bacterium | reverse complement strand
GGAAATGGAGAGGGGGAAGAAGAACAAAATGCAGCTGCTCCCTTTCTCCACGAGTGGAGAGAGGGCTGGGGAGAGAGGCGATTTGCGAATCTTGCGAAACTGGAGTTTTGGTCAATAATGCGACTGATACCAACCAAGTGCATACCCGTATAACTTTATACGCTCAACGAACGGCATTTAATTCTAACGTTGTAGAATTAATAGGAAAAGAACTACATACACAGCTGATCACAGGAACAAGTGATGTAATTGCAAAAGTATGCTTCATACTTCGATGAACTCAGTATGAGCAGCTCAGATATTTCAGAAACACTCTCCCTGAGTTTATAAAAGGGTGATTACGATGTGTTTTGCAATTACCTCAAGTATCAGGTAATATAGCCTAAACGCAGATCGCTGTTCGTAAAGGAGAAAAACCTGCACCATCAAAAAAGTTCCCAGTTGGAATTGTCCTTGCATTGAGGTTTATAACCCCTGATGTGCTACACACAGGAATGGTTTATGTGTGTTTAGATCTGTTGAATAAAAAATTCAGCTCACTTCTACCGGCAGGATTGTCATGAGTATTGAAAAACTGCCATCCGAAGACAAAAACACATACCAGGATCCCGTATGTAAAATGAGTGTCAAGGCTGATACACCGTATCTGTATCGTTATGAAGGAAATGATTATTTTTTCTGCAGTGCACGATGCAAAAATTTGTTCAAGTACAATCCATATAAGTACATTGGCCGTCCTGTAACTAAAGATATACATACTGGTACTAAAACTGAGTGGACATGCCCGATGCACCCGCAAATTGTTCGTCAAACCTCTGGAAGTTGTCCTCTGTGTGGGATGGCACTTGAGCCACGGACTGTAAATCTGGGACAGGAAAAGAATCCTGAACTGCAGGATATGCAGCGACGGTTTTGGGTCAGTATATTTTTAACCGTCCCGCTGCTGATCATAACTATGGCGCATCTTTTACCAAAGATGAAAGCAGGGTTGATCAATCCGGATATACAGAAGTGGGTTGAACTCATGCTTTCCACACCTGTTGTAATCTACGGCGGATGGCCGTTCTTTGTCAGGGGCTGGCATTCTATTATCAATAGAAATCTTAATATGTTCACTCTCATTTCACTTGGCGTCGGTGTCGCGTATGTATATAGTCTTATCGCAACGGTATTACCTGTGATATTTCCTCCTGCATTCAGAGATATTCACGGAAATGTCGCGGTTTATTTTGAGGCTGCAGCAGCAATAACTACGCTGGTTTTATTAGGTCAAGTTTTGGAACTTCGGGCCCGAAGCCAGACTGGTGCGGCAATCAAAGCACTGCTTGGTCTGGCACCTAAGAGTGCTCAGAAAATTTTGCCCGATGGGAAAGAGGTGTACATACCACTTGATCAGGTCCAAATTGGTGACCAGCTTCGTGTACGTCCTGGAGAAAAGGTGCCTGTTGACGGAGTGATAGTGAAGGGCAGCAGTTCCATCAATGAGTCGATGATGACCGGAGAGCCGATTCCGGTTGAGCATCGAACGGGTGATAAGGTAATCGGGGCCACTGTCAATGGAACCGGTTCATTTATCATGGAAGCGCAGCGGGTTGGCTCGGATATGCTCCTCTCGCAGATTGTAAAAATGGTTTCAGATGCGCAAAGAAGTCGTGCACCTGTTCAAAGGCTTGCTGACAAAATTTCTGGTTATTTTGTTCCAATCGTGGTCGGGGTGGCAATTGTCACCTTTGCAGTGTGGGTACTATGGGGGCCGCAGCCTTCATTTGCATACGCTATCGTTAACTCTGTTGCGGTGTTGATCATTGCATGCCCTTGTGCCCTCGGTCTGGCGACTCCCATGTCCATTATGGTAGCTTCCGGAAAAGGTGCTACTGAAGGGGTCCTTTTCAAGAATGCCGAAGCTATCGAGTTTCTCAGGAATATTGACACCCTCGTTGTTGATAAAACAGGAACCTTAACTGCGGGTAAACCCGAAGTGGCATCGGTCATTTCCCTGAACAGCCACTCACCGCAGGAATTGATTCACTATGCCGCAAGTATTGAGCAATCCAGTGAGCACCCGCTTGCATCGGCGATTATCAATTCAGCCCGGAAACAGAACATACCGATTTCCGATGTGGAAAAATTCATATACCTGGCAGGAAGGGGAGTACGCGGAACAATCGATGGTAATGACATCGTACTTGGTAATATAGCTATGCTCAATGAGACTGGTATCAATTCCGGGATTGCAGAACAGAAGGCTGATGATTTACGTTCAGAAGGTCAGACGGTCATGTTTCTTACTATTAATAGCCGTCTTGAAGGTATGATTGGTGTATCCGATCCGATTAAAGAATCAACCCCCGATGCTATTCAGCAGCTTCACAAAGAAAAGATAGATGTCGTCATGTTAACAGGAGATACGAATGTAACTGCTGAATCGGTTGCCAGAAAATTAACTATTGACAGCGTTATCGCTGGTGTTCTTCCCGATCAGAAAGCCGGGAAAATCAAAGAGCTTGAATCAAAAGGGCATAAAGTTGCCATGGCTGGTGATGGTATTAACGATGCACCTGCACTCGCTCAGGCTCATGTCGGCATTGCAATGGGAACCGGGACCGATGTCGCAATGGAAAGTGCTGGAGTAACACTGATAAAAGGTGATCTTCGTGGAATTGTCAGAGCCATTAAATTGAGCAGGACAACCATGAGAAACATCAGACAGAATCTTTTTTTTGCATTTGTTTATAATATCCTGGGTATTCCCATAGCGGCAGGTATTTTGTATCCATTTTTCGGAATACTGCTCAGCCCTGTCATTGCAGCTGCGGCGATGAGCTTCAGTTCGGTGTCGGTGATTACAAATTCATTAAGGTTGAGACGTGCAGGTATGGAATAGATACAGCGATAGCCTTGATGTACTTCAAACTTTACAAACAAAAACGATTTAAAAAAGAAGCGGCGGGAACAAGTCCCGCCGTTTCCGCTTCACCCATATAGTTGCAAGGAGGGCCCTTGCGTAGTAGGAAAATAAGAGGTATGGAGAATATATAACATTCAGCAGTGAAATGCAATTTATTTGGTAACTATACTGCGGACGGTTGAAATGAAAACTTTTGTGCTAATTGCAAATTTCCGCATATTCTGCGACCCCTATCCCATCCTTCCCCCGTTAACGGGGGACCACGAAGTAGCAGCGAAGCTAACGTGCCGAAGGCGGATGGGGGAACGCGAAAAATGCAAAAAATGCAATGACTAAAATGTAAATTTTAGACCCATCTGCAGTATATTTCAGGGTAACCGGCAGTGATACATTTGAGACATTCAGGATCGCGGTATCTTCGGACAAACGCTTACTTGATCTAACAAGAGCACCAATATGTAAAACTGTCAAATAAATAGCCGGCATTTCTTGCGCCATGGAATAATACAAAAGTGTAATAAAAAAAAGATTGATAATTTAGCATTTTTTCAGCGAAAATACTTTGAAATGGGAAAGCAGGTATTTATATTAAACCGGTAAAATTAAAAATGTCAAATTACTACAAATTATTAATCTTTATGGAGGTTTAATGTTGTTCCATCGTTTGTTTTGTGCCGTTCCCATACTTTTTCTCATTGTCGTTAATGTCGGAGCGCAATATTCTGTCTCGTTGCCGGACCGTGATGTAACCATGACTCCGGTCAACGGTATCGCGACGTTTAAAGGTGCCCCGGTGGCCGGAGAGCCGGGGCAACCGCTCCTGCCTGTTTACACAGTGACATTTCTCCTGCCGTCCAATGTCGATTTTTTAACCGTAAAGGTATCACTCGAAAATCTGTCTGAAAAAGAGCTTGACGGAGCTTTCGATGTCAAGCCCGCTCTCCCACCCTCGACCAGGGGAGAAATCGTCTGGCCGGCCGGCCGTACTATCATTGATGGAAAAGACGTTGATGTTTACGGCCGAAATGCTTTTACGCCATCGGATTTCAAAGGCAGTGTCAAGTTCGGTGCCATGCGCAACTATAAACTGGCCCAGGTTACCGTGTATCCCTACAAATACAATCCGGTCACGCGTAAACTTCGTATGATCACCGGCGGAATGATTGTCCTTACCACACCAGGCACCTCCGGCGCGACGGTACAGAAGGCTCCATCCTCCACAGCTTCCGAGAGCACAGTGGAAAAATGGTTGAGGAGCACTATTGTTAATCCCCAGGCATTACAAGGGTATGGCATACCGGCACAAAGCAGGTCGCTGCAAAGCCCGGCTGCTTCAGCAGCGGGTGAAACGTATGCGATTATCACCACCAACAGCATTGTCGGCAGTTCGTCGGAGTTGGCCAATCTTGTAGCGCTTAAACAGCAGAAGGGGTTCAACGTCATCACTGTGACCGAAAACACCTGGGGAGGCGGTACGGGTGACGCAGCGGCGAACAATATACGGAACTGGCTCCAGAACAACTATCTCAACCAGAATATCAGTTACGTTTTGCTGATAGGCGATCCAAACCCTTCATCCGGTGATGTTCCCATGAAAATGTGCTGGCCGCGGTATAGTTCCTCCGATTATCCCAATGCTCCCACAGACTTCTATTATGCAGATCTTACCGGCAACTGGGATATCAACAACAACGGTTATTGCGGTGATTACGGGGATTTTTGTACGACCGGCGGACCAGACCGCTTTGCTGAAGTCGCGGTGGGGCGTATTCCCTGTTATGGTTCTATGGCGACATTAGACAAGATCATTGAGAAAATTATCCGTTACGAAAACGAAACCGCTGTAGAATGGCGGAGATCCGTCATGCTTCCTATGGTAGAGTCCGATAACATTACTCCAGGATATCAACTCGGAGAGCAGATCAGGACAGATATTCTTGTACCCAAATCCATGAACAGTCATCGTCTCTATAACCCGGTAAACAGCTATACTTTTGCTATCAACGAGGATGTCCTGAATCTCAACCCTCCGACCGAGAACGCTGAATGTAGCGAAATCAGGGTGCTCAACGCCTGGAAGAACAACAGTTTCGGCCTGGTAACCTGGTGGTCTCATGGGTCGAGCACAAACGCAGTTGACGTGTTTTCCAATTCAAACGCTGCAAATCTTGACGACCAGCACCCATCAATCGTTTTTCAGGTAAGCTGTGAAAATGCCTGGCCTGAAGACAGTACCAATCTCGCATATACACTTCTATCCAACGGCGCAGTGACTACGATCGCAGCGACCCGCGTTTCATGGTATAAACCCGGAGAGCAGACATTTTCCGGTTCCCCAACCAATGCCGGCTTAGCCTATTCCTTTGCGCAAAATCTTGTCAGGGACAGCATGGATGTGGCATCAGCACTCAACCTTGTCAAATCCAGCATAATCTTTAACTCTAGCGGTCAGGAATGGTGGATGAACTGGCTCGATTTCAACGTGTATGGATGTCCGGATGAAGCACTGTGCCTCAAGCCTAGTGTCGTAGCTGCGCCCACAGGCCTCACAACAACAGCAGTTTCGGAGAACAGGATCGACCTTTCCTGGAACGACCAGTCAAATAACGAATCCGGGTTCCGCATTGAACGCGCTATCCGCGAGGGTGATTTCACCGAAATAGCATCGGTAGGTGCGAATGTCACCTCATATCAGAATAACGGCCTTTCCACAGGAACAAAATATCAGTACCGGGTGCGGGCGTATACGAACGCCGAAAATTCGCTTTTTTCAAACGTCTCCTCCGCGTTTACCGATGGTTCGTCGATCAATCCTCCTTCGAGCATCACGATCCAGCAGGCAGACTCCGGTAAACTGCAGCTTTCGTGGAACGGGATAACCGGAGCAACCGCATATAATATATGGGCTTCAGGTACAAACGGTGGACCATATGTACTGTTGTATCCCGAGTATGGCTCCGTTACTTCCCACCTCTTTACATTGACACCTGGTAACACTTACTACTTTGCAGTATCAACGGCAGTTCAGGATGAGGAGAGTCCATATTCCGCTCAAGTAAGTGCGATGGTGCCCGTAGTGACGCCGGTTAATCTAACCGCAACAGCCCAATCCGCGACCGGCATTCTATTAAACTGGTCGAATCCGATCACGAGTATCGGGTTAAGCGGTGAAATATTCGAAATCGAATATGCCACGACAGGTGATTTCACCCTGTTTTCAACCACTACCTATGCCACCACTTCTTTTAATGCCACCGGATTGATACCTTCAACCACCTACCAGTTCCGCGTCAGGGCGAAAGCGAAAAAAGGGACGCTCTATTCGGATTATACTAATAGTGCAACTGCTACAACTCTTGATAGTATACCGAATCCTTGCGCTTTAGTTCAAGGCGGCGGAAACGGTTTACAGGGTACTACATTCGGCCTCAACCCGCCCTGGGCTGCAGGATCTGAATACTGCAAAGCAACCGACGGCGATAGTAACACGTTCTATGATGCCGCTCAAGCCGATTCCGCCTATACCGGTCTGGATTTCGGTACAGGTGTGGATATCGGCAAAATCAGATTTTATCCCCGGGCTGGGTTTGCTTCAAGGATGGTCGGCGGGAAATTCCAGATCTCAATATATGGGATCAACCAGGGATGGATCAATCTGTATACCATTACGACAACACCGGAAGTGGGATGGAATGATGTGACAGTTTCCAATCCGATGCCTTATGGTATGCTTTACCGGTATGTTCGCTATGTGGCTCCTGATGGTGGTTACGGCAATATTGCGGAAATGGAATTTTATCAGGCCCAAGCTCAATCTCCGTACAATGGCCCACACAACATTACCAACGACGCAACACTCCAGGTTGAAGATTTCGATAATGGTGGCGAGGGAGTAAGCTACCACGATGATGATACATCCAATACCGGCGGAGCATATCGCACTGGTGTGGGAGTTGACATAGAAAACTGCGGCGCAGGCGGCTATGATGTCGGTTGGACGAATGCGAACGAGTGGATGGAATATACCTGCAATGTGACCGGGGGAACCTATAATATCACCCTCCACGCGTCAAGTCCGAACTCCGGAACACAGACGGTCAAGCTCTATCAGGACGACGCACTTAAAGCCACCTTTTCGGTTCCGAACACAGGGGGTTGGCAGACCTATCAAGCCATTACCTTGAGTGGAGTCCAGCTTTCCACCAATTCCGCATCAGTGCTCAAGATCGAATCGACCACCGGTGGGTATAATCTTGATAAAATTACCTTTGCGACTGCGATAACGCAATACACGATCACGGCCTCTGCCGGATCGAACGGCTCAATCAGCCCGAGCGGCAGCGTCGTGGTGAACTCTGGTGCCAGCCAGACCTTCACGATCACTCCTGATAACGGCTACGAGGTCGATGCCGTTACGGTTGATGGAACAAGTCAGGGACCGGTTACATCTTACGCATTCAGCAATGTGAGCGCGAACCACACCATTTCTGCAACATTCAAGAGTGCGGGTGTTTTCCCTGATCCGAACAAATGGTACAAGATCGCTACCAGATCCAGTGCCGATCAGTGCCTCGATGTAACCGGCGGCAGTTATGCGAATAACACTGCAATCGAGTTGTGGCAAAAAGTCAATGTTAACCAGGAGTTCAGGTTTCAGAGTGCGGGTAATGGATACTATACCATAACCTGCCGCGGCAATACCGATTACTCCATTGACATGGGCGGTAATTTCGCAAACAGTCAGACATTGAAGCTCTGGACAACAGATGTAAACAATGCGAACCAGAAGTTCAAACCGGTTGAGCTCACAGGAGGGTATTATCGGTTGGAAACCAGCGATCCCGACTACTCGATTGATAACACTGGAAACACAAGTGACGGTGTAAGACCCATTCTCTGGACCTCCAGTGATACTAATATTAATCAGCAATGGATAATTACAGAAGTGCAGTAAGGGCTCGTGACGGAATAAGTGATCGCATGATGCTTCCCGGCCTGTGCGATCATTTTCTATTCCGTTACCGCTCAGCCCCGTTGAAGGTCGATGAAACATACATCGGATTTCTCACCCAGCGTGGGGCTGAGGAGAAAGTGGAGTTCATAGTTGCAAAAACAGACAACAGGTACGAATGATTATGGCTCTGCCAAAACAGTTATCCTGTCAGCCATTTGGTTTTCTCTGGCCGTCCGGCAGTCCCATTGTCCCCTCGTCCCTTTTGTCCCTCAATCATTCTCCCAACCCTTGACTCTACTTGAAAATTTACCTATATTAATCAGACATGGTCGTTCAAGGTTCAGCGTTCAGGGTTCCAGGGTTTTAAGAGCGTAAGAGCGTAAGAGCATAAGAGCATAAGAGCATAAGAAAATTGGGTTTCTGAACTTTTGAACTCTTGAACCTTTGAACCTTACAATCCCGATTCTCATCGCGCGGCTTTCCGGACTCGTCCCCTTTACTACCCTGATACTGCTTAGTCCCCGGATTTCTGCAAGATAGGAGCTGAAAATCTACAAAAGTAGTGTTTTTGGAGCTGCAAAAGAATAAGTTATCGATTTGATACGCAGATATTTCTGTTAACAGCAAGGCGCGTTCTGAAGGGAATAGCAGAGAAGCGCTATTTCCGAAGAATGCAACGCAACTGTCAGCAAAAAGAGCATGTAGAAAAAGAGAAATTGTTCTTTTCCAGCTCCGTAGCCGGATACCGATGGTAAAAGTTCGTCTTTTATACCAGGTTTGGGTAGGGAGTGACGTTTATGGGACAATTGATGGAGTTGTTTGCAATATGTAAACCATAATAAGTTATAGACGGCGGCTAAAGGCATAATAAAATATTAAAACTTGCTAATCATTAATACTCAACATCCATGTTGAGTTTGCAAAATGAGTTTTATAAGCATGAAAGTAGTAAAACATTAATAAAATGTCAAACGGTAATAAAAATATAATATGTTATATTGCATTTCATATTTGGAAAGAATAATATGGATATTTTACAAGTTGAAATTAAAGGCTTTAGAGGTATTAACGAAACAAAAATATGTTTCAACCGGGATACGGTACTGATAGGTCCAAACAACTGTGGAAAAAGTACAATTTTGGATGCATTAGCATTAGTGCTTGGCCGCGATCACTTAGTCAGAGATTTAACTGAACACGATTTTTTTGGTAGCACCCCATCTGTAACATCAAGAATAAATATCATTGTAACATTAGGGAACTTCTCTACAAATGAACCAGAAGAAAATACAGAATGGTTTCGAGAAGGTAGGTTTGTACCTAAATGGTGGAGTACAGAAGTCCAACAAGTTTATGCATCAAAAACAAAAGGTGCGCAGTTACTTTGTTGTCAAATTGGCTTTTGTGCTCGATTTGATATTGAAAGTCTTGAGGTCGAAACAATTCGGTATTTTCATGATTCTGATGATATCGAAGATCCTTTTGATGAAGAAGGAATACAGCGTTTGACTCAAAATATTATTAAAGATATTGGCTTTTTCCTAGTACCATCCTCACGGACTTGGGACAAAACATTTACTTTTGGTTCAGAATTATTTAGGCGAGTTATAAACACTTTAGGTAATGTTCCTGCTACTGAAATACTAGAAGCTAGAGATAGTTTACGAACAAACTTTGGATTTGATAAGACGCCTACATTTCAAAGCATTGTTGCAAATATAAATGCTGAATTAAAACTTCTCTTTCCAACAGAGGAGAAGCTTTCTTTTCGCCTTACTTCTACTGACAGCAATTCCTTACTAAAATCTATGATGCCACACTTTTCACATGGTGAACAATTGCCAATACCTTCTACAAAGAATGGTTCTGGTTTACTATCACTTCAAATAATGCTGCTCTTATTAGAATTTGGTAAAGCAAGGATAGGTGCAGGTAAAAATTTTATACTCGCAATCGAAGAACCGGAATTACATTTGCCACCAGCAATGCAAAAACGAATTATTCACAGAGCACACCGAGCTGCAAATCAACTCATTTGCACAAGTCATTCTTCAAAAATAGCAGGTTTCTTTGCACCTACTGATATAAGGGTTCTTGATAACCAAACAGGCAATTTACTTTGCCCTCCACTCATACAAAAGCCTTTGTTACCAGATGCAAGTAATCACTTAAGGAAATTAATTTATGACTGCAGGCTTCAACTTATAGAGGGTTTGTTACACCCTATTGCATTTATTACGGAAGGGCGTATAGAATATGAGTGGCTAAATCATTTCATTCGTTTGACAGAAACATCTGATGATATTTTAGGAAAAGGAGATAATTACTCTACATTTTCAGCATTTTTAGGTATTATACCGTCTGAGGGTGCAAATATAGTCAATACTGTGACACATTTGACACCATTAAAAAATACTATTTGTATATTGGTTGATGGTGATAGTGCAGGTGACCAATATATTACAGAGTTAATAAAATTAAGCAAACCACCGGCAGTGATAATTCAATGGTTTAAAGATAAGGAGATTGAAGATATTGTATGTGACATTATGTTATCCGATGAGAAATCAATTCTTACATCACTCAACAAAGAATCACATGTTAAAGGTGTATTTAAAGGGGAAATAGATAGCGTTGAAAATATTCGTCAAATGCTAAAAAAGGCAACATCCTCAGGAGGGTTAAAGGGTAATTATTTAGCATATGATGAAATTTATTCAGTTTTTTCTACCACGCCAGAATGCAAAAATAAAATATTTCATTTGCTTGAATGTTTAAAAGAAATTGCAGCATATAAGGCGATACCTACTAATTTTGAAAAAGATGCACGTAGCACTACAAAAACACTGGTTGTAAAACAAAAATGAGTGTGCACTATTTTGAAGGGCCGGCTGGCACTGGTAAAACATTTAAACTTATTGAGAGTCTAAAAGATGTTCTTAAAGAAAATCGGCTCTCAGATGGGCAATTTATATTAGCATTGACATTTATGCATGGATCTCGGAAACGTCTTTCTGAAAAATTGTTTGAAGTACAAGATTTTAAACGAAAATTCAAATGTTTAACGATTGATAGTTTCGCTTACAGTTTGGTAAGAAGATTTCGCGACCTTCTATTGGAAAAAGGAATAAATGTAAATGATATAGGAATAGATTTTAACGGAATTTGCAATGCATGTGGTGAAATACTCCACTTAAGACCAGTTGTGGAATGGGTGGCAACTGTTTACCCAATAATTATAGCTGATGAATTCCAGGATTGTTCTCCAGAACGTGTTTATATATTTGATGGGTTAAAAGAAAAATGCAAAATACTGGCAGCAGCTGATGAATTTCAAGATTTAAATTGTTTAAATTCGGCAACAGCAATAGGATGGCTTAGGAGTAATGGTAAAGGTGAATGCCTTTCAGTAAACCACCGTACAAATAAAAATGGTATTCTAAATGCGTGTAACTACATTAGAAATGGTAAACCTCCGATGTGTGGTAATTTTCGAGATGGCTTTTTCCTCGGGTATGGATACAAACAAGACATTGCTAATTCGATTACTGCGAAAGGTCTACAATGGAATCGGTGGTCTGATGCAGCCATATTATGTCCCACTTCTATTAATACTTCAAGATGTTTCCAACAACTAGTTGACGCTCTTAAAAATAAGGTAAGAGTAAAAATTACAGACAGAGCAACTGGCGGGAAAAAAGATGCATTTTATGGCCCATTTTTCCCTTTAGTTGAGCAAAATAACTTAAGTATAAGAGATGAGATTTGTGCAAACATCGGATTGGATATTAAACATTTAGATGCAATCGTTTGCTCCACAACATTAAAATTAGAAGAAAACCGACGAGGTATACCTGAACTCCGAAATTGGATAAGAAAACAACAATGTTTAAAAGGAAAAAATCATTTTACTTCTAGTGAAATTCTGTGTCAAATAGACAGAATAATCCAATACACAAGTGCTTTTTGTATTAATCCCCCCAAAGGGCTTAGTGCCATGACAATTCACCAAGCCAAAAACCGTGAATTTAATAACGTAATTGTCTTATGGCCTTATGATGTTGTACAAGATAAAGAAAAACAGAAAAGATTGCTTTACAATGGAATCTCAAGAGCAAAAGATTATTGTACTTTAATTGTGATGGGTAGTCCGAAAAAAAATAGGATCGAATCAATATTTAGTTAAATTGACATATTGAGAGGTTATTGGCCGGTGTATATCGAACAAATATATTTCAAAAAACACAATATTTTAGGTAATAAGTTTATATTAACTTTAGGAGAAAATAGTGGCGACAATGGAAATTGCACTACTGAAGCCGATATTGATTTTTATTTAAAAACGGAGTTTAAGAAAAACAATCATTTCACTTTTATTATTGGAAGAAATGGTTGTGGAAAATCAATACTGCTCAAAAGCATTGCGTATTGTGTAAATTCAATTAATAATCCAATAGAATTTGAGGTGCATAACGTTCCTTATGGTGATGCAAAAGAATATCACCAATTACTAAAATATAAGTATCACATCAAGGAATCTGGAAATGCTACGCAATTCTGGCAACGCTATTTATTTAATACTAAAATCGAATGCTTCGAAAAACTTTGTCGTTGGGGAATATACAACAAGGATATCATTGTCCCCGAAGACAGCTCTTCTGTAATAGAGACATTTTTTAATGATAACAAAATGGAGTTGTTGACAAAAGCCGATTCAAAGTACTTATCTTGGCTTTACAAAACACCGAAATCACAAATTATATATATATCAAATGCACTATTTGAAGATAGTATAATTTCACCTAACCCACGTTTTCGTTCTTTTATACATGAAAATATTTTATCTGCTAATAAATTTTTGTTTATACAATCATATTTAAATTTTGAAATTAAAACGGTTTGGGAGCAAAAGTTAAAAGAGGTATTAAGTACTGAAATAAAAAGTATTAAAAT
>JBNKZD010000284.1:0-3716 GCA_050301235.1 Chitinispirillaceae bacterium | reverse complement strand
GGTATGAAAATTAAGAATGGCCCGGACCTTTCTTTCTTTGCTGTGAGGGTATGTTCCATGACATGTTGCACAAAGCGGCAATACGCCTTCCTTGCGAGTAACATACTCATCTGTCATATGAAAGTGTTCACGAGGCACCCCATCTTCCTGGAATAAGAATGTCTTGAATATATTCTCTTCTTTCTTGGGTTTAACAATTTCTGTAATTTTTTTGGCCTCAAGCTGGGGGAAATAGAGCATCTGAAGCAACCACAAGCCAAACAACAAAAACGGAAGTAAATAGACAAGCTTCAACAGAAAAATCGGTAGTCTCAGAAGTTTACCTGCAATTCTACCCAGAAATGATTTTGGAGAGTTTTGGGGATTATCTTGTATTTTATTCATGACCTTTCATATAAATTTTTTGAAGTTCGGAATCATTCATAATTTTTTTGTAATGCAGCGGATATTCTTCTTTCATCTCCTCTTCACTTATCACACCGGTAATCCACATATTGTCAATGGGGAATTTATGAGGTCTTAAATGAACTTCATATAAATGCCAGACCATAATCGCCAAACAGGCCAATATAGCCTCCATTCCATGAACAAGTGTGGCAATGTCCAGAATGAATTTGTTCCAAAGATATTCGGTCCACAACAAAATACCGGTCGCCGCCATTAATGTAGTTCCGGCAAAAAGGGCGGAATATTCAAGCTTATGCTTATAGCAAAATCGGTCAAATTCAGGAGGGTTGTCTTCCAGACCTAAATAATAGCGGATATTTTTGATCATATCCGTCATATCATTTATTCTTGGAAGCATGTCAGACAGCAGTCGGCGACCGGCAGGTCTGAGTAAAAGATAATACACATGATAAAGACTGACCAGAATCATTATCGTTCCGGCAATTCGATGTAATATGCTTCTGTAATTGAACACAATCTCCCCAACATCCCCAAACTTTCCTACGATTTCTTCCGGGATTTTTATCATAAAGCCGGTAATAACCAGGACAACAAAACATACAACGAAAATCATATGTTGTATTCTTTCGGAAAAATTCATGCGGATAAAGTATCGTTCACCAACCGACTGTTCGGTACTTAAATCTATCATATCTTCACTGTAAAGTATTTCTGCTGTCTCTTTCATTCCTGCCTCTGCTTACCCGCCGTTTATCTGACGGGTCCCTGACCCCAAGTATCTGTTAGCTGATCCCTATTAATGCTTATGTTTTTTCTTGGTTCTCCTGTAATCCAGAAACTGATGTAAACACATTGAACCGATCACAACTGTGATCAGCATCTGATAAAACAACCGGATAATTTTTAATACCTTATAATGAAACACTTCTTCTTTTGAAATATCTTGTTCGGCTCTCTCTATAACCAGTTTTTCAAAATCATCCTTAATCTTCAATCCTTTAGTGTTTCCGGCTTGAATGCGTGCTTTGATTCCATAAGCATGAACCCTTCCTTTGGCGAAATCGGCTGTGGCACCCGGATGACATTTTTGTAATCCTCCCTGATTACTACAGGTTTGAACACGATTGACAATGTTAACGGGTGATGCCAGATCTGTTTTTGGACGTATGAAATGGGTGGAATAACCGACGGGAACATGGCAGCTAATGCAATCCGGAGCTTTTTTAACGTGATATTCCACCTGTATCCAATGGAATGTATCTTTATAAGTTTCGATTGACTCGAGGCCGTGACGAGCCATTTTTTCTTGATCTTCATGGCAGCTCATGCATAAATTTACTATTTCTGTTTGACTCCTTCTCCGTCTCATGCGGTGCGTAAGATGCGAATAAAATCTTTCCGCCCACTGTTTGTCAGTATGGCATCCTATACATCTTGCAAGCGTTTCTCTTGACAGGGCTTCACTTTCACCCCACATGCCGACAAAGGGGTTATACACCCGGTTTTTGTGACAGTATTTACAAGTCGGTAAATCTTCTGGATAAGGTTTCGGATTTTTTGAATCTCCCGTACCATGAACACTTGCTTGATATTTCTCTATCATATTTATATGTGAAAATTCTTTGTTGGTGGAAGGCTCTTCTATGTGGCATTTTGTAGAACAATCGACTTTTTTAACATCAGTATGGGGGATCTCATCGAGTCCGACATGACAGCTTTTGCATCTCAACTTACCATGAACGGAGTTCGCAAACAGTTTCTCGTTGACATAAAAAATTCTCTTTTTACCGGTTTTGTCAAATCGCCCGATATGTGGATACCTATGGCAAAACAAACAATTCTCAGCGTCACGAACGGCTTTGGATTTGGCAAAAGCAATGCCGGAACATACTGCGAGAAACAGCGCAGTGAAAAGACAAATCTTAGTTAACATAAAAAATCTTTTCGTTTGCATGGAGATAGTCTCTATTTTCGGGTTATCCTTTATTTGCCGGTTGTTCCGTCCCAACACCGGGCTGCAGTATTTTGGGTATAAAAAATTTGGTGTAGTTCCTGATCATGCCGACAACTTCAGTACTTACAAAAGCATCAATTCTTTTTTTCGGATAACCTAAATCCTCATACGGAAGTACCGGCGACTCTTTTTGGTGGCAATCTTCACACATATATGGTTTCTTACTGACAATTTTGTGGATGATCTGTTTGGCCTTTGATTTCTGAATGTCGGTCAGTGCGTTCTCCTGGCCTTTGTACTCTCTGGCAAAATTAATCCTTTCTTGTGTGTCAATTCTCCGAAGTTCGCTGTTCATACGAACAAAAGGAATAATCTTGCTGTTATAAGCTCCGGGAGCAACACCTTCTTTGACAGGACTTGGAACGATTTCCCCTGTTGTTCGGTCATACCATTTGAATATACCGGTCTTTTCCTTATTCTCCAGCTTGATATGGCAGGTCTGGCATGCGATATAAGATGCATGCATATTGGCGAATGCTCGAATTTCCTTGAATTTACTGTGCGGCATGTCACCATGGCATCCAATGCAGTATAATCTCTCGTCCGGTTTAAAGTCGAAATCAATATGGTGGAAATGCCCCTTTAATCTCAGCTCTTCTAAAACTCTATATCCCAGGTAATGTTTAACCCTCTCCTCGCCTTTAAGTATGGCTTCTTTAAATGTCATCTCATCTTTTGTCTTTTGCTGTTCTGTTTTTAGCTTTAATATATCCTCAACTCTTCTCCTGAGATGATTCGTATCAACCAGATGCCCGAACGTCACATTCCATATAATGAGCATAAAAAATATCGTTAAAACCATGAACCATAAAATATACAGCTTGGAAAGTAGCTTTTTTATCATATTGGCTGCCTCCCCTCCATTGATTCATATGTTTGGGAACTTTCATCGGTTGGTGTTGCATCCAATTCTTTACGAATCTTTCTTCTTTTGACCGGTTCCCCCTCAGATGAACCATGGGGCGGTAATATTTCATGTCCAAGGCCGGCTTTTTTCATGATTTTCAGATAATATTCGTAATGGTCTTCCACCATCAATTTCTCAGATAGATAACCGGTTATAAATACGGTACCCATAGGAAAAACAGAGGTTTTGAAATGCACATTATACCAGTGCCAAATAAACAAAAAGAGCGCGGCGAGCAATGCTTTATCGCTGTGGGCTATCAATGCAAAATTGATGATTTCTCCGGGTAAGAATTGTGTGGCAAACTCTTTGTTCCACATAATAAGACCCGAGATCCCGAGAACCGGGATGCCCCAAAAGGGCGCCCAGTAATCAAACTTATTCTTC
>JBNKZD010000283.1:0-18294 GCA_050301235.1 Chitinispirillaceae bacterium | reverse complement strand
CAGAGATGCAGATCACTTTTGTACAGAACAACGCAGCCCACAATTTATAAAAAAAACGCTGAAATCTGTTTTCGATACACATTCGAAGATGCGCGATACATACAGCACCCGCCAGATACGCTGCCGGGTAATACGGAAAGTCAATAAAATCTGAGAAGTGTACAATTTTAATGCTGTTTTTTTTAATGAAATTGAAGAAATGATATGATGCTGACATCCATGTTAACAATGCAGGGAGTGCTTTAATACCTTTTTTAAGACTTTTAAATGGAATAATGTGTACTGATGCTCCGGATTCACGCGCCTTTTCAGGAAAAGGACCCTCTGAAGGGAATACTGCATAGGTTTTAAATTCCGGATTGCTGTTGAAATTTTTGATAAGCTTTGATGTGCTGATCGGCATTCCGCTGTTAAATGAGGAAATCGAACAGAAAAAGCAGACTGTTATTTTGTTTTTATCTGACAAGTGCCAAATTCCTAAGCTGTGATTCTATAGTAAATCATTTTTTTCAAGATCCCGTAGGGGTCAAATGTTTATAATATACATAAAACAGTAAGAAATCCTCGTCCCGTAGGGACGATATATCTATTGTATAAGACGCAAAAACTATTTCTCATAATGCTACGTTTGTTTCATAAATTTAGTTTTTTTTAAAAATGTTGTCCCTACGGGACAAAGTCGTCTTTTGATTACACATTATTCAATAAATATATTATCCCTGCGGGATAAAAAGAATAACCCGGAATATCTTTCTTCTCTTTAGATCCCCCTCTCCATTAAAATGGAGAGGGGGATCGAGGCGTTGCACTGAGCGTAGTCGAATGTGGGGGTGAGGCGATACGCAAACACTGTGATCACTCACGCCGCAAAAAAAGAAAAGCCCCTGATTTCCAGGGGCTTTTTAATTTAAAGAAAGAAACAGGATCAATCTATCTCACTTATTTCATTGAGCTTCTTTTTTCTTCTTTTCTTCCTCAAGCTGCTTCTTGAGATCTTCAAGTTCCTGATCAATTGCATTTGCTTTTTCATTTACTTTCTCATTGTCTTTGATCTGCTTACCCAGACCGGCAAGTTTCTGAGCTTTAGCCAGCGCATAATCAACATCTTCTTTTACAGACTCGACATTCTTTGCAAACATGCTTGTACGCTTGTAATTATCAGAGAATTTAAGGAACTCATCAAGTTTTGCCTTATAATCTTTCTGGTGAGCATGCAAACTATCGATCTGTTTAAGAACAATAGGTGATTGACGAGCAGTTCCGAGATCATACGCACTGCGGGCAACCTGTGTGTAGGAACTCCGGGTTGATTCATAACCCTGTTGTTTTGAAGAGTAACCAGCCTGATCCACACCTGTGAATTGTTCAAGATCCCTGGATGCACCTTCAAGCAGTGATACTGCAGCTCCATAGTTTTTCTGCATCATGTTAGCGTACGCCTGAAGCAGTGCGCCTTCAGATTTCAGAACTATGCTGGGAGCGATTGCAATGAGTTCCTGACCGGCGTTCATACAGTCTGCCCATTGACGAGCTTTAAGAGCAGTCCATGCAAGACCAACAAGCGCATCAGGATAGAAATAACTTTCTTTAGGTACACTGCGTAATGCGGTAACTGCTTTTGCTAGTGGCCCTTCCTGCTTGGTAAGATCTTCATAGAACATATAACCGAGGAATACATATGAACGGTTAACAATCTCTTTCTGAGCTTTTGTGGTTACTGGTGCCTGGATACAATTTTCAAGGTGAGAGATTGCAGCTTCAATGTTTCCACCGGTAGCTTCAGAAACACCTGCAGAGTGCTGTGCAAATACGAAGTCAGGATGAGTTTCGGGAATCAGATCAAAGAGCTGTTTCGCCTTTGCATTATTACCCTGACTCATTTCCGATTCTCCCATAATGTAATAAGCGTGGTATTTAAGCGAATCGGGAACACCTAATTTATTGAGTTCATTGAACTGACGTTCGACGAGATGATAATTGTTATCCCGGTAATAGATTCTCATCAGACCAAGATCTGCAAAGGGAACTGCAGCACTGCGGTCGAATTTTTCTTTTGCCTGGCGGTATGCTTCTTCAGCAGTAACACGCATATCCATCTCTTCCTGACAACTTCCGATGAAATAACTTACCCAGTCGTTCTTGAAGAAATCAGGATATTCAACATGGAGCTGACTGAAGATAAAAAATGCATCCCAGAAATTTCCCTGGTTGTACAGGTTTACTGCTTTTACATAAAGGTCGTTTGGCAGGTAATTGACAAGTTTTGCCATACGACGGGCATATACTTCTTCGCGATGCTTTCCAAAGTCACCTTTGAAATAAATGGTGTGATTGGGTGCATCCTGATCTTCACCATTGAGGACATCAAGGAACTGGTAAGAGACCGACAGATCTCTTCCGTTATTCATACTCGGGAAGTTTGCGCCTACAGAGAAACCGACATGTTCCAATCCGTTACCTATACCGATAAGGCCATTAACGGTACCAATTCTAAATATCCAGATACCTAATCTTGCATTAATGTCAATGTCACTGGTTACAGCTGAGTCGATAAATTCGGTAGATGGTGTGCCAATATCCTTATAAGCTAACTCAATACTTGACTCAACTCTCCGTTCCCAATACGTTGAATTAAGTGATGCCCTTAACGTACGAGGGAACTGCTGTGTATTGGTTGGAGAAATTGATGTCATCACCAGGTTCTGAACATTTAACCCAAGCACATGGTGTCCTATGAAAGAATTATTAATAATTCGATAAGTAATACCCAGGTCAACACCTGCACTCAGGTAATTTACTCCAACGAATGATTCACTCAGCAGGTTAATATTTGCACCGACGCTCAGCCCTTTCCAGGGATTAATTGCATAAGTGAGTGCAAAGAAGGTTTTATTGTCTGAGACAAGACCAGTAGAATCACCTTTAGCATTTGTGGAAGCATAATCGTCCACACCATGGTAGAGAACAGAAACTCCCGCTGTCTGGTAAAGATTAATCGGGTAAACTGCTCCAGCCTCAAAAAGCCGGAATTCATTCAGAATAGAAGAGTAAGCACCTTTAAACGACAGGTAGTTCTCTTCATTGATGAGTGCTGGGTTTGCAAGTGCGTTACGTGATGACAGTAGATACTGCCAGCGTTGTGTCACCAGGAATTCACCGGGTAACCCCTGTGCTGATGCGGTCATCATCTGACCAGTACTCATCAGTAATGTTAAAGCAACCAGGGATTGCTTAAAATAACGTTTCAAAAATCGTATCATAGTATGTCTTCCTCTATATTTTAATAAACTAACCGGGCCCCGAGTTCTTCATTATCCGTACCTTTCGCTTTGCAGCAATGGGCAGGATCGGATTTGAAATTCATATTTGTACGTGGAGCCAAGAATGCTGGATCAAATGAGAAATTTCCTGATGGAATTGGTTTTGGACTTTGCAGATTACGATAAAAGTTGTTATTGGAAATCTGAACACGTTCTGCCTGAGACAAAATCTTGATTCCGAAACGCTCATTGAAAGCAACAACGTTGTTTTCGAGAATCAGTTCTGAACTTCCACCCACTGCGACACCATGATTACCGTTGTAAACAATCGAATTGTGATTGATCGTTGCATTTGTGGAGCGGACATCCCACCCCTGGATACCGGATGCACGATTGAATGCAATGAGATTGTCTTCTACTTTTGGAAGATGGCGAACAATCATAAGACCCGTCTGCCAGTTATTGATAATTCTGCACTGTGTGATAGTATTGCCAGATCCATTGGAAAAAACACCGATGGTTCCATTGCGGACTGTCAGACCGGATATCGTTGTACTTTTACCCATTGTAACAACAATCCCGCGACCACCGCCGTCAATCACCGCACCAAAAAGCTGACGTGATGCAAGGGTTACTCCAGGGGCAATAAGGACGCGTTCTCTGTAAACACCTTTTTCAACCCATACTGTATCCCCTACGCGGGTTCGCAGCATTGCCTCGGAAATTGTCTTGATTCCCATTGATGGGACCTGAACAGAGGCCGACTGAACAATTGCAGGAAAAAGCAAACCTGCTGTCAGCAGTAAGCTGAATCGAAATTGTTTAGTTGTTAAAAAATGACTCATAAACTTCACTCCGTTAAGATGATTTATTCAAAATTGCTAATATACTATCCGTGCACCCAGATCCTGGTTATCTGTCCCTTTTCCAATCAGTTGAGAGTTCTTGTCAAGTAAAAAGTTACATTTTGCCGCATCGATGTACATTGGTGCATACGTAAAATTTTCAGTAGGTAGTGTACCGGAAAATTTTGCATTCATGAAAAAATTATTACTGATCAGGGTAACCCGTACCGACTCGTCCGAAACTTTCAATCCAAACTGAGTATTATGCGAGATACTATTGTTTTCGATAATGATAGTAGAGTTACCACCAACAGATATTCCATGATTACTGTTAAATGCAATTGTGTTGTGATTGATCGATGCAGATGTTGAGCGGACATCCCACCCTTGTATTCCGGAACCATTGTTATAAATAATGAGATTATCCTCTATTTGGGGAAGTGTACCGACACACATAATTCCTGTCTGATGATTGTTGATTACCCGGCATTTAAGAATTGAAACATTGGCAGATGTTGAAAATACTCCAATGGTGCCATTCCTGATCTCAAAACCACAGATAATCGATCCATTTCCCATGGTTACTACCGTTTCTCTTCCGCCACCATCAACGACCGCTTTAAACAGATTTTGTGCGAGGAGGGTAATACCAGGGGCGATATACAACTGTTCGTTATAAAGACCATCTGCAACCTGGATCGTGTCACCCTTTTTGACCTTCTGCATTGCCTGGCTGATAGTAGAATATTGCTGAGGCACTACAATTGAATTGGCACTAACAGAATAAACAATCAGCATCAAAAAGAGTGGAAGAAGGCCGCTTTTTATATTTTTGTCGTTCATTTCGTTTATTTCCAGGCCGTGCTGTTCTAAATTTATCCGATTAAATAATTTTTAATATAACAAGGCCAATTCAAAATCGAATTTTGTCCTAATAATTTAATACAGATTTCCCCGAATTGCAAATTTTTATACTCCTGCTTTGCACTGCAAATTCTCTGGGTCTACGGAACTTTGTGTTAAAATATCTTAGAATGGTTTTAAAAAGTGTTTCACTGTGATTTTTTTCTAAAAATAGTCTTTAAAATTGTCGTTGGAAGTGGATTCGAATACCAGAAGTATTTATCGATTGAGTATTTAAGTTTTGATTTCATCGAAAGCCAGAAAAGGCCATTTTTTAAATGGGTATATGATGGATCAAAGTAGCAGTTAATATGACAGTATTCACAGAATGAGTATGTACCCTGCTTTTGAAGTGCTTCACTCCAGGTTTTTGAGGCGAGCAACGCATTCAAGTTGCCATCTATTGGAATAGATGAACTTCGGTGATGATAACAGGGGAGGGCGAGTTTGTTATCGGGTAAAATAACCACAACCGTTTCAACCGATTTACAGAGCGGCTCCCGAATATGGTTACCTCCCTGTGAGCGTAGTTTCAGATGTGCTGAATTGAGGTATATTCCTTTTTTCTTTGACCATGCTCTGGCTTTTTCGTGGGTGGATGCACTGATCATCTCCTGGCCACTGAATGCGAAGACCGGGTCTAATATCGCGATTATCCGGTTTTTTTCTGCGATGGCAGCAACACCTTTGAAATGATCAATATTTTCATTCGAATAACTGAAAAGCAGGTCTGGAGTAAGTCCATTTTTTTTTGCAATAGAGATACTTTCGATTACCAGATCAAACGACTCTACTCCATGAATCTTATCATGAAGTTCTCTGGCATCAGCATCAAGGCTGAAATGCAGAAGATCAACTTTCCCTGCAAGTTCAGAGGCACGTTTTGGAAACAGGATGCAATTTGTAGTTACAGATGTCATAAAACCGATTTTTTTTGCAATCTCCAGAAATGATGGCAGATCATTGTGCAGCAGTGGTTCTCCGCCGGTGAAATCAACAAAGGAACACCCTGCATTCCAGGCCGCTTTGAGATTTATCTCTACATCCGTAATATCAGCATCGAATTTTGGTCGATCCTGCCATATTGAACAGAACGTGCACCGTGCGTTGCATCGATTGGTGATATAATAGTGTAATAATACCGGTTTTTTTTTCAAATCTCTCTTCCCTTCCATCTAATTTTCGTTTTGAATACCGTTGTGAAGGTAAAGACACCAATTTCAATAAGCAGAAATGGAATCCAGAGTGGAAATAGCCATATAGTAACACTTGAACGGGTTTTGTAAAATGCTATACATACAAATAAAATAGTTATGATGTTGTTTCCTGTTACAATAATGCTTGGCAGTTCTGGAAGGATTGTAAAGACACCACATGATGAGATCGTTTGTATCAGGAGCAATAGTGATGGAATTATCAGGTTGGAATTTAACGTCAAACCACCTCTGGACCATCTTAACATCTGATGAAAAAACTGGCGAACCGATTGAGCTGCAGGAGTGTATGCAGTTGGAAAAAAGGGATCTGTGAAGGCAATCGACATATTTTTTTTCACTAAAGCTGCAAACAGTGCACGATCTTCAACAATACTGTAGCCGATCCCATCAAAACCACCTATATCCAGGTATGCCTTCCGAGAGATCATGATATTGTTTCCCATACAGGAACCGGTGATCTTTCCGCGATGAAATGCATATGCAGTAGAAAACAGAAATTCTAATTGAAATGCCTGAATCAGATCAAAAAGATTTTTTGCAGGAGCAATGCTTGTGTGGCCAAAAACGAGTGCCGGTTCTGGTGATGACACGGCTTTTTCAACGAGGTGATTGATCCAGTTTACATCGAAAGTCATATCGGCATCGCTAAGAATGATCAACTCATTTTTTGCACTGCGAATACCAAGGTCTACGGCCTGTTGTTTACTTGTCAGTTTTCGTGACGGGTTGTACTGTAAATGAAGTATCCTGGAGTGAAAAGGGGTAAATTTCAGGGATGTTTGAGCGACTTCAACGGATTTATCGCTTGAGTTGTCGTTGATCAGGATTAATTCGACAGGTCCGTTATAGGTTTGTGCCTTAAGAGATTCGAGCAGGCCCGGGATATTTGAGGCTTCATTTCGGAAAGGGATTACGATTGAAACCGGGGCGTTACAATTCGCAGTGTCCGCATTCTTTTCCGATTTTTTTGTGATAGAGACAATCAGGTATCCCAAAAACAACGTATAGGCAAGCAGCAGTACGATCAGAATTGTAATCATATATCAAATATAGCATATTTCAACTTATTTAAGCGCATAGAGATAATGCTTGCATCAGGATTAGTTAGACGTTATTTTTATATATAGATGTAATTGTAAAAAGTATTGTGCAGCCTGGATCAGGGGTTTGGGAATAGTTTGAAGCAGACTTTTACAATTATCTTTAAGGACAAACTGTTATGAAGTTGTTATCGGTTAGATTCGAAGTATTAATAATCGCTATTGCCGCATCTGTTTTTACAGTCATTGCTCAATCGGATGATCCGTTTGGAGGCGACCCATTCGGTGGTGATCCTTTTGGTGGGATGATCGATTCTTCAATAAACGCTCCTACTATTCCATCTGGTGGTAGTTCTTCTTCATCACAAACCGGTTCGCAATCATCATCAACCCATTCCAATACATACTCCACCGGTTCACAGGACAGTCCAAAATATCCTTTCAGCCAAACGCCATCCGAACCCGACATTGTCACTGAACCCAGTAATTTTCAAAATGCTATCATCGAAGGGATCCAGCTGACTGCCGAAAAAAGCGAGACCACCGATGAGCGGGTGATCTCCTGTTATTTTATTTTCAGGGATAAACCGACCAGCTATTTTTATGAAGCCAAAATTCGTGATAAAAAGCTCATTTTTGAGTTTAATGATACAAGAACTGGTTCATCACCGGTGCCTACTACTTCAGAGTATCCTATCAAGGGTTTCAAGATTGAATCGGGTAAGATGGACATCAATAAAGATGTTAAAGGTCTTATGCCTGAATGGCACGATATGATCAGGGTTGTTTTTGATATGGATCAAATGCCAAATGTTCATGTCAGTGATGAATACAGCATCATTTCTTTCAGTTTCAAATGGACCTCAGATCCCACAAAGTATAAGCTCTACACAGTAAAAGATAACTCCAGGAAGGTTGTCGCTATCACTACTGCTACCGTCGGTGGTGCTTTGCTTGGTGGTGGTGCCTATGTTTTATATAGGATACTGCAGCCACCAGAACCTGAAAAAGCAGTTTCCATTGATGATTTGCCACAGCGGCCACCCATGTCCGGTAATAGTATCAGATTCGGTTTCTGATTCTCTCTCTTTACTGACTTCTTTATATCTTACAGCATTTAAAACTGTTTACCTTCATTGAGGGTTTTAGTATATTGTTTTTACCCTTTTCAGGGAATTTTGACTTCATTGAAGGCGAAAGGTGGCATCACATAACACTTCTGCAGGTAAAAGTATGAATTCCGAAGAACTGGACTCCCACATTGAAAAAGTACCGCTGTTTTCCAATCTTTCTGCTGGAGAAATCAGTGCAATCAAATCGGTAATGATCGCCAGAGAATTTGATACCGGTCAGGTGATCGTTCATGAGGATGATGATTCACCTCAGACCTTTTTTATTATAGCAGCAGGGTCAGTTCAGGTTACTGTCGTTACCTCTGAAGGGAAAACCGCGATTCTTGCAACACTTAAGCGGGGAGAGTTTTTTGGCGAGATGGCAATTCTTGATGGAGAGCCACGAAGTGCTTCGGTTGTTGCCGCTCAGAAATGTCTCCTTTTGATGCTCTACCGTAAGCCGTTTCTGGATATTCTGGAAAAATTTCCGAAGCTCACTATCAGAATGTTAGTCGAGATGTCCAGGAGGTTACGTCATACTAATCGTCAGATAAACACATTATCTATGATGAGTGTTTATGGACGAGTTGCGGATGTAATTCTGCAACTTGCACGTGAGAATGGAAGAAAGATTGGTCAGATGATTGTAATCGAAAACCGTCCGACTCATCAGGACATAGCCGATATGGCTGGAACAAGTAGAGAGACGGTTTCAAGAATCATATCTCAGTTACAGAAAAAACAGTATTTGTCTATTGATAGAAAGAAAATGGTGATTCTCAATGAAGAAAAATTATACTATTAGTATACCTGTAAAGACATTCTGGACAATCGTTGTCCCATCATTTCTTGTTGCTTGTATTTTAGGAGCTGTGATAGGTTTTTTCTTTGTTGATAAAATTGTCATGCCGAAAATTGCAGGGGTGAACCGGGATATCATTGAAGTGCCGGGGGTGAATGGGCTTTCATACGAGGCGGCCCGACAGAAATTATATGAAGCAGGTCTTTTAACAGAGATTCGTTCACGCGAATTCGATTCAAATATACCAGAAGATGGAGTCATCAGCCAAACACCCGAAAAAGGTGAAAAGGTTAAAAAGGGAAGAAAAATTGCAGTCGTTTTAAGTAAGGGAAAAGAAGTTGCTGTTATTCCTGATGTACGTGGTCTGACAGAGCGGCAGGCAAGAATAGAGATGAAAAAATCGGGTTTCACGATCGGAAAAGTAAAGAAAACTTTTTCTGAAAGTGTCCCGGTCGATGCAATAATTGATGCGTTCCCTCAGTGTGGAACTACGGTATCCCGTGCACTTGAAGTGGATCTGATTGTCTCAAAGGGTGTTAGACCGACTCATACCGAAGTACCAAATATGGTAGGGGAGAGTATCACCTCTGCAAAAGAAAAACTGGCTGAAAGTAATCTTAATGTTGGCAAAATAAGTTATGAAAATAATGCATCACTGCTTCCGGGAACGATCATTTCCCAATCTGCAGCTCCTGGCTCCCGGTTACGGCTGGATTCTTCCGTGGACCTGGTTGTTTCAGTGATCAGGAAGTAATTGATCGTCATGTGAAATAAACATATTCGGTAGTACGTAATTATACTATGATTTTATCCCGGTATTTTAATAAAAAACGCTTAATTGCCAGTTTTCTCCTTTTGAGTTCATCACTGCTTTCCCTGTGTACTCCGGGAAAATTTCCCGTTGTTCGACCTGTTGCGGATGAACCAAAAGAGGCTGTGTCAAAAAGTAAAGCTCAGGAATATTTTGTCCGGGCCAGAGACTATGAACGTCGGGGACTCAATCAGTCGGCGGAGCGCCATTATGAAATGGCTTATGAGCTTGATCCTTCATCAAGTGTATTAAAAGAACAACTGATTCGTAAATACCTTGAAAATGGTAAATATGCTCAAGCTTTACTGGTGCTAAAAAATGGTCGAACCAACGAGGAACTCACCAAAAATGAAAAACGAACAGTTGCTACCATTTATTTGAAAATGGGGGAGTATACCAAAGCGGTGGAACTGTTCGAGAGCATTCCCGACAAAACAGAAGAAGAGGTTTATTCATTGGGGCTCCTTTACGAATCTATCGGTAATTTTACCAAGGCTCTTGAAAATTACACAATTTTTTATAGTAAGAACCGTGATGCTACACAGATGGGATTCAAGATCGGCCGGCTTTTACTTAATGAGAAGCATTACAGTGAAGCTGAAAGTTTATTTTTAGAAATGAAGGAGCAGTCACCTAAGGATCCCGAAGTCCTGACTAACCTTGGATTGGCAAAACTTTTCAATAAGGACACGATTTCCGGGTTACTCTGTTTTGATTCAGCACTGGCAATAGATTCTCTTCATGAGGAAGCTCTTCGAAGTAAAGCTCAGGTTTTTATTAACCGTAATTCTTATCCTGAAGCTGTTGCCTGTTATGAAAAACTGTACCGGAATAGTACCTACGGAGAAGTGTACGGAAGAACTCTTGCCCTGCTCTACTATTACAATCGACAATTTGACAAGGCAGAAAAACTTCTGAATGGCTTTCTTGCCAATGCAATCGATGATTACGAACTTCATTATTATCTGGGCCTTGTCTATGCCGGGACCGGGAAAAACAGCGAAGCACGTATAGAGTTTGAAAAATCGCTCTCCCTGCGAATGGAATTTGATGACGCCTGGAGGGAGCTCTGTTATGTTGCTATCAGGGAAAAAAATCTGAATGAGGCATTAAATGTTGCACAAAGGTACACGGATATTTTTGCCAATTCACCTGCTGCATGGCGATTGATGGGGTATGTATGTTCCTTGCAAAAGGAGTTTGCCGGGGCCACCGATGCATTGAGAAATGCCGTTAAACTTGATTCCACCAATATACAGTTGTGGTTTGAACTAGGTAGCGCTCTTGAACGAGATGGTAAGATAAACGCCGCTGCAGATGCATTTCAGGTCGTTTTGAAACACCAGCCGGGAAACCCAGCAGCAGCAAATTACCTTGGTTATATGTGGGCTGAAAAGGGTATGAATCTTGACAGCTCGTCATCACTTTTGAAGACTGCTCTGAGTCATGATGCAAACAATGGAGCGTATCTTGATTCGTACGCATGGATTTTTTATCAGATGGGTGATGCTGACAGCGCAGATGTTTATATCAGGAAAGCTCTTGCCCGGATCGATGATGATCCGGTCATATACGCTCATTTTGGAGAAATCCTGTTCAAAAAAGGTGATCATCGTGGTGCGATTGAAGCATTAAAACGATCTGTAGATTTAAAATGTGATAACCCCGATCAGATACGATCGCGGATTTTAGAGATTGAGCGACTGATGCAAAGTGATGGGCAATAGGTGGGGAAGTGTTCAAAACGGTTATGCTTTCTCATGGTTTTGACATTTGTGTCAATTTACTTTGTAAGTTGCGTACCACCACCTCCGGGTTATAATGCCTTAGAGAGTGGAGTTGTAGAAAAGTTATTATCATCGGAACGACCCTATCGGATGCAGGCCGGAGGAAGCGTTAATGCTGCTCTTGATGGACAGTTTTTCAGTGGATCTGCTGATATTCGATCGTGGGGAGATTCTGTATTTAAAATCAACGTATATTCAATGTTGGGGGCCTCGGTTTTAAAAATAGAATCTGACTCCTGCAAAGCCGATGTGGAGTTTCAGGATAGTAATTTCCAAATAAATCGATCGGAGGTACTAAAACCCTTACCCTATGAATGGGCAAAAAACATAACGGTAGATCAATTTGTCGGTCTGTTACAATCGAAATTTTATAAATTAGCTATATGAAACAATTTTAAACCACAATTTGTCGAAACGAAACGAGAGGCAAAATTTATCTGGGAAGATTCTGTATCGAAAGTACAACTTGTTATTCATAAACGGTCTGGCTCAATCGTACTACTCAATATACAACCAGATAAAAATGCACCTTCAGAGATTCGAATCAGTGATTTTTTCGGTACATCTGCTCGAAAGTATAAATTTTTTGATGATAGCCGGAATTATTTTTCGATACATTACGATAAGGTCCGTTTTTTTGAAAATTAAGGATGAGTGATATTTTGAAACATTTTTTCTTAAGTATGCTTGCGTTGATTATGGCGGTATCTGGAGGTAATGCTCAACCGCATGAGGCTGCAGGGAGCTATCCATTCGATTTTATTAATATTGATGGTGATGCCCACTCGGTTGGTATGGGGGGAGCCCGCATAGCTGTTCCCGATGGTGCCAATGGTGTGTTCAGGAATCCTGCAAGCGTTTCAGTAAATAATTCACTTAATACATACCTTGCATATACTCCTGTTTTTCCGGAAATGAGCCTGATTTCAGCTGCTGTGAGTAAAGCGATTAAACAGTTTGGTGTTTTTGCGGTATCACTTCAAAGCTTCTCCAGCGGTGAAATTCCAGTAGTGCTTGATAATAATGGGGTTCCTCTTTATACTGATGCTGTTGCTGGAATGTGGGGGTACAGTGGAGGAATAACCTGGTCATATAAAGTTGTAGATAACTTTGCTGCTGGGATAACATTGCGTGGATTATACGAAAAGATGTCATCGATGGAAGAAGGTGTTGATTATTACAGTACTGCAGTTGCACTTGATGCCGGAGTACAGTATTACTTTTTGCGAAACCGGTTTTGTGTTGGTGGAGTTATCAAAAATGTAGGAGGAATCGTTCACCAATATGTTGGTTATAATTTCAGTCTACCTGCAGGAGTTGAAGTCGGGATTGCCTATACACCACAATATCTTCCTAATCTAAAATTAACAAGCGATGTGAGTAAACTGGTCGGAGATTACCTCAATATTCGCCTTGGTATTGAAGCATATCTGTATAAGGAAATACTGGCTTTTCGGTTTGGTATTCCGATCAGTAGCAAGGATGTTGAAAATGTTGGAATGCAAAGTCACATAAAGACAAATAATAATTTTATAGCATTGGGTTTCGGAGTCAATCCACCAATATCAAAAATAAAAACGAAATTTAACTTTGCCCTTCAGTTCAAGACTTTGGCAATTCCACCGGTTTTCATGGTTTCTAATACTACTCAGTTTTAACTGTACCGTTGGTTAAGTCGCGATTACCTCGTATTAACAATATTGTTTTTTACTAATTACAAGTCACCATTAATAAATTACTATTCATATGGACGCCACGAGGCGATTTGGTGGGGCCCAGACCGTCAGTTGTAGCGGTCAACATTTGTGTGCCCTCACCCAGTGGCCTTTGGTGTCGTCGGAGGGGAGATTATACTGTTTTCTTTTATTTCGCTTTTGTCTTCTTCCACTTCGTCCTGAGTGATTAGTGCATGGCCTGGACGATATAGATGCATACAATCATTGTAGACAACCCGATAAATACACGTTTACTGCCCTCTGATGTCCCGGTCAGGGACTATATATTTGTAGTAAACAATAAAAAAGATCCTGATAGTCCCATAGGGACGAAATATTTTTATGTGGAGACTGTAAATATCGAAGTGAAAAACACAGAGGACTCTGAGAATGCAGAGATCAGAATGGGGAGTAGATGCGTTTACTTAGCATCCTTTTCCTTTCTAAGACAATCAAATATTTCGTTAAACAAATCATTATTGTCATCTGCAATTTCATCTGCACTACGGAAACCGCCGCGAATTGCTATAACCAGATAGTCGAATAAAAAAGGTAGCAAGATTGCAACTGAAATAACCAATATGAACAGAAATTCTTCAATAAGAAAACTTCCCGTTTTAAAATAGAAAAAAGTATTCCACCAACAATTGTAAATGGCGATGAGTAAAGCACAAATAAAAGCCTTTTCTTTCGACTTTGATGTTTTTCGAGTGCGGTGCGTTCATCATCTATTTTACTGATGTTGCCTCCAATTGTGATATATAATCCACTCATAATGAATTCATCAAAGTATAGAGGATTCTATCCCGCTCCCTCTATATCATCAACAATGATCTCAACTCTTCAACAATCCGCTCTTCCTTGATTGTCGATTCGTTTCCAGAATTCATCTCTTTAATACGAACGTTCCCCTCTTTGGCTTCATCACCACCGATAAATACGGTGATTTTTGCCCTTGCTGCGTTGGCATTTTTCAGCTGCTTGCTAACATTGCCGCTTTTGAGAGCAAATTCACAGGAAATATTATTGTCCCGCAACTTTTGAGCGGTGGCAATTACTGTTGTTTTAGGAACATCGTTGAATGATACAAGGTAAACGGAACTTCGGGGAGGGTGTGATGGTTGCAGCCCTTTAGCTTTCATCAGTTCACCAAGAACTACATCTCCGGCTGCGAAACCTACTGCCGGGGTGGACGGACCACCATAGAGGCCTACAAGTTTGTCATATCTGCCGCCACCTGCGATTGCACGGAAACTCTTTTGAGTGTCGAAAACCTCAAACACTATTCCTGTGTAATAAGCAAGTCCCCTGACAATACCAATGTCGAATATGTAATAGTCAGAAAAATTATAGGAGTCAAGAAGTGAAAAAAGTGATTTCAACGTATTGATAGATGGTGTTTCACCTGCAATCGATTCGATTTCCTGAAGTGTCGCGGTTGAAAAGAAACGGGTAATTTTCGATGCGATCTCTTCCTGCGGGATAATAGTTTTCAGTTCAAGAAGAAACTGAGACTCATCGATTTTACCTTTTTTGTCCAGAAGTCCGTATAGCTGTGAAGATTGCTCTTTTGACAATCCCGATGCGCTGAACAGTTCATCAAGGAGAGTGCGGCTCGAAATTCGCACCTTGAAATCACTGGCGGTAAAGCCCAGATCGCGCATCATATCGATAACCGCTGCAATAAGTTCTGCATCAGCATCAACCTCAGCGATCCCCAGAATGTCCATATTGAGCTGATAAAATTCACGCAGACGCCCTTTCTGCATCTTTTCATAGCGGAAAAGACGTGGTATCGAATACCAGCGGGTCGGGTGTTTGAGATTAGTTCCCTGTTGTGCGACCATTCGTGCCAGGGATGGGGTAAGTTCCGGTCTTAGTGCCAGTTTTCGCTGGCTTTTATCCTCAAATGTATAGAGCTGCTTTTCAATCTCATCACCACTCTTTTGTGTGTAAAGCTCAAGGTGCTCAAACATCGGGGCATCATAGAGTTCGAACCCGTACCGTGTACAGGTTTTTTTCCAGGAATCGAAGATATACTGCTGAAAAGCCATATCTTCAGGATAGAAATCACGAGTTCCCTTGGGACCGGACAAAACTGACATTTAAGCACTCCTTTATAATGAATAGTTGTGTTTAAAATAATTTATGGCCTTCCTGATCCGTAATGTTGAGAATTATTCATGATTTCAGAAGAAATACAACCAGTTCCCGGTTTTCATGGAATGGAAAAAACTATATTAAAAAGTGATACAATACTTCCATTTTCAAAAATTACAAAATTGATGTATAAATTTCTATTTACATTACTTTTCCTCTGTTCCGGTATTCTCGCATTCTCGATCGATAAGGTTCCAAAACCTTCAGGACCGATTGCTGATTACGCTGGAATTGTCGAACCTGCTGACAAGCAACAGATATATCGTATAGCTCAGAGACTCTGGGAAAAGGCAAAAATCGGCATTGTAGTAGTAACGCTTCCGGAGATTGGGGATGAATCTGTTGAAGAGGTCGCTAACAGATTATATGAAAAATGGGGGATCGGCAGTGCCAAGACCGATGAAGGTATCCTGTTGCTGGTTTCCATGAATCCCCGAAAAATTCGTATCGAAACAGGCTACGGAAGCGAATCGTACCTTAATGATGCCAAGGTCGGGAGAATTCTCGACACCTATGCAATGCCCTATCTTTCAAATGGAAGATATTCGGAGGGAATCAGAAGCACAGTGATGGCTGTTGCTGCAAGTGTAGGTAATTCTGGTAATAGTGAAAATGGGTTGCAAGACCCTCAAGCGATGAACTCTGTTCAGCGGGTACCATCGATTTTTAAAATGATTCTGTTCATTTTAGCTGCGATCTTTCTCTTAGGTACACGTGCTGGTAGAATGATACTTTTCGCGATGATCCTGTCTGGTGGTCGCGGTGGGTATCGTGGCGGCGGTGGCTTTGGGGGAGGATTCGGTGGTGGCGGTTTTGGTGGGGGATTTGGCGGAGGAAGCAGCGGTGGCGGTGGAGCATCACGCAGTTTTTAACAACTTTAATATCTTGAAAAAAGGAGTCGAAATGAAAAATAAAGGTCTGCTAGTAAGTTTGATAATCGTTGGTGGATTGGTTTTTTTTGGCATTGTTACATGGATCAATAGTCGCAATAAGCTTGTTGAACTTGAAGAAAACGCAAAAGCTGCCTGGGCACAGGTTGAGAATCAGCTTCAGAGGCGTCTGGATCTCATTCCAAATCTGGTAGAAACAGTAAAAGGGTATGCTTCCCATGAAGAGAAGGTGCTTACTGAGGTGACAGTTGCACGCGCCAGTGTTGCAGGTGCATCCGGGCAGAAAGAGAAAATCGATGCCAACAATCAGCTCTCATCTGCATTGTCACGCCTGCTTGTAGTGGTGGAAAAGTACCCGGACCTCAAAGCCAATACCAATTTCCTTGCGCTTCAGGATGAACTCGCCGGGACAGAAAACAGGATTTCCACAGAACGGCGAAGGTATAATGAGGCTGTAGGAGCATTTAACAAAGTACGAAGAAAATTCCCTTATATGTTTTTTGCAGGGTCATTTGATAAGATGGAATATTTTGAGGCTGAAGCGGGGGCGAAAGTTGCTCCGAAAGTCAAATTTTAAATTTCAATAAGTTGGAGTATTCCTGTGATTGCAATTTTCGAGAGTCTCTACCAATGGTGGCTGAGGTTCTCGATTCCACATTCAGAAACAGCAGTCAGCCATAAGGTAATGACATCGCAGTCCCAATGTTTTTCTGTTTTCCAACAGCTTCTTGACTCTCCTCCCAAAATTACCTATATTAAGTTAACATCATGATTCTCATCATGCAGTATTCCGGACACCTCCTGCAACGCTGAGAACTACTTATTGCCTGGATTATCTCAGTTCGGATGTGTAGATTAAAGAATTGTTAGTGACTATACAAAATAATAGAAGGATTCTTATGGAAGATTTTTCTAAAACTGCCATTGAATTAAGTGGCTGGTCTTATACTATTTTTGAACATATCCTTGCATTAGTGTATATCTGGGTATTTATAATCATTCTAACAAAATTATTATCTTTTAAGAAAAACAGCAGTAAAAATGCTGTCATAATTTCGGTAATTAGTACTCTAATCAGTTTTTTGTTCGAAATTTTTGTACCCATTAAATTAAGCATATTTTCAATTATATTGATGATTTTTGTTTTTGGAACATTAATAAAAGTATTGTACAATGATAATTGGAAAAAGACTGCACTTTGCTCTACGTTTTTACTTGTTTTCAATATTCTTAGTAAATGTTGTTATAGGGATTATTAAGTATGTTAAAAAATAATTTAATAGGTAATTCTTCTATGATCGGATTACATGCCTATTACACAATACCTACTAAAATTTCTGATGATGATATTATTACTTTGGCAAGAAAAAAGTATGATGAAATTAACATTATCCATCAGGTTAGTAAACTAAATACTATCAGGTATTTCTTAGAAGATTTGTCAAAAAATGATTACTGTTTCAAAATAAAGCGGCAGACTTATTAGATGCGTTTGATTCAACATATACTTCATTCTTAATGAAGAAAAACCCAATGCATGAAGAGATCATTCTTCGAAATATTTACTAATGTCATGGAATCGATTTTCGCAGATGGGGTGATCCACTTGTTATACCTAAACTCGGCGATAGCTTAACAAATAAAATGTCACACTGTTGAGTTTTATATTGTATTTTCTTAATCAAGCAAAAAAAAGAGAATAGCAATAAATTATAACCCAACAGGTGACTAAAATGAAGATACAAAATGCTC
>JBNKZD010000282.1:0-26524 GCA_050301235.1 Chitinispirillaceae bacterium | reverse complement strand
TATTGTGCACCCTGTATTTTAGATTCTCTATACAGACCCAAACCAGCTTACGACTCACTCAGAGCAGTAATAAATCAATATGGAAATATTCGCTGTCTGAATAGTGAAGAATAAATTGTTACGAAGTGTGTATATTGTTTTAGAAAATATAGACATATATGAAAGAAATCTTATTTTAAAATATGTTAGATTATTATCTAAAAGTTCATGAAAAATAACCCTAAATCACAAATGTTACCGCTGAAAACTATGAAAACGAAAGAATTAATTAAAAACGGTTGTTACGGTTGCTTTGGGTGTTTTAATATATGCCCTAAATCGTGCATTTCAATGTCCGAAAATTCTAAAGGATTTTATACACCTTCTATTGATGAAAGCCAATGTGTCAATTGTAGAAAATGTATTAATACTTGTATAAAACAAATGAAAATTGATACGGATGGTAATAATTTCAATGTAAAAGCATACTACGGTCATATTAAAAGCAATGCAATTGTAATGAAAAGTTCCTCTGGTGGTATCTTTACAGCATTAGCGAACCAAATAATATCAGAAAACGGGGTTGTTTATGGAGCAATTTACGACAAAGAGAACATCCGAATCGTACATGTTCCAGCTTATGATGAAGTAAATATTTCATTGCAAAGGAAATCAAAATATGTTCAGAGTTACATAGGTTTTTCATTCAAAGAGGTAATCGAAATATTAAAAGAAAACAAGAAAGTATTATTTACAGGGACACCATGTCAGATTGCTGCTTTAAAGTTAATTACCAAGGATTGCAATAAAGAAAATTTATTAACTTGTGATTTTATATGTCATGGTGTACCGTCACCAAAATTATTTCGTGACCACATAATTTCCATCAAAAAAAATAGAAATAGTAATCCTACTGTAGTTGATTTTAGATACAAGGGTATAGGATGGAAATCTAAAGAAATTCTAGTAAAATTATCCGATACATCCTTTTATAGAAATTCAGCTGAAATTGACCCGTATTTTCGCGGTTTTCACAAAAATATTACATTATCTGAAAAATGTTATCAATGTAAATTTGCAACAGGAGTACATTTAAGTGATATTACCATAGCTGATTTTTGGAGAGTAAACGAACTCAAATTAGATAACAATAATGATAAAGGAGTTTCTTTGGTTATTACAAATTCGCTAAAAGGTCGATCACATATCGAGAGAATACAACCATTTACAAATTTGCAGGAAATTAACTTTGAAAAGATTATTTATTGTTTGAAGCCAAGGAACCCTGAAATATACAATTATGAAAAGCATGAACAATTTTTCCGTGAATATTTAGCTTATGGTTATAATTTTGTCAGAAAACGTTATTTATGTAATCATGGTTTGAATAGTTTATATAAAAAAATAAAGTATTTCATTAGGAGATTTGGAATACTTATTATTAAAAGAGAATATCAAGAAAATGTTTATCAGGAAACTATCAAATAATTCCATTAGTAAATTAGGGTGGCGTTTAATATGTAAAGGGATATCATTCTTTAATGATGAGACATTTATCAAGATTTATTATTGGCTAAGAATGAGAAGAACTATTCACCTGAAGATGCTCAAAATGTTGTTGATAAATATAATTGGATTAAATTGAAACTTTGAAGAAACTACACTCTATTCGGCTAGTTGTTCGACATTCCTACAAACAATTGAATATGAGTATCGTTATGGAGAGTTGCTGAAAATAATGAACGCGCATCTCGTTCACCCGAAGTTTGTCAGAATTTGACATAAATTACATTTAGGGCAAATACTGATTTAACAATATCTCAATGCATAGTATGTGTTTTCAAGTAGTTAACTGTTATCTATAATATAAAAAGGATAATTATAAGAATGAACATTTATTTAAAAAACAGTGAAAAAATAATAAATAAATACCTTGAACGTTTATTCATTTTGCTTAGGATTATCAGGCTTCGAGTAAAAATCCAAAAAATAAAAAGGAATGAACCGTCACTTTTTCGTAAAATTGATGTTGAACTGGAGAATAAACATAAAAAATATTGGAAAACTCTTTTTCCCAATATAACTACAGAATGGTTACGTTATTATGTAAATATTTCTGAAATACCTGAATATAGATACATTCCTGAAGATATATATTATGCCATTATTGAGAGAAGGCTCAATGATATTAATATGTCTGATCACATAAGTAATAAATGCAATTACGATATATATTATCCCAATATTTTATTTCCATATTGCTTTTTGAAGAATAGTTCTGGAACTTTTATGGATTCTTCAAATAAAATAATCACCTCACTGCGGGCTCAGGAGATTTTTTCATCTATTAAAGAAGACATTGTAGTCAAGCCATCTATTGAATCTGGTGGAGGAACCAATGTTCGCAAATATATATATAGTAACGGTAAACACATTGATTGCAATGGTAATAGCACGACTTTAAAGATAATTGTTGATTTATATCAAAAAAATTTTGTAATTCAGCGTGTAATTAAGCAATACCCCTTTTATGAAAATTTTAATGAAACATCAGTAAACACATTTCGGGTTTACACATATAGGTCTGTATTAGATGAAACAGTACAAGTGTTAAATATCGTTTTAAGAATGGGTAGGAAAGGAAGCTTCTGCGACAATCAGCGAGCTGGAGGTATCAGTGTTGGTGTTGATTTAAAGAATGGGATCCTTAATACGTATGGTATAAATAGTATTACAGGTACGAAATATGCTCATAATCCCGATTCGGATCAACTTTTTAAAGGCTTACAAATGCACGGATTTGATAAAATAATCCCATTTGTAAAAACTGTTGCCGCTAAAATTCCATCACAGAGATTATTAAGTTTTGATTTAGCATTTAACAAAGATGATAAGATAATTGTGATAGAGATCAATACTGCTGATATGGGAATTAATTTTCTACAGGTGCATGGAACGCCACTTTTCGGAAATTATACTGATGAAATTGTGGAATACTGTAAATTGCAACGGGATGAGTTTAAATATTTAAGGGTAAAATAAAAAAAATGACTTTACCAATATCTGGGTTCAATTTTATTACCCACAATATATGAAACAGGAACTTATAAACATGGGTACTAATTAAAAGGGAAATAATATGAACTATGGTAAAAAATTACCCGATAATATTTTGGGTACTATAGGAAGAACAACCTTGAGCATTGTCTTGTCATTTCTGAGTGATAAAATATTTACATATTGTTACTATTATTGGTTTAGGGGCAGAAGTACAAGGCATTTGAAAAGTCCTGTAATGATAACTGATAAATTAAATTGGATAAAATTAAATTACCATCGTGATTGGTTTAGTACCCTAGTAGACAAAATAGAGGTCAGGTACTACGTGGAAAGCAAAATTGGAAAAAAGTATCTGAATGATATATATCTTACAGAAGATAATTTGACTGAAAATGATTACGAAAAATTGCCTAAACAGTTTGTAATAAAGGCAACACACGGGTCAGGACTAAATATGATATGCATTAATAAGAATGAATTATCTTACAAGTCGGTCAGTAAAACTGTTAATAAATGGCTTCACACAAAATATTATAAAACAAGACGAGAATGGGTATATAAAAATGTTAAACCACGTCTAATTGTGGAAAAATATTTAACTGATTCAAAGGGACAAATACCTGAAGACTACAAAATACTCTGCTTTAATGGTAAGCCAGAAGTGGTTCAAGTCGATTTCGATAGATTTATTAAGCATTCACAGGGATTTTATGACACGAATTGGATTAAATTGCCCATTTTGTATGGGAACTTACCGAGCAAAAGCAAAATATTGCCAAAACCGAAGAACTTTGAGAAGATGCTTGAAATCGCTTCGATACTTTCAAAAGAATTGCCCTTCGCCAGAATAGATCTATACAATTTAGACGGCAAAATATACTTTGGGGAAATAACCTTATATCCAGCTGGTGGCTCAAATTACTTTCAGCCAATAGAATATGAATATCGCTATGGAGAATTGCTTAATTTGGATTGTTGTAAATGACAAAAGTCATCATTGTAAATGCCGTGTAAGAGGCAGTTATGCAAAGGATACTCTATTGTAAAATCCGATCATCTGTTGTTAATAAAAGCAGTCCTGCATCCAAAGAAGACAGTTAACAATTCAAAGATGGGTGTTGATGTCCCTTTTTGGGGGGGCTGGTGGAACTTGATGTGTAAATTACATAAGCAGCATTTCCCGGCTGTGCAATGGTTTTACCCATTTGATGAAAGAACAACTGGCACGATGTTTAGTGATGGGTTAAGCTGAGGTAATCACTTTGGCTCAATCAAATGCCAAAACTTCACCTGATGATATCTCATATATTTAGGCACATGGAACCCTGACACCACTTGGCGATCCAATTGCAATCGAAGCTCTTACTAAAGCATTTATAGAGCACAAATACGCAACGAACACAGTTCTGTCATATTGGATCAATCAAAGGAAATATCGGCCACCCTTCAATCGCTTCTGGAATAGCAAGCGTGATAAAAGCTTCACTTTGCCTGTATCACGAAAAAATTCCAGGAACACTTCACTATCAAAAGCCAAACCCAAAAATCAATTTTGAGAATTCTCCTTTTTATGTAACAGATAAGCAATCCACTTGGCACAGGGAAGACAAACCAAGAAAAACGAGGTGAGTGCATTTTGATTTGGTGGAAGCAATGTTCATATCATTCTTAAGGAAGCACTGCAGCCTGTAAAAGATTCAAAAAGTAGAAGGCACCATTTGCTGCTTTTGTCAGCAAAAACTTGTAATGCTTTAAAAAACAAGTTGGATGACTTCGAGATCTACTGCAAATCACATAGAGAAATAAATTTGGATTCATGTTTTACATTAGCTTGTGGAAGGACGCATTTCACAGATGGTTACAATAATTATTGCATCATTTAATCAATCGCATGCGCATTACAGGTTGAAAATAAGTACTCATCCCAGTGTCTTTCATCCTACTGAAATAAAACGGTTTGTTTGATTAAGACAATAATGAGATTTGCCTTTCAAAATTTACACTATTATTTCCATATCTGAATAACATTGCCCAATTAACAGTCACTGCTAAGAATAACATATAAGACGTGCAATTCGCATAAACCTATTAGCCTCATTATTACATTCTTCACATGATACATAATATACTGTTAAGAATATGAATTAACAGAAAATAAATGATGATGATGATTATATTGCTATGTCTGTTTCATCATTTTGTTTTAATCGACATTTATTGATTCAAAAAAAAGATTGCATAAGGGAAATTTCAATGCCACAATTATTTTCACATATTTTTGTAAAAAAAATTAAAAAAATAGATTGCATAAGGGAAATTATAATGTCACAATTATTTTCGAATGTTTTACAAAATTTTATAAAAAAATTAGTTGCATAAGGGAAATGTTAATGTTTTTTTTGGAAAAACCAAAGGAGTTATTATGTAATCTTTCATGCTCTTGTAACAAGCACTTAGGAATAAATAATTACGTGAATCATGATATGATAACAAATGGGAGAAAAATGACATTTTCAAAGTTTTTAGGATTAGCGTTTTTTATTATGTTTTCAACAATTCAAGCACGATCTGAAACATCTACATTATGGGGAAAAAATGGTGAAAAATGGAAAACAACCATCATTCCAGATTTTACTAATGCTGGATATAAAAACGGTAAAACGGCAGTACCTGTTTATACTGTTTCTGTAAATGTAAAGGAAATCGGGGCAAAAGGAGACGGTGTAACTGATGATACAAAATATTTCCGAGATGCAATCAAAAGGTGTGGATCAAAAGGTGCTGTATTCATTCCAAATGGGACATATGTTATTTCTGATACATTGCAGATCAAAAAAGGCGGAATTGCTCTTCGTGGTCAGCATGTTGATTCATGCTGTATTTTATTTAAAAAAGGTATAGAGGAGCTATATCCTCATTTCAATGGGAAATATACTAAATGGTCCTATTCAGGTGCAATGATCCTTTTCAGTGGGAATATAACTGATATGGGTATAGAAAACCTTACAATAAAATTTCCAGATAATGCCTGGGATGGTCATAATTTCCATGAAAAAGGTTACAATGGTATTGGTTTTACAGGCTGTTCGAACGGATGGATAAGAAATGTGACAATTACAGGTGCTGATCTGGGTATCTGGATTGAAAAATCAGCTTCTCATATATCAATCGATCGTTTACTGATGAATTTCGGTCCAGTACGTGGTGCTGCAAAATTACATGGTCATCACGGAATAAATTGCTATGGAAGCTATAATATTTTCAGCAATTTTGAAATCACTGGTCTCTTTATTCATGATCTTAGTGTTGAAAGTAGTGGTGCTCACCATAATGTTTTTATGCAGGGTAAGGGGACAGATATTTGTTTTGATCATCATGCACAGAATTATAATCAAAAGTACAATCTTTTTACAGAAATTGATATTGGCAAAGGAAGTCGCATGTATCAATCTGGAGGTGTATTGTCACCTAAACTTTGTTTCAATGAAACATGGTGGAATATCAAATCTGTTCAGTATGTCAAGTGGGTTACATCAAAGGGTGCATGCAGAAATAATGTTCAAGTTGGAATTAATACATTAGAAAAATCTGCATTGCCTGATCAGTATGAAAATTATTTTGAGAATATCCCTCCCCAAAGTATAGAACCGAAGAATTTATACTGGGCACAAATGAAACTGCTGCACAATATTCTACCACCGGATTCAAAAGATGTTGTTAGTATTGTTTCAAATAAACCGCTGCATATCTCAAACAGGGGTTTTTCAGATCGCGAAAACTATATGATTAATCTCTTAGGCAGAAGACTATACACAATCAACAATGCCGATGAATCGCATGTTTTATCAGTGCCCTATGCAAGTCAATTAAAAATAATCACCAGGAACAAAAATAAAACTATTTTAATAGAAAATCAAATAAAATAGCTGCATGCCCTGCAGTTCAGGCTTTTGAATGTAGAAAAAATCTGAATTTTAAAATAAATCTAATCCCGCATTGCCGGGTTAGATTTATTTACTATAGATACATTGTTCAAATAAGTTTTATTTCTGATACGGACAGAAAGCGCAGCTATTAGGAATACTTTTTGATAGAAATAAAGTAGTAAAATTCAATTCCAACATTAGAAAGTGAATCTGTCTGAACTTTGACAAATTCCTTTTTATACGCTTATTAAATTTAACCTTTATTGAGGGCACAATGAACAATTTAGATAACACCACTGAAATGGAAATGAATAAGAAGGTAGTGAATGAAGAAGTCCCTGTAATTGAATTAACTGGGCGAATTATTGATGCTGATGTGATAAAAATATTTCAAAAGAAATTAGATCATTTTTATAACGAAATGTACCCCCGGATTATTCTTGAGGTTACTCACGCAACATTTATAGATAGTCATGGGCTTGGTGTTATTATTTATTATCATACGTTAATGCACAACGAGCAACGAGAATTGATCATATTAAATGAAAATAAAAATTCAGAAGCATACCTTAATCAATTGTTTGAACTGACTAATCTGAATAAGGTACTTAATATTGTCAATCGGCAATAATTACGATTAGAAAAGAAAGCCTCACCTTTTTTTTAATCATTCATCTGAAAAACTCCAAAGACGTATGTTAATTCTTTTATCGTTATGGGTAAAACAGTTTTGCGTGTTAAAGAGTTTGATTGTTTCAGTTCACAAATACAGGAATAAGTTGGAGTGTGGAGTCGTCCCATTCAAATTGACATGGAATAAAGGCAAAATCTCAAATCTTACCACTCAGTCCCCCAGTCCCCTTCGAAATGGGTTATTTGGATAAGGATGTTATTATCTGCAATGACAGTCTTGACTATTATGGCTTTGAAGAGTATAAAAGTCCTCCGCAATATAATTTACAGTACCCGATGTCTGAAGTGATACAGACTTTGATTGATTTAGATTTTTCTATCATAGAATTTAAAGAGTATCCACATGATGTGGGAGGGGGGCATGTTTATCTGGAAGGTACAATTCCGTTGTGTTATCATCTTTGGGCGATGAAGAAGTCTATGGCAAATACTGGTGAATCAGACAGTGGTGGATCGCAGTTTTTTATCAATACCGCTCACAAAGATTTTCTTGACTGGTTCGGTCCTGGTGAATCCCGGCATCCGGTATTTGGCAAGGTGATTAAGGGTATGGAAGTAATCTCTGCCATCGAAACCACACGGACGGACCGTCAGGACCGTCCTGTAAAAACCTGTTAAAATGAAAAAGATCACAGTCAATGGGTATACTGAAAGTTGAGAGACACTACGCAAAATCAACCATCAGTGACAACCTCTTGTTGAGGGAGAATCGCGAATTTTTTTATTCGTTCCATTAAATCGAACGGCGTCAGAGGTTTCATCATGAAACCCTCGGGAGAGATTGTGGATTTAAGATTTTCGGAAATCGGAAATCCGCTGATCCAGAAGACCTTGAACCCCTCCTTGATACCATTACAGGTCCTGAGAAACGTTGGAGGATCCATATCGGGCATGAACACATCGGAGATTGCGAACCAGGCATGTTCTCTGTTTTCGCTCAACCATTTGATTGCATTTTCAGTGCACTCAAATTCCACCGATTCATAGCCGTAATGGCGAAGTACTTCACCGCATAATGCACGCATCCCCGGTTCATCATCGAGAACCATAATTGCATTTGAAGCGGTCGTTGCTTGCTCCTTATCAACAGGGACCAGTGGCAGATCGATCAAAAATGTTGTACCTTCTCCTGGCTTTGAATCAACCGAAATTGTCCCTTTGTGTTGTTTGACAATACCGTATACCATCGACAGACCAAGGCCGTTACCTCCCTTACCTTTCTTTGTTGTAAAGAATGGATCGAATATTTTTTCGATGATATGTGGTGGTATTCCCGGACCGTTGTCGGCGACTTCGACACGAACTTCATTTCTTTGCTCTATTCTGTAAACACTGATGGTAATTACCTTTTCACCACCATTACTGAATTTTTCAAGCAGCGCGTCCCGTGCGTTCATACAAAGGTTGAGGATGACCTGGTGAATGCTTCCGGAGTCACCTATAATGAAGAACTGCTCATCGGGAATCTGGAAATGGATCGTTATCGAACTCGAGATCGACCCGGTCATCAATCCTCGTACCTCTTTTATAATTTCATTGAGATTGGTTCTGACCTGGTGTATCTCTGTATCACCCCTGCTGAACGAGAGAAGCTTTTGCACCAGTTCGTTTGCTCTGCTTGTAGCAGTAAAGATGGTTTCTGACATCTTTCTGGTGTTCTCTTCTGCAGTTTTCGTCTTAATGATCTGGCTATACCCATTAATGGTGTAAAGGATATTTTTAAAATCGTGGGCGAGACCGCCTGCCAGTTGTCCAAGCAGTTCCATACGCTGGGTCTTGATAATCTGTTCGTTCAACCGTTGAGTTTCGGTGATATCGACCCCGATAGCTGCCATGCCGGCTACTTTTCCATCTTCATCGAGAAGCTTATAGAGACTTATCGCGGCGGCTTTCCACTGTCCATCCCTGGTTTTGAAATGAACCTCGGTAAGCTGGGAAATATCAACAAACCTGTCGATAAAAGCCTTTCGAATTTCGGTATCTGAATCGGGTGAAATGAGATCCGTGAAATTCATATTTTTCAGTTCTTCTTCGCTGAAACCCAGATTTTCAACTGCGGCCGGGTTGGCATAGATAATCTTTCCGCCGGTATTAAGTCCGACGATCAGCGCGGGTGAATTCTCATAAAGCGAGCGGTAACGGTTTTCCGCCAGATACAGTTTCTTTTCGATTTCCCGTGCCCTGGTGACATCACGGATTACGATGAGAAAACCAGGCACCTGGCCGGAGCTCTCTACGTACATTACACTCGCTTCGCCGATTTTCATTCCATTCCCATTTTCCGGGAACTGCATCTGGAGCGTGAGCGGCTGCATTGATTTACCAATACATCGTTCGAGCAGATCCCGCCCGTTTTCGGTGGACAAGCGGGCTATGTCAAAAAAGTACTTGCTTTTTATTGCCTGTTCGTTGAGTCCACTGATGCGTAAAAAACCTGGATTACAGAATCCGATGATTCCATCCTTATCGCACCAGACAACAGCTTCATCCATGTTTGCCATTAAATGCGAGTAAAACTCCTGAAGCGATTTTATCTGGTCATGTTTTTTCTGCAACTGCTGGTGTGCACTTTCCATGTGGGCTAAAATCTGTTCCTGGGAGCGGATACGGAAAAAGAACCAGGATTTGAGTTTTTCAATTACAGGGGGATCAGGGTCATAGGTGAACTCGTAAACACATTCTTCTGCATCGGTTGTTGCAGCGCAACAGAGTTCTTTAACGTGAAGATTTTTAAGTCCTTTTAGAAGAACAACTCCAATTGCACACCCTTTGTTATATGCACAAATACATTCAGAATATTTTCCTGGCTGACTATCAGGGCGTACTCTATAAATAGCTTTACCTGGAGCGGTGAGCTGTAAAGACATTTTTACAGATTTTGCAATATTTGTTTCAGCATGCTTTGTAAGTGTTTTTGCAACAAGCTTAAGAGGAGAGATTTTCAAGAAAAATAACTGGAAAAAACTAATCTGGTTTTTAGATATTTCAGTTGCAGCTTCAACTATGGAAGAAGTTGATCCACCAAAGGCAATTCTGAAATTTTCCAAAAAGGTTACTACGACTCTGGCATCAGCCCACTCAAGCGGGTTGGCCAGCAAATTATTATATTCCTCAATACCTTTAAAGAGAACTTTTTCAGAAATTCCGCGATCTTGAGCGTACTTGATTAACAGCGGATTATTATAACATGAAATGTCCCGATCAAGAAATTGCATGGAAAAACCGATTCTGTGGTTTTAAGAATTCGAATATTTTTATTGTGATATGAATCGTATCATAATGAAAGTAATTTTGCAATTGAAATATTTTTTTGTAATTGGTTTTTAGTTTAGACGCTCATGTGCGCTGAAAAACTGAACACTCTTCGGTATGGTATTCTACATGAACGGGGTAAGTTTTTGTGGAATTTTGTAGTTGCATGCAGCTACGTCTCCAAAACATTGTACCTGCTTTGAAGCAAATCAAGTCTGGATAGGGAGAAGCATTCAGGAAGCCATGAGGAACGGATATTGGTGAGCAGACTTATGTTGATAGTAACTTTTATGATATAAATAACTCGACGGCATCACCGATTTTAGCATTTAATTTTTCAGCAGCATTTCCATCTCTAACTGAAATCATCAGATTGGATGCTGTGCTGAATAAAACAATGAGCTCTTGTGGGTTTCCCAGGCCAAAAGTCCGCACAAATTTATTAATATTGACATCTGCTAATCTTAACGTCAGCACTTCAGGCTTTCCTATAATTTGTTCAAAAAAGTTCGTTAATATATTTCCAAATGAATCGATGTAAATAATCTCTCCCTTCCAGCCTGAATCGGTACGTTCAGGAAGAGGAAAATGAAATCTAACCAGATCATGACATACAGGTGTGCCAAGTTTGCTTAGTGGAATTCCAAGGGAAAGATGTGCAGCTATTGGAGCAAAAATGTCTCGTCCATGGAATATATCGCTTACTTCATCACGCCAAAACGCTTTATTGTCGAGGTTTACAACTTCTGTATACCATCCATTTGCTTCTGCTGATTCCAGAATCAGAGTGAGAATTCCATTATCAGGACAGACAAAAAAGTGGGAATTGATTTTTGCTGCAATAGGTCTTCGTGTGGTTCCAACACCTGGGTCAACAACGATAACATGAACGGTATTATCAGGAAAAAAAGAAAATGAATGGGTAAGCAACATTGCAGCTTCTAAGACATTCTGTGGCTGTATATGGTGACTTATATCTGCAATATTAACCTGAGGAGCTATTTTCCAGATTACCCCTTTCATCATAGCAGGAGCACCGTCTTTTGTTCCGAAATCAGTAGTCAAAGTTATGCATGCCATATATAAATTCTCCTAAATTTTTATTTTTTTAGTACTAAAAGATATGTGATCAGGGTTTGCATCCCGAAATGAGCATCAGGTTAACAGTTCCAAAGAAAAACCTATTGTTTTCCAGCTCATTGTGCCAATGAAATAGTTCTTCTTCTGTTACTATACCGTCTTTTAAAGCGCATTGTTCGATATTATCTAACAGTAGACTTTTCCTGGCGTGCTCATAATTGGTCATAGCAACTGGACAAATATGAAATTGGATGTTGTAAAGACCTTTGCTTTTAAAGTATTTATATAACTGAACACCTTCAAATCCATTCCTGTTGAAATCTCTGAGTAGATAGTTTTTTAATCTTTGACATAAATCAACTTGAGAGGTGTCTATTGAAAGAGTGTTCCAATCTGTATCTAAAATAACAATGCGCCCATTACTTTTTGTTATGCGAATCATTTCATTCAGGGCTATTTCTGGTGTTGTAACGTTTTGAATCACCCTGTCAGCTCTCACGGAATCAAAATGATTAGAGCCAAAAGGCAGTTTTTCTGCATTACTGATTATGAACTTTATAATATCATGATGCTTTTCTTTTATCGCTGCTTTTTTTGCATTTTGAATCATAACTGCATCCATGTCAATACCAAAAACTTTTCCATCCGGTTGAACCATCTCAGAAAGTTTACTTGTATCTAAACCAATGCCACAGCCTATGTCCAGTACTTTGTGGCCCGATTTGACTCCCAAATAGTCATAGGAGAGCTGTTTGAATGGTTTTAGTATTTCACCAACAAGCACAAGATATTCTGCGTCTACTGCATTATCAGGTAAGTTTTTCATAATAATTTAAGCTTTTCATAGTATAGAGTAAATATTTTTTGGATTTTCATCAGCCCTTTGTTAGCCCTGTTTCGAATTTTCTCAGTGCAGGTTCCATATATTTTTTCTGGAAGACGATAATATTTTCAACAACATGCCTTTTCTCTATTTTGTAGGCGACATTAGATTTTCTTTATATTGCACTGTATTTGCATACCTGTTTTTCCGTATAGAACTTTTTTTTGTTGTAATTAATTGTGCAAAAATAACGGTATCTTCCTCTGGAAGAGAAGGCTCAGGTATTTGTTTATGATGAATACCTTGTATTTGAAGATTATTACGGAAAAACAGCATTAGAGAAAAATGACCTTTACTCAAAGCCGCAAATTCTTTATTCCAGAATCGGGATGAGACATAAAGGAGTTCCCATTTTTTAGGGCATGAATTATATATCACATTAATCTTACATTCGTCAAATGCCAGTTTTTCTTTATATAATCTTTTAAGATGCCGGTTTTCTTTGTCGAATGATAATAGACAAAAGTCTGTTTTTGTCTGAAACGTCTTTGCCAGCCCAGCTTTAAACAATATCGGCAATACAACATTTGCCTCAGTGTAATTGATATTCATTGCCCGCCTGCAGCGATAAAACTCTGCAAACGATCCCCTCGGTAGTCTGTCCAGTAGCTCTGAACCGGCATGAATTCCACCAAACTCCGGAACGACTTGCGCGCATTCCACAGGCAGCTTCACTCCAGGTGTTTTAAGAACATACTGCATGCACCCGACAATCCGCATATCGCTGTCTCGAGTGACAATAAACGTCGAAGTTGATGGCCAATATTGCTTATCAATCTCTATCTCATGCTCCCGATCGGGTAGTTCATCCGCCGGGTAGCAGAAATCAAGATATGCCTGTAGAAGTCCATTATCGACCTTCCGAAGGTCGTATTCTTTGAGTGTGAATCCCCTGAACGAGAATTTAATCGGAGAACCAATGGTACGCGGTGAGAAGAATGCAATAGCACGGTTCAGGTTGTTCCAGTATTTCCTGGGCAGCCGGTTGAGAACTGAATTGATAAACTTATTTCCGAACATATGTAACCCCGGTGTAGGTTGTACTTTTTAAGTTTTGTGAATTCAACACCTTGAGAGGTTTAAGCAAAGTAAACAAATGGATGTTATCTGTTTTAATTATATTACTAAACAACAGCATAATAACGAAAGAAGTCAGCTACATTGCTCCATAAAATGCACATTTATAATAACTTACCATCACTAGACCGCTTTTTGTGTGCTTCGACACTTTTTCTATTCTTTTTTAATATAATTAAATGAGAAACAATGTACATGATTTTTTATAATTCAGTATAATTTTTAGTTAATCTGACTCAAACCCTTATCAAGCAGACAGAAGATATCAGCATACGATTGAACCGGAAAAAATTGAATGAAATCTCGGTTACCCAGCAGAATTGGCAAAGAATATAGGATGTTGACAATAGGATGGTTTATCACAGGTACCGAAGCCGTTTTTAAAGAATGGACAGGAGACAGAAAAGAACTATTTATCACATTCTTTGTAAGTTTCACTTCATCCATAGATTTGGACTCAGGATAAGCGGGTGTAAAAACAATTCTGATCTCATAAGCAAAAAGACACAATGGTTAACACATGGTATATGTACCCCTTTAGTAATCGCCGCAACCATTAATATATGAGTCGCTCAGGCTTAGTGAGAGTCTGAGCTGACGGAAGGCACTTCGTTTCTGAATCATAGTGTAATTGTCAGTGGTTTTTCAGGTGCCTGGCAACCTTTTTGAGGCACATGAAAGAAGCCCAAGTAGGCTTTTAGCTATTAGCTGTGATTATGAACTTCTTTGCTAACTGCCAATAGCAAATAGCAAATAGCCAACAGCTTTTTATGTCCTCACCCAGTGGCCTCTGGCGTCGCCGGAGGGGTGTTTACCGCGATATCTGCATGTTGCACTTATTACCTTACTGCTTTATTCTCTAAAAATGGTGTTTTTTAACAACTGTCTTATATATATTGAATTAGTATCCTGCTTTCTGCAGTAGGAGAATTGGCTGCATCGGATCACATTTATAGCTGAGCTGATAAGATTCCATGGCTAAGAAATAACACCATTTCACTTCAAATCACGCTTACCCACTCCGACCGGATTACTGTTTCACTCTTTGCAATTAACGGCAGGGTTTCGAAAGTTCTGTTTGACGGTGTGTTCACTTCCGGGCGGCACCTGATTATCGGTCCACAATGATTGATCGGCCGCTTTTTTTGCCAACGTTCAAATAACACCCTGGTTTTAGAATTGCTGTTTTCAAAGCACCTTCGGACACTATCCGACCCGAAAGATCGCTCTTCATTATGGGTCGTACTGCACCTTGTCTCTTTGTAAACGATATTTTTTTTACAGTACTCACCTGACCTGCAAATTTTTTGAGTGCAGCCATATCAAACAGTGTATCACTGGAGTAAATCCACAGAAACGCTATTCTGTCTATTGCTCCAACATACCAGGCAACCGGCTGCAGATACACAAGTCCCAGATCAGTTGTCTTTATAAGGAAGCTTTGCTTATGGACATCGGGACTGAATATCGAAGAACCGGTAAAATGAATACTATCGTAATTGTTGGTCAGCGAATCAAGCACTGGTATTGAAGTTTTTACCATTGAATCTATACTGGAAAGACTTGATGAAAAAGTTCCGGTCAGTGATGGTGCATTTGAAATTGCTGCAACTCCTTCAGGTGCATTCAGTCTGAAACCATAACGTGTGGAGGAGAGTTCAAGTGCAGAGGTCATTTTGAGATCACTGAATATAGGCTGTTTCTTTTGCGGGGGGGTATATGAATAGCGGCTTTCCAGCATAGAAAAGTCTATATCGAAGGTATCCGTGAGTAATTCAAGTACAAGCAGACCGTATCGTGTCTCGTTTTTTTTGAAGTTATCCGGGATGAGTGAAGAGAACATCACCTGTTCACCATTGACCATCGTGGAGAGGTTTTCAGAAACTCCAATTTTCGCGATGAGGCGTTCTGTTTCTGAGTTGTAATCGGTTAGATTATCAATACGCGAACTAACCATTGATGTCACAACACTCATATATCCTTTGTACGCATTGCATATACTCATGTCCATGACCTTTGTACTGTAAAGGCCAAGCCCCCGGTATCCCATCACCGATGGGGAAGAGATGTTTGTTGATGTGCTTAATTCAGAAAACATTGTAATTATCTGCTGCATACGGTTTCTGATTATTCTAATATGTGTGGTGTCGCAAATGATAAATGGTGTCGTTATCCCTGATGGTAAACTCGAAGCGACTATTTTCAACGTATCGGAAAAGACCGGATCATTAACGGATGAGTTTGCAAAGCTGCCCGTAAATGTGAGCAGGCTCAAACTGAGTAGTGTATACATTCGTTTTTTCATGGCGAACTCCTTCATAGTGTTATGCTTGTGCAAATGGTTTTAATGGACCACAAGAATACCGACCGGTCCCTCCGGATAACTCTCCTCATACTGGATTGTTAGCGAGCGGACACTGTAATAGATCTGTTTTCCTGGCTGATAGGTTAAAAGGGATTCAGTATACGTTGTATCTTTGCTAAAAATGCGATTCGGTTCGAGAATGGTTTCCTGAAATCTTCGCTCGATAATATACCCAAGTAAATTTGTTATTTTCACCGGATTCCATGTGAGTTTCACTGATGCTGAAACTGTATCGTAGGCACAGGTCAGATTGACTGGCTTGGGTGGTTTAACCCAGGGAATACGTTCCAGCAGCACTGTATCAATACTAGTAACTGAATCCGCCGTAACAATTACCGCCTTAAGTATTTCAGAGAAAAAATTATCACCAGGATAGATTGCAAGTGTGTAAACACCTTCAGGCACACCCGTGAACTTGAAGACTCCATCTGGTCCGGTAATTGCGCTCCTGTTTATCTCCTGTATCACAATCCTGATATCCCCATCCTTAACTGCAGTATTGGTGGAATTCGGCAGTTGCCCTCCCCGGGTGACAACACCACGGATAGTTCCCGGATTTCCAAGGATAAGCGTGTCGTGGATTGTCGATCCCGTATAATTTATAGACACCCTTTTTAAAGCTGTCAAGGAACTGTCAGAAGAAAAAGATTGAATTGCATAATCACCAGAGGATAGATCACTTAACGAAAACATTCCCGTATTGCCTGTTGTCTTTGAAGTGAGTTCTACACCGAAGGTATCGATCATTTTATCACTGGTACTGATACCGATTATTTTATAAACAGCAATATGAGCCTTTGCTGCAGGTGACATATGTGCGTCCAGAACGACACCAACGTAAACTGGATTTTCAAGCTCTGTTGAAAGGCCTGCAAGTTGTGTATCTGTTGTACATCGCATCAGCAGAGCTGACAGTATAATCATTATTGTTATCAAATGGTTCATGATCGAATACCTCGTTTGGTAACGGGAAACAGATGAAGGTTGCAATGGTAAACCCGGTCTTCATTTGTGTCACTTGCAGCGATGCTCATCAGTTTTTTCCTGAACTCCTTAAGTTCAGTCCTGATCTTCTTGTACCCCTCCGATGAGATACTCATGGTGACCCCGGAAATGTCCCGATCCTCAGATTTATGAAGATCAAGTGAACGGCGGGAGAGCTCAATGAACATCTTATGCATATTTGTCAAAGCAAGTGATTGAAGCTGACCACTTACAGAGAGATCTGTAGCCTCAACATAAAATTTCCCGGATGCATCCTTACTGATAATGTTAAGTTTCAGCAGCAGCTCCACCGATTTGCGAACTTCACTTTCGGTCAACGGTGGATCCAGCATCTTTCCAATTTTACGATAATCTGATGGATTTTCGAGTAACGGAAGCAAGGAACGAAGCACCACATTGTGCCAGTGCGACAGATAGGCATACTGATCATCCCGCAGTAATGACTGGCTGTTTTGACGGGTATATTCCTGGAGTTTTTTGAAATACCGTGCTTTGGATAATGTGTCTTCCGCCTGATTGAACAGAACCATATTTTTAAAGTAGCTGGATTCTCTTTCAGAATGTTTCATGGCTTCAGACAACATTCTGATCCCCCGTTCCGACATATTCCTGGTTCCATTCATGACCCGCATCAGATAATCCCGAGCTTTGAATCCTGCCTGCTCAGAGAGGGTGCGTAAGGAATAATACTTGTTATTTGCCTTTTTACAGGCAAAATAGTCCCTGACATATTCCCGATAATCGATATACTCAAATAGTGTTTTCATAATCATACCTGCTATTTAGTATAAGCTAATTTACCAGAACTTACAATTTTTAGGTACTTTTTATGTTGTCGCCAGACAACAGTAGCTCCCCCATTGCATTTTTCAATTTTATATGGACGCCAGGCGATTTGGTGGGGGTTTTACAAGAATGCTATTAGAAGTAGGCTTTTAGCTATTAGCTGTTATTATGAACTTCTTTGCTAACTGCCAATAGCAAATAGCCAACAGCTTTTTGTGCCCTCACCCAGTGGCCTCTGGCGTCGTCGGAGGGGTATTTACTGCGGTATCTGCATGTGGCACTTAGTACCTTACTGGTTTATTCTCCAAAAATGGTGTTTTCTAACAACTGTCTTATATATATTGAATAATTATCCTGCTTTCTGCAGCAGGAGCAGCAGGAGAAACAGTTACATCATATTACATTTGAAGTTGAGTTGTTAGATTTCCACTCTACGTGATACCTTGAATAATATATTCAGCAGTTACAAAAGTAAAAAACCTGATCTTGAGTACCGGATTCAACGGTTTGTCTCAAACGTATAATCGGTGAGTTCAGCGATGAAAAATCCACTCTAAATAAAACGGTAAAAGGGATAAAAAACGGAATCTCGATCGCTCAGGAGATTGGCAAAAAGTATAACGATATTTCACAGTGGGTTGGTTTGACGCAGGTGTCAAAGCCGTTTTTAGAGGTAAGAAATAGAATTGAAGGAAATTCTGGTACCAGAATCTGGATCGACCCGATAGAGGAACGACCATATTAGAAATTTCTTATAACACCTCCCAGGTACCCATATACTTCAAAACGAGGTGTTGTGGATGATTAGAAACGCACCTTCCCACGGAAAAAGCTAACCCCATAAGTGCACGTTGCAATGCGCCCTTATAATACGAGCTGTGTTTAAAGCTGTGCCATGCATTTCGATGCATGGCACGATCCTGGTGAGCCTTAGCTTGATAAAATATACATTTGTATTAATGTATGTTCATTAACTGGTGACGATACTTGAAAACAATAATCACTGTCAAAATACAGCATAGTATCAATGCCCATTCATGAGGTTCCGGAACAGTTGAAACCTGCATGGCATTCTCCGGGCTGGAAATGGACTCGTGTCCAGTTTCTATCTCCCGATCGAAACGATCATCACGTGCTTCTGCATTCGCAAGTAACTCCTTCTGACGTTCATTAACAAGTACTATCATGGATGAATACCTGGTAACTAGCGAGTTCGCTTTCGCGAGTTTATGAACATAGTCCAGGTTTTTCAGTTGTTTCATATCGTGGCGTGTTGCAAAATCATGAAGCACCATTTGCATAAAAACAGGCTTAAGCTCGGGGTAGGTTGCATTTACCGGATTATCACTTGCTGGATGGTTATGTTCAGAATACGAGACCACGTAGTTTCCAATCGTACCGATATAATTGTTGTTTTGCTCTTGTAAGTAACGGGAGTGGTATTGCTTTGTCAGGTCTTCAAGGGATGCTGCAGCAAAACCTTTACTGCTTGAAATTGTTTCCAGTAGCTCATCGGGATACGCTGGAGGAATTTTCCCACCAATGTGCAAAATGGAAAGAGGAATCTTAAACGTATTAAATTTTCTTTTATCTTTCGACAATTCATAACCACCTTCATCGGTGCATACTACAATTTGTGAATACTTGTCGGTCTGGCCTATATTACTAAAGGTTTGTTCAACAAGATCTGTAAGGGTTGTTGAACCGAAAAACTGAATATCATCAATATTGAACTTTTCTAAGAACCCTGGTGTCCACTCATAGCCACCCCAAAAAATGGATAGGTCTTCACATTGATTTTGTAACCTGGTAATGACATCAGACAAATCATGTTTTACCCGTTCCATACTCTTTGACCGATCAATAACTAATGCAGTATGTCCAGATAGATGATAGTTATTTATCACTGGTGCTTTTTTGACCATCAGAAAGTGATTGCTGTCAACTGGTACTGTAAATTCATCTTTAAGAACAGGAAAATTGCCAGCAACGCAATCTGGAATCCATTTGTCGGCACTTTTGTACTTAAAAGAATTGTCAAAGCTCCTCTTTGTTTTTCCATCCCAGTAAACATTTCTTTTTTCGAGCAAAGCCGGCATTGGAATAGTTCCATCAGGATTTGGTATTGCTTTATATTCAAGCCAGAGCTGCAAGGTTGAACTATCCCTAACAGTCCTGGAACCAAAAGTGTTTCTATTATTTAAAGATTGCCTTGCTGGAACGGGAAATGCTCTGAGACGGTATTGAATCGGGCCCACTTTTTCGAGTAAGGCAGGATCTCGCTGAACCTGTACCTGACTGGTGTAGACTTCCTGTGCAGCACCTCGCGGAGATACTGAGAAAGAATATTTTCTGGGTATCGATTTGTCATCACTAAGCCACAATCCTGTCACAGCTGCATTTTCCGGAAGGGTGAAATAGTAGAAGATCTCCTGGTTTGTAAATGTCTGATTGTGGTATTCTTCAAAAATGGTAACGGATGCAAGAGAACCACTCTTTGCGACAGAAACTGATTGCTCTGCAAGATGCACAAACTTTTCATTTGTATTGAGTAATCCCGCTTTTGCCTCATCCCTGTTCCAGGTGGCATTCAATGCTTTATTTATGCTGTTTTTTTCGGCACGTTGAATTGGTATGTCGAAAAATTGTTCATATAAAGTTTTTGCATCGTTGTGACTTGATGTAAAAGAGGGGCCTCGATAAAGAAAGGGAAATGCAATGGTATTATACCATTTTTGAAGCATCTGGCTGAATGGTTTCGGGAAAAACTCTCGATACATTGAATATATGTGATCATTTTCAACTGTACCTAAATACCGGTATGAAGCAAGATAGGAGTTGAGAAGTAGAGTTCGAATCCGATCTTCTTGTGAAAGTAGTATGCCGCGTTGTTCTTGAGTGGTTATGGGTTTTTGCAGCTGTTCAATTATATCACCACCCTGATGTTGATCGAGAATCATTGCTGAAGCAATAAACAGTATCCCGGTTGTTGCGGTTGTAAGAATTGTGGTACGAACGCCAAAAACGAAACAGCTTCTTTTTAATGATTGAATGCCCTGTTTGATAAAAAGGAATGATGAAACTATTGGCAGGAAAACAAGAAGTGTTGCACTGAAAAAAAGAAATATAGCTGCAATTAAAATAATGATAAACCCTTCAGAAAAAAAGAATGGAACCCAGGTAAAACCAAAGAATCCTTTTATCAGCACGATTGCTGATGGGACTATATAGAAGGAAAGAAGAGTGCCGAAATAGAGTGAAATCAGTATCGGAATTATCCAGGCACCCTGAATCAGAAGGTTGCCTTTTTTTGGGATTTTTACATGCGAAAAAAATAAGTTGAGACTGAGAAGTGCGATAGAAAGAAATAAGCCACCCAGAAGCACTGCTACGCTTCCATTCAGTTCTCTTGTAAAGAATAACCGGTAGGTAATAAGTGTCAGTAAAGGGCCTTCAATACCGTAAAAGATATTCCATGTCGCTAATTTAGCAGAATCGTATGGCCATTTTCTAAAAAATAAGATGATTGCCAGTATACTTCCCACAACAATTGCAATTGTCGACAAAGCAAAAAGGAGTATATCTACCGGTATGGATCCTTCAATAGTTCCAATTATCAGTGGAACAATTAAGTAAGGAACGATAAATATTCCTGCAAGGAGGACAAACAAGCTGTTCCAGAGCCAGAAGATCGCATTAATAAAAAAACCGGTAATCGGCAGACTGCGGATGTCATTAAACATTTTTTGAACTTTAGTAGTTTGAATTGTTTCAATATCTTCTGTAATCATCAGGTCCTCTCCTTCTGTAGTCTGTTAACTTCTGAATAAAGCCAGGTGACAAATTCAATAAATATTTCTGATTGTGTGTCAATTGCTTGGTCAAATACAATGCTGATCATTGTCCATGTACTTTGTTTTCCGGTCATCCAGTCCCATAATCGCTGTGAATAATCATGGGTTCCTGTTAATTGGTTCTGAAACCAGAAGCAGGCAAACTGGTTTTTATTTTCAATTTTGATCTGCTTCAATGAAAAATTCTGGTTCACCTGCAAAACCTCAGGTTCCTTAATATCTGCTCCACTGCCTTTTAAACATCTGAGTGGATTGTGATGGGCTTTCCAGTTCGGTGATTGAATCATAGCGAGTGATCCACTCAGGTTGTTCGTCTTGAAGGTGCATTTGCACCATGCATCAATAGGGAAGAGTGTCAGAGAGCGACGTTCAATATCAGTAAAACCTATAGATTTGAATGCATAAGGTTTGTGCTCTGAAAGGTGAATTTCTGGAATGCTTTTTGTACCAGGTGTTCTGGGAATAATTATACATGCAAGTGAAAAAAGTAAGACTGGAAACAGGATGCTTATAGTCAGGGAAGATTTCCTATCTGTAATTATGTCAGAAGAGCCTCGATAGGAGGGGAATAGTCTGGTTTTAAAAAGAAGGTACAGTGTAATAAAAACAGTTACAACAAATAAAAATATTCCAAACGATTCATGAATGATTGTTCCTAAAAGATTCAAGTGGAATAAGGACATGACGACTAAAAGCAGTATCCTGAAAATATTGAATAGAATAATAATAACTACACTGAATGCTGCACCGGCAATCCACTTTACTGTAAATTGTTTATTCCCTATCCATGATATGAGATTATAACAAATTATAATTGCCCAGACACCCTTTATACCACTGCATGCCGTAGCAATATGGGTTGTGGCATTTTCAGCTTTCAAGACGGTACATTGATTTACTATAGTAATGCCCGCTGCCTGAAAAAAACCTGCAATCCCGTTGGCTGTCCAGATGCGAAGTGGAAAACTGAGAAGGTCATTCATTTGATCTGCATACGGCAGTAAAGATACTAAGGTGATCATTGGTATTACAGTACGTTGTACGGTTGCTGCAGGGAAGTAAAAAAGAAGACACCCGAGAATACCGGTTATCAGCAGTGTGGCGGATACAACATTGATTTGAGAGTATGTCTGATTGTATAGATGTAATAAGAAACTCATTAAAATAAGAACAACCCCTTGAATGCTGGAATGTGCAGATGGTTGTACCTTAAGCTTTTTTAAAAACAATATACCCTGAATAATTGCAATAACAGCCATACTGCAAAAAAAAGTTACTGTCAACAATTTGCCAGCCAGATGTACCTGTGACCACAACCACATGATAGAGCTTCGAAATAACCAGGTCCACAAGGTGATACAGAGAATGAATGAAATGGTATCCCTGTGGGATTTAAGTGATGGAGGCAACATATTTTTCACTGAAATCATCGTTTTCATTTTCTGAATATATAATAAAAGGTACTCGATCTTTAAGTGATTGATTAAAAACTACAACTGAAGTTTGAAATCTGGATGAAGAGATCGTGAAGAGTTTGTGAATTCCATATAAAATGAATGTTATAAGTTGTAGAATGGGTTTATTGCTTATTTTTAAAAAATCCAAATTGGGGGAGGGGCTTGCGTTTGCAAAACGCACCCTCCCCCGCAAAAAGCCAAATACCATTGTCGCGATATCCACTTTTTCCGCATCAATGGCATTTGTCTTTTTGACTCCCCTCCCGATGCGGAAGGTTTTCCGCGATGCGATTCCTCCTTACGTCCGGATCGCGCGGTAAAACCTCCCGCAACACCCTCTTTTATGGAATATTATTTTTAGTTGTTGTAAGGTGTTAACACAAGAAAAACGAAATTAAATGTATTACCTACAAATAGAATCTCCCCCCAGCTCTCGCCGTTGCACCCATTCTACTGGATAAAATTTATATTGTATAACAACAATTCTTGGACGCGGGAAAAATTATGAAAACTATCTGCATTTGAATGAATAGCAGTTTTCTGCAGAATAATAAAGGGATACATGCACACTGCACCTCTGGTCCGCAGTCCTCAACTCTGTATTAGATATATCTTTTGACATTTCACCCAAATGTTACATATTTTACATCTGGAGGTCCTATGAAACATATGATTATGGTTGCAGCTGCACTTGCATTCGTACTTACGAGTTGTTCTTCAAAAAAGAGTGTAAAAACGTTTACTTCACCAGTTCCTCTTGTTTACGCTCCAGTGCAACATCAAGGACGAGGGCCAAATTCTGACGCTGAAGATAAGTTATTTGCAGCAATCAAAGACAATGACCTCGCGTCTCTTCGTGCTGTAGTGGAAAGAGGTGTGAATGTCAATTACTTATCGCAAGCTGAAGGTCGTACTCCCATTATACTCGCCGTGTTAGATAACCGGATAGATGCAGTTAAATACCTTCTGAGTATGGGCGCAAATCCAGCGATAAGCGACGGGTGGGGTAATGCCATTTGCAGTGCAGCATTGTACCACCGTCCCGAAATTATGCGGATACTTATGGATTCTGGCGCTGACCCCAATACCAGGACTAATGATGGTGCACCTGTACTTCTGTTCGCAGTTTCTGAGAATCATGTAGCAACTGTAAAAATACTGATTTCTGCAGGAGCTGATGTTAATGCCGCATCTAGACACGGTGAAACTCCATTGGTAAGGGCTAAGACGAATGAATCAATGCATGCGCTTCTGGTTGCAGCAGGTGCGAAGAAATGACCGTAATTACATAACCATAAGGGTGCTGGTATGCTAAATGAGCAGACGCATGTGTAAGAGTACGATAAGAATAATAATCGAAAACAACTTTTTTAATGTGTGGTCATTCATTTTCCGGTAAACAACGTTGTCAAAAAGAATAGCACAGATGATTGGTTGCAGTCCATCAAATAGAGAGCTACTTTTTTATATTCTCGTTACCCCATCCAGTAGTCTCCCTGTCACCCGGTTATTTGTTCCAAACCCTTGACTCCCCTTGCATATTTACCTATATTAAAAGCACATAATCGTTCAAAGGTTATAGGGTCATAGTTCTGCGGTGGGAATTTATTTCATGTCAGTACCAATTTCTGCCTTTTGTAACTTTAAGCACTGACCAATATTTGCAACATCCCGATTCTCATCTCTATAGGAGTGGCTTCAATGGAAAGAAATTTTGCACAACTGCGTAATAAAGTCGTTTCGGATCTTTTGAGTCATGGTTTTGTTTGTTCTAAAACACTCCCTTACATCAAGGAAATCAAACTCAGACCATATCATGAAATTGAAATTGAGGTTACTTGCTCTTAAATGCATTTGTATATATGTCTTTACTGATGAATCATATGTATCAAGTAGTCAAATATTAAAATATTGTGAAACTAATGGTATCGGGGAATATTTTACTGAAAAAGAAAAAATTATTATGGAAACTGAGAGAGGTAAAGCTAAAGAACAGTATTTTGATACAATTGGCTGGAGATTAGAGAATGCATGGCCTTTAGCGTGGTTTTTTTGATTCCCATTCAATGTTGATTATCGAGGAGGTATGATTGATGAGGAAATTACTGATCTTTTGGCTTTCCTGCCAACATTTGAAGAGACTGTTTCCAACTGGGTTGAAAAGAAAAACAAGCGAGAACTTCATGAAGTTGAGGAGCTTGAAGATTATCATTATTGCCTGCATAACGCAATAAGGAGTGCATTGTATAGTGGTGCTGATTCAATTCCTGAAGAATTCGATCCCGTTACCAATGGAGGTGTTATTCACGAACGAAGACACTCTTTAACATGGATGTTATCAGCAGGTACAAAATGGGACGATACAGACTTAAGTACATAATTCCAGAGAATTTTTTTTCAAATCTGAAATCGAAATTGAATGTGATTCAGGTAATAATTAGAAGGGTAGGGTTTTGAGGCAGTAGCTTCAGGTGTGATACGACATTGCAGGGAAAAAAGCTGGATTAAGGAGGATGAAATGGTTGTATTAGATACAAAGAATTATGCGAAGGTATAAACCATTGATGGATGTGTCAATAAACAATCTTTTTGCCAGAGCTGTTGTTGAAAAGAAAGTATGTGGCTCTATTTTTGTGAATGAAATAGAATGTCCGGAAACATTTTACGTGATTCATCCTTATGGTATGTCATTATTATTTGGAAAAAGCGACAACTATGAGTTCAACAAATTATTCAGAGAACATGCATTAAATACAAAAAAACAAAGAACTAAATTTGAGTGGATGCAGGCGTTTCCAGGAACCTGGGATATTGTTTTAAAAAAGCTATTCGAAGGTAATAGTATACAATCCATTGCTAATATGAGTAAAATCGAGTCTGGGATAATTGAGATCCCTCCGTGTCAATTTTGAATTTGATAAAAATAGATACAATAAATATAAAAGCCAGATTAATACAACAAATCTTCGAATTATCAGAACCGATAAATCACTATTTCACGAAATGGATGGTAAAGTCGTTCCATCTGCATTCTGGGATAATGCAGACGATTTTATTCACAATGGAGTCGGTTATAGTCTGTATATAGAGAACCAACTGGCCTCAAC
>JBNKZD010000281.1:0-6574 GCA_050301235.1 Chitinispirillaceae bacterium | reverse complement strand
CTGCACAGCTCTTGGTGGTCGACTACTGTCTTCAATTTCACCTTCAACCATTATTATTATCTCCAGCTCTCTTCCTCTGAGTTTTCGCAGTTCCGGGAAAGAGATTACTAATGTATCATTTTCAATACGATGCTTGATTTTGATTGCTGTGTACATGTAAAATACCTCTGTGTAAATTTGTGATTACTTATTTTTAATATCGAAATATAAGCCGGCGTTTAGTGAATGATTGAATCGGAATGCTGTTTTTGGTGAATAACTCATCTCCATGTTAGCATTATAGCAGAAGTTCAGGTATGATGTCACAGGTGCATTGATGGATAATGACCACGAAACTTCCGGTCGATAGGAGTCTGGAGTATCGAACGATTGTGAAATAAGACATTTTGAATTAAGGTACAGATGCTGTGACAGAATGTAATTGAAATCGATATCAAGTGCTACATTACTGTGACATTGCTGATCTATTATTATTTTTGGTTCTGAATAAGTTGAATCTACTATGCGTTTCAAGTTTTTATACGAAATACCGGCACTTCCGGCGATTGATAATGAAAAGTTATCTTTTTTAATTGTGTGTGTGCCTCCCGCAGCGACATTAAGTGTAAATGGATTCAGTGCTATCCTGCTGGCCTGATCAAAAAAGGAACTCTTGAAATTAAGGTGCAGGAATCCAAATGATTTCTTACAGTCATCAGATCTCAGCGACGTCGTTAAATTGATATAATCGGAATTAATCATAGGTTCCGACCATAAATTCGAACTTCCTGGCTTAATATTTATCTGACCATATCCGAGGTTTAAAATATTTGAAAGAAGCAGGTCTTTTGTAAGTTTGATAGACAGGGATGCGTTGAGTCGTGAATCCCAGACAAAAGAACTATTGTTTCCGGAGGAGTGTTCAGAGTTATGTACTGATTGAAAGGTTGAATTCAATGCTCCATCGATTGAATATCTGATATTTCTGCTCTTTGAAGAACCAGATATAATCAAGAAAAGTATCATCAATGGTATGATGAATGAATAATGTCTGTTGATATGTAGTTTCAAAAATTACCGTAGTGGAATATTTGTTTCTTTCGTTGATTTGAATTGGGCTGCTACTAAAAATGGACTTTGGGGAATAAAGATGCAAGTACAAAATCAAACTGTTCGAGACCATTACTGATTTTAATCGCGTGAATTGAAGAGATAATTTTGGTTCTTCACCGAAAAAAGTAATAAGATTTCTGGAAAGAATTGGAAAAAATCTACCCGATATCGTCTGTGGTTCATCAGATGTGGAAATCATCAGGTATTCTGCTGAAAAATGAGCAGTGTAGGTATCCATCAATTTTATTATACGCCTTTATTTTAAGTTCCTCATTACAGATTACATGTTTGGCGTGTCAAAACTAACCAACCTGCCAACGAGAGCAGGTTTAACAACTGCACCTCCAGTATTACTATATGTGTCTTGTATAGAAAGTAACATTAGCAAAGCTGTTAAATGAAATTTTTGATTTGTAATTTCTAAATAGTATATATATTTAGTAAATAGTGACTTGTGATTGGTTACAAGTAAGAAGACGATTTGATTACACTATTACCCGCAATCTTCACTCTCTTCAATTTTTATATCCTCACTATCATTTGTTTTATTAAGAATTGTCCCGGTTTTATTCATTCTTACGGTAATAACCTTTGTAATCACATTACACTCGTTTTCTTCCACGAGAATGTTATTTATCTGAAATGTATCATATCCGGATTGAAATACTGTTAAAGTATATTTTCCTTTGCCCGATCCAATACAGTAAACAGAATCAAATAGTAATGAGTTGTCTAACGATGGAAAAAGTGTGTCAGTTTTGTTGTTGTGAGTGACGATGATCTTATTTACATTGTTAACAATAGAACCAGAACTCTTATCACGAATGGTTAATTTTATGGGGAAATGCATGCAATCGTCGCAGGTTTTACTGCAGAAAAATAAAAATGGCAATATAAGAGTAGTAAATAGAGGGATTTTTACGATTTTGAGGTTTTTCATTTGCCCGGGCTCCTTTTTGATTTTTTCAATGTATTTGCTGAATTCTCGCTAATTTATTAACTTTCTCAATAAAACCAGATTTCGAATTTGTGTATGCTTCCCTGTTATGTTTATATCTGGCAGCTAATTCAATCTTTAAATTTTCATACTCCATTGCAATTTCTCGATGCTTTATCAAATAATCCCTGAAACGTATCTCATCCCAGTCTCCTTTATACCGTACATGCACATGATACGCTTGTCCTTTAAATCCATTTATGGTATACCCTTTTACAAACATCATATGGGGTGGTGGATTATCCGGTTGTTGAGTAAAGTTATAGTCAAGGGTTTTAAATGTTTCAATTATTTTTTGAGAATCAGTATGATCGGAGACTTGTAGCAGAATATCAATTGTTGGTTTCGCTTTTATATTTGGAATTGAGGTACTTCCAATATGATCGATTCTAATTATATCTGGTTTAGAGAAGGAATTAGTTATCAGTTGGCTCTCAGATTGGTAAAATTCACCCCACTTATCGGAATGCTCACTGATAATTATTGGAAACAGTTGACCGAGCTTTTCTAGAGTCATATTGTGTAGATCATTGTCATTATTCATATTGACACTCTCTGGCATCCTACATGTTGATCGTAAAATAATAATATAGGATAATTTGAGAGGGGAATCAAGATGTTGAGTCTGTTTTAATAGTAAACGATCTGGTATTCAAGCCATTTTCTATGTAGTTTTTTCTTTATGCGATTGTTCATAATTGTTGGCTATTCCTTTTTTTCCAAAGTATTTTCTCGAAAAAATTCTTAACCAAAATTGAAGATGCATTGTAATCGTGTTTTCCCTGCAGGAAAAATACCGGAATTTTTATTTCGGGTTTTGTCTCCATAAAATTTAATTGCATAACTTGCGGCCACATGGTCTTTAAGGAAAAATTACTTGCTCTTCAAAAATTAACAAAAATCGATCAATAATTTACGCAAATTTCGCATGTCATTTCGGCACAGCTCAATGACCGGGTGATGCAATTAAGTAAGAAAATCTAACACAGTAAATATAATTCATTCAAAATTTCCTGATTAACAACACTATCAATCCATTTTTCGTTTCTCTGAAAAACCTGAACTGAAGTTCAGGTCATCCAATTGAATGCGAAATGAGCAAAAACCTCAATTGAACTTTTAAAAAAACATGTGATAAGAAAAAGTCTCTCTTTAGCAACTGTCGCAGCGCTCTTAACTGCGTTAGGGAGGACGGAGGGTGTTACCCGGAATGGAATGCAGGGTAGCAGTCTTTACAGACAAAGGTGGTTCCTCCACACTTCGGCTACGCTCAGTGACCACCGCAGGGATGTAAAGACCGCAACGAAGTGGAGCCTGGAGGAGGACCAACCCAAAGGGGAACGCCCAAATTATATGTATTCTTCTTCGCGCTTAAATTCCAATATTATTCAGCGTATTGCCAATCGCATTGATCGTATTAATCAATCTCGGGTGTGATACTTCGAATTCTCTTACCGAAAGTTTCATACCTTCGATAGCGTGTTGAAAGAGTTCTTCATCGCGCTCTTCACGTGTACCCTCGAATACACCTGCTTCGATAAATTTTGTAATACTACGGGCGTTATCCTGATGGGTATCTTTGAGCGATTTTATTTCGAGTTTGAGATTGTCAACAAGATTAAGAAGTGCCTTTTTTTCCTTCTCATCAGCTACGTTGGTTTCAATTTCGGATTCGATACGTTTGATTGTTTCGTATATCATGATGCATCCCTTGTAGTTAAAAAAAGTCAGGAGACTTTATATCCCCTGACTTGATTATATAACTATAATATACGTTGTACCAATGGAAAAATGGTTACGAGCGTTGAAGCTTTTTGTATTTGATGCGTGTTGGTTGATCGCTATCGGTGCCAAGGCGTGCATGGCGTGCTTCCTCGTACGATGCATAATTCCCTTCGTGCCAGATCACCGTGCTGTCGCCTTCAAAGGCAAGGATATGTGTTGCAAGTCGGTCCAGGAACCAGCGGTCATGGCTAACCACTACAGCGCACCCGCTGAAATCGGCGATTGCCTGTTCGAGTGCCTGAAGCGTTTCGACATCGAGATCGTTTGTTGGTTCATCGAGGAGCAATACATTGCCGCCCGCCTGGAGTAGTTTGGCCAGATGGACTCTATTGCGTTCTCCACCGGAGAGGGTGCTGATCAGCTTCTGCTGGTCGCCACCGGAAAAGTTGAATTTCCCGACATATGCCCGGGAGTTGATCTCGGTTTTGCCTAACATAAGCGTATCCTGACCCCGTGTTATCTCCTCGAAAACTGTTTTTTCACCATCGAGAGCATCACGGGACTGATTAACATAACTGAGCTGGACAGTTTCACCTATGATAAGTTTTCCGGAATCAGGTTGTTCCTGACCGGTAATAAGTTTAAGTAGAGTCGATTTACCTGCACCGTTTGGTCCGATGACTCCGACGATTCCTGCACGAGGGAGAGTAAACTCGAGGTTCTCAAACAGCAGTTTGTCACCATACGCTTTTGTCAGTTTCTCGGCTGTAATTACCACGTTACCGAGGCGCTGACCATGTGGAATGACAATTTGCGCTGAAGTAATTTTATCGGGAGTCGACTGATTGAGCAACTCTTCATAAGCAGTAAGACGGGCTTTTCCTTTTGCCTGACGGGCTTTCTGTGAGAGACGGACCCACTCAAGCTCGGTTTTTAGGCGACGTCTGCGGGCACTCTCCTCTTTCTCTTCCTGCTCCATGCGGGATGTTTTCTGCTCCAGCCATGAGCTGTAATTGCCTTTCCAGGGGATACCGTGGCCACGGTCAAGTTCCAGAATCCATTCAACAACATTGTCAAGAAAGTAGCGGTCGTGTGTGACAAGTATTACCGATCCTGCGTATCCGCGAAGATGGTGTTCGAGCCATGCGACTGATTCAGCATCGAGGTGGTTGGTTGGTTCATCGAGAAGGAGGAGGTCTGGTTTGGAAAGAAGAAGCTTGCAAAGTGCAACGCGGCGTTTTTCTCCACCGGAAAGTGTCTTAACGTCTGCATCACCGGGAGGGCAGCGGAGTGCATCCATTGCTATTTCAAGATGACGGTCAAGGTCCCATGCATCACAGGCGTCGATTTTGTCCTGAAGTTCCGCCTGGCGGGCAAGCAGTTTGTCCATCTCTTCATCGGACATCTCTTCACCAAATTTATTGGAGACTTCATCAAATTCGTTGAGCAGGTCTCGTGTTGATTTGACTGCAAGTTCGACATTGCCTTTGACATCAAGTGATTCATCGAGGCGGGGTTCCTGGGGGAGGTAACCGACAGTTCTCCCAGATTCTATCCATGCTTCACCCTGAAATTCGGTGTCGATCCCAGCCATGATTTTCATGAGGGTACTTTTTCCAGATCCGTTCACACCGATGATACCGATTTTAGCTCCATAGTAAAAAGAGAGAGAAATGTCTTTGAGAATCTCTTTTTTGGGTGGGTACACCTTTGTCAGTCGGTGCATATAATAGACAAATTTTTCGGCCATACTGCTTCCTGTTTCTTGAATTAGGAATAAAATGAGGCAATTATCACCGGATAGCTGCCTTTGGGTCTTAAAAAAATCCAGTCATCAAATATAATAATTAGTTCATTTGCTTCATCAAAAAGTTATTTTAGAAATCTGACGTTCCTGAAATCGTAATGAAACTGTTTTTACGTCGAATCGAATAAAAAATTTGGAGGAATACATGGCTGATTCAGTTGCGAGGACATTTTTCCCGGGGTTATTATCAAAATTGGAAAAAAAACGGCAGGATGTGCTGAGTGCACCATTAAGTATGGCCGAAATATCCATTCTTTTATCCATGCGGTTTAATAACAAGCCACTGTTTGAATCTGTCGAGATGTTTTATTCCGATGAATACAAAAAAGCCCTGGCAGATCAGCTGGAGCCTTCAGAACTTGAAAAAATCATCAAGTTTCGTACTGCGACCCAGGAGGAAGCAAATCTGCTGTTCAGTGATATTCATGCACGTGATGAGAAGGAACGGTATTCTTCGCAGAACAGTTCTGATAGCTGATGGGGTTCAATTTTTTTTGCGAGAATTCTCAGATCGCCTCACCCCCTGGCCCCCTCTCCATTAGTGAATGGAGAGGGGGAATGAGTGAGAAAAATGCGACTGCTCCCTTTCTCCACGAGTGGAGAGAGGGCTGGGTGGTCACTGAGCGGGGTCAGAGTGGAGATAGGCAATGCGTATTCTGCGGTTTTTGAGTTGTTTGTCAATAATACTGTTGAAGAATCAACCAAGTACATATTCATTTAACATTATTTGGAATACTTGCCTGAATAAACTATTTTAGCAGGCTTCAGTTGGTGGAAAAATAGTGGTTTGCTCTGGTGCGTTGAAGGTTTCCAGAGCTGTTACGATTGAATTAAAAATTTTACAATACAGATCTATTTCAATGGAGATTGAAAATTGGAGACGCAATTAGACCTTAATGAACAGATGAAAGTTCGTCTGGATAAGATTCCGGCTATTAAAGAAGCCGGGTATC
>JBNKZD010000280.1:0-4746 GCA_050301235.1 Chitinispirillaceae bacterium | reverse complement strand
TTTCGGGGCCTGAGACCCTGGGACTGATTCAGCCGCTGCCCGAGTATTTTATGTCCTTCTACGGAATCTCCGCACATTTCACATCGTTCTATTTCCTTAAAGAAATATTTCATCTATATGTATTATTTTTTCTGGAGCATTTTAAGTGCGATCCTTGATTTATGTCCGATAACCTCTCTTAGCCGGAGTGAAACAACACCAAGACTATGGTAGCCTGAAAGGGCATTATGCCGGTGTAAAAGTCCCTTTACGAGATCTCCCTCGGGCTGTTTGACGCCAATTTTTTCAAAGAAATCAGAGTCTGAAAAATCCACATCAATATATTCGCTCACCGATTTATTTTCTTCCAGAATGGCCTGAATGGTTTTCTCAAAAACAATGTCAAAATATTGCTGTGAATTATCGAGATCTGCGAGGGCGGCACGTTGATCCTCTGTCAAAAGGCCGGAATTCCCGGAAAATTGCATATCCTCAAACGTAAAATTGATGGGAGTATACCTGAATAGTCCCAGCCTTACCTCCATACTTCGTTTAATGATTTCCCGGATGGGATCATTCTGATTTTCGAAATACTTGAAATACGCTTCGGTATTATCAATATTCTGCTGGCCGCGTACCAGCAGGCTGTCAATGTTTTCAATATCCCGTTCCAGATCGCTGATAATATTGTTGATATATTCATCCCCTTTTTTAAGGCTCTTCTGTTGTTCATTCCAGTTGTTGATCTGAAGTGCGATAAGGATGCCGATAACTACCAGCAAAATTTCTCCAATGGAATAGACTGCATACCGGGTGAACCTGTTTTCAGAAAGGAAGCGTTGCCGAAGTCTGCGAAAGAAAGAGATCATTGATAATTTAACTCATTTCAGAATGAGGATTGAAAGTAATAAAATTCTCCTGAATTTTACTAAAATACTATTGACCTGGTTGATTTGAAGAATCACGCTATTCATGGCGGTTGTATTAAAGCATCAACTTGGAAAAACATTTCTTCGATGATACTGCAGCGGTTCACATATTTTTAATGCTTCGGTATATTAGAAATGACCCATACGTGAGCTTGGGTCAAATATGCGAGTTCGGTTGCGGAATAAAAAACGACCCCTGCTGGCAGGGGTCGCGTATATCTTTTCAGATTAATCAATCTCAATTTTTGAGATCCTCATCTGCACCAGGAGTCATGAAGTAGAATTAAAGTTTCTTATCTACCTTATTCACCAGTTTTGCCAGTTTTTTGTCCAGGTCTTCCTGGAGTTCTTCAGTAGCGTTCTCGCAAAGCGGCATCAACTTCTTATAGTCCAGCACCGGAACACCGTTAATCAGGGCAACACCCTTTTTGGAGGTTGCGTATTCCGACATACTGAATACTTTTTTCGCTTCCCTGTTATAAAGATCGACATTGATAAATGCCCTGATACCCGCATTCCCAAGTCCGCCCAGTGCTACTTTGGGTTCCCACTGATAGTACATGGATACGAACATTACGCCATCCACATCCAGATCTTCAAGGATTTTTACCATGTGTGATTCAGTTCGCCAGCTACGAAGCATGTTTCCGCCTGTCAGCAACACGTTATATCCATCAATAGCAATAAATCGGTCATTGATCTCTTCCTCAAGACTATCGTCGTCATCGGCATCTTCAATGCCGTCAAGTCCGGAATAAGCAATATATTTTGGATGATTCAGCACTTTATCCTCGTCAATGATTTCAAATGGAAATTTCCGTGCATAATCCTTCAGGAAATGCGTATGAAATTCTTGCAGAACCGGCCTGAGGTCGAACCGCGGATCATCATTCTTGGTCATTTCATAGGTTTGACTTCTGGCTTCAGCAACAATTTTGTCGGCATTGATATACTTATCGACATAAAATGTTACCACAGCGATTTTTTTCTCCTGCGCATTGGCAGAAAAGATAAGCAGCAGCAGTGCTGCTGTTCCCATCAGTAATTTTATTGTTTTCATAGCCCTGAGTGTTTGTTAAAAAATAAAATTTGCTCAGTATGAGCCCATTACAAAAATTGTTCAGGTACCTGTTGATCGGTTAAATGGGAATAAAGTAACCATTTCATGAAGGACAGCTCGACTCAGATTTTAAAAAATCATACCTTAGAAGTTTGAATGTCTTTTATGATTCCAATCTGTAGAAAGCCATGTCTGGCAGCTTTTTTAATCATCAGTCTTTCCTGTTCTCTTATTCAGGCACAGGTGGTGAATGATGATATTGAAAACCGGCTGGTACTGAAGCTCAATGAGCCGACCGGTTCCAATACAGTAAAGTCTACGGTACAGTGGAAGTGTCTAAACCAGGACCTGACACGTTCATGCGTGAAATTTCATAATGATCAGTGGTTTGAATTTTCAGTTGATGACACGCGCGAATATTTCATTAATGTATCCGGGCAGGAGTGTAAGGATATCTGGGGTGTACAGGTTCTTATATTTACCGGTGAACCCTGTGTGCCGGAAACCTATGAGTTGGTGACATGCTATTCCGATGGGAACAAGGATGATATATTCATCCGATTACCGGCGCTTGCACCAGGAGTAAATTACTTGCTGAATGTCGACGGCTATCTCCATGATCTGTGTTCATTTATGATTGAACTTAGCGACCACCCGAAAGGTCTTCCGGTTTCAGAGCCCGAAATATCAGGTGTTGATATGAAGATGGATCTCAGAGTAGTTGAACTGTCCTGGGAAATCCCGGAACGCCTGGCAAATCAAACAAGTGAATATGAAGTCTGGAAGCAATCCGGGGAGCAATATGAATTACAGGCTGTAGTGCCCCATGAACGAAATGCCATGGGCGACAGCCGTCTGACATATAATTTCCGTGACACGCTGACGACTGACCAGGCCGACTATAAAGTAGTGGCAACCGGTGTTTCAGAGCGCAGGCTGGTTGGAAATGTTACCGCCCGTATCAATAAGGCTGCATTGGCCGAAGCACCGGAGAACAATATTACCCTGAACCTTGATTTTCGTAATGGAGATCCTGTTTTGATCGAACTCTGGGATGTGGATTCTGATAAACTGCTCACTTCAAACAGGTTTACTTTTGATGCCGACAAGAACGGTATGGTCACCTTGAGGGTGATGCGGCACAGGGATGAAGGCATTCATTTTTTTAAAGTGCTGATACGTAACGAACGGACGGGTAAGGGTGAGCTTCAGTTCTTTGAAAAGTAAACTTCCTGTGGGTATTCAAAAATAATTTTTTCGTGATTTCTGATTGACCGTCTGAGATTTTATTTTCCCCACAATATGGGGTTTGGGGTGGCCTGCCTTCATTTATTCTTCTTGATTTCGGCCCTGTAATGTTGGTATTCCTGTGGCATTTGGTGGTAATTTAACATCTCCAGGATCAGGGTTGAAGGACCATCCCACATGATACGAATGGGTGCCATGCCCGGATCATAGCTGACGATTAAATCAGCCTGATCACCACGTATTTCGTACAGCTCAATTCCATTCTCGATGTATCCATAATCGCCACTCAGACAGATGAAGTATCGAAAATCTGGTGAAAAAACGGGTGTTCCATCTGTCCGAATGCTTTCACCCGTTTTCCGATTGTAAAGTCGATATCCACCGCCTTCATATTGAATGATTTTAAATACAATAAGTTCCTGTTCGGGGTAATAATGTTCAAAAAGATAATGAGAGATGCCATATTCCTTTTCTGGTCTCAGGTAAATCAAGCTGCCATCAGCAAGTGTTATTTGCCAGCTGCTGTCATTTCGCAGCAGAAAATCTATCGACTGTTTCTTCAATAGGTATTTTTCAAGACTGAATTCACTTTCAAAGAAGTCATTTCCACCGTCATAAATCGAATCCCGCAACTTTTGATCTGTGTAAATGGGGGGGAAGGCAACTGAATCCGTTGGAAGCATTGATAAATAATATGGCGGATCAAACGATGAATTCTCCTGAGCTGAAAGAACAATGCTGATCAGAAATAAAGGAAGTATGACAAACTTTTGATTCATTTGAAGCCCCGTTGTTTTTGTATGTCCGGTAAGGAAACTATTTTCCCCACAATATGGGGTTTGGGGTGGCCTGCTTTCTTATCACTACTTCACATTCGCTCTGAATGGCCGCGCCGGAAGACCTTCCTGATTGTAAAGGCTGGCCTTGTCAGGATTGTTACCCCAGGCATAACGAACATGTGCCGGATTCGGAACTTCATCAGCATTAATACGAATTGTATTCCCATCGATGCGTGCCGTTGCCCATACAAAATTACCATCGGCTCCGGCGACAGCAAAACCACCGACTGAACCATCCGTATTCATGGTCTTTAAACCAGACCCGATATGATCAAATGTCAGGATTACCTCATTTCCCTGCTTTCGTGCCGATTGAAAAACAGGTCCGGAATAAACAATATCTTCACCATAGGCAACCTTTCGTGCCGCAAGTGAAAGACGAAGACCTACATCCTGCTTGTTGCGGGGGTGGATATCATTCGCTTCACCGATGTCGATAATAACCGCTTCGCCTGTATTTGGCAATTCCAGCGCTGCGGATTGTGATTCCCGCAGTACAGCCCAGTTACTTTCTGCCGGCTGTTCATCAGGTGCCATAAAATTTGCAAGCTGAACCCATAAAAACGGAAAATCCCCGACATCCCACAATTCTCTCCAATCGGTGATCATCGTCTTGAATATATCCCTGTACCTGTAGGCGTCGCGATCACCTGTATTGGATTCGCCCTGGTACCAAAGTGCACCCTTGATA
>JBNKZD010000279.1:0-48217 GCA_050301235.1 Chitinispirillaceae bacterium | reverse complement strand
TAAAAGTTGGAATTTTACTTTAACTATCAGTAGTAATTCAAAAAAAAATAGTCCATAAAAGAGGGCACTACGGGGGGTTTGACCACACGATCCGGACGCAAGGAGGAATCGCATAGTGGCAAACCTTCTGTATCGGGTGGGGAGGCAAAAAGACAAATGCCATTGCTATGAATAAAAAGATTCTGAGGCCAATGGCGTTTGGTTTTTTGCGGGGGAGGGTGCGTTTTGCAAACGCAAGCCCCTCCCCCAAATGGGAAATTGCAAAGCTTTAAATTCTTTATAGTTTATAAGCATTAACCCGCAACTCAGGAGTAAGCGTACTCCACTTAACCCACTCCCCACCCTGCTGCAGTTGTACGTATTTGTCATCCTCTCCATAACAACAGATCGAATGAACTCTGACTACCACTTCAAAATCATCTTTCTTTTCAAGTGAGCAGGATGGTTTTCGTACCTGATGGATAGTTGCCGGAAGGACGACGATTTCATCGCCGGCGGTAAGAACCGGTATTTCCTTATCATTAATAAACATGCCAAGCTGTCCCTTAAGAACAGTGTAGATCTCGGTTGCCCGGTTATGCAGATGACGATCCTGTGAACAGAATTCTGAAATTGTGGCTATTTCGATACCGCCATTGCCTGTTGGGTAAATCGCCGGAGCAGACCATATCTCATGATCGATAACCCTCTCACCCTTTTGTGGTATTACGGAAGTGGCGAATACTTTACGGCCGTTATTACCCGGAGTTTCGAGTTTTCTTATTGTAGACCCATCGGGACAGCCATCCTGAATCGCATTTTGTAATCGGATCACGACATGTGAAACAACTGGTTTGTCCAGAAGTTTTTTTTCATCCGAGTCTTTTTCAGAGGCAGTACTATTCACATTGCGCCCGATCATATCAGGGATTCATCAATAATGACACTACCTGCAGATTTTTGCATTGCATTAACAAAGTAAATCAGATTCTCGAGTTCAAGTTCGAGGTTTACATTATTGACAACACAATCATCAACAGTCTTTAGCTGCATCGGTGCAAAATTGAGCACACCTTTGATTCCTGCCCGCACCATGACATCAAGGGTATGTTGCGCAGCAATATCCGGCACACTGATAATTCCAATCTTGATATCATTTGCTCTGACAAACTCCTCAAGCTCCTCTAATGCAAGTACAGGTACCGGAAATTTCGGATTACGCTTTGACGGATCGATATCGAATGCTGCAACGATCTTGATCCCTTCCTTCTCAAAATTTTTGTACTTCATAAGAGCACTACCAAGGTTTCCAGCTCCGGCAATGATCACTTTCTGAAGTTCATTTTTTCCCAGAATGTCATTGAGCTTGTCGATCAGCGCATCTATCTGGTATCCGCCACGTTTATTGCCGCTAATCCCGAAGAGTGAAAAATCTTTCCTGACCTGCGCGCTTGTGACTCCAACCGCATCAGCAAGGTAATCAGAAAAAATTTTATGAAACCCCAGTGATTTGAATCGATACAGTGCGTTTTTGTATCGAGACAAGCGAAGAATACAATTTTTGTTGGTTACCATAAAGTACCCCTGTTCACATAATACTTATTTAATCATAGTACTATAAAATATTCAATTTCACCAGTTTAATCAACATTAATGTGTTCTCTATCACAATATTCTTGTACTTTATGAGATTTTCATCGATTTTAACTAAAATTTTATCAAATTTCGGTACATCTATGTAATTAGAGTGCTCAATTTCACATTTACTTGATCATTTCATTCTATTTTTTCACAAAAACTGATTGCTGATTAAATAATTTCATTGTATATTCAAACTCTCAGAGAAAAAAATTGTATAATTAAATGTGACAACTTTCACATAAACGATACAGACTCCAGAAAGGCCACTCTATGTGCAGTTCAACCACTACAGAAACTCCGGAGATTTCGTCTCTGGTTGAAAAATGGCGGGGTAAGAAAGGCAGCCTGATAATGGTTCTTCATGAAATACAGAACCAGTATGGGTATGTTCCCCGTGATGTATCTCTTCAGTTATCCCAGCACCTGGATATCCCACTTGCCCGGATCTATGAAGTGATCACTTTCTATAATTATTTCAAACTCGATCCTCCGGGAAAATACACTATCGCGGTATGCCTTGGAACTGCATGTTACCTCAAAGGTGCACCTGACCTCGTTGATGAAATTAAAAATATCCTTAATATAGAAGAGGGACAGACTACTAATGATGGGTTATTCCATCTTGATGTAGTACGTTGTCTTGGTTGTTGCGGCCTTGCTCCGGTCATGATGGTGAACGGACAGATTTATGGTAAGGTAAAACGCAGCGAAGTTGCAGGAATTCTTGCAAAGTATAAGAAAGAGGACTGATTATGGCACAATTTACCCGTGAAGATCTTAAAAAAGTGAAACCGAAAATCGCAGTCGGACAGCAGTATGTAAAGGTTGGAATGTCAACATGTGGTATCGCTGCAGGTGCACAGGACGTTTTCAACATTCTCACAAAAGAGATCAAACAGCATGATCTTAACATCATTGTCAGCCAGACTGGTTGCCTGGGAATGTGTCATGCTGAGCCACTCATTGAAGTCTCCATCGACGGACTTCCTTCAGTGATTTATGGGAGAGTAAACGAAGAGATCGCTCACCGTATCATTGAAGAGCATATTTGTGGAAAACGACTGGTCAACGATCACATTTTCGACCTGCCGGTAAGGAGATAATCAATATGGAAAAACCGATAATTTTTATAAAGGACACCAGCCTGACTGGCGATTCCTCACGTGAGATCCAGACTCAGATATTAAAAACTGCACGTGAAAAAGGAATCGAAGATCTCCAGGTGATCAGAGTTGCGGATCTGGGGATTTATAACAAAGGTATAGCAATTAAAATTCTTCCGTCCGACATTACTTATGTAAATGTTCAGGCCGGTGATATTGACAGAATTATTCAAACCACCATTAAAGATGGCACTCCGATTGAAGACCTTCTTCTTAAAAATCCTGTTGTTCAGACCCGTATTGTCTTACGCAATTGCGGTGTGATCGATCCGGACAGTATCGAAGATTATATCAGCAAACGGGGTTATGAGGCTGTCGGAAAATGTCTTTTCGAGATGACTCCTGAGACGGTCATTGACGAGATGAAAAAGAGCGGTCTTAGAGGGCGCGGAGGAGCAGGATTTCCAACATGGATGAAATGGAATCTTGCACGCGGGTCATTTGGCACCGAAAAATATGTTATCTGTAATGCTGACGAGGGAGACCCGGGTGCATACATGGACAGAAGTGTTCTTGAGGGAGACCCGCACTCTGTTCTTGAAGGTATGATCATTGCCGGATATGCTATCGGCGCAACAAAGGGGTTTGCATATATCCGTGCAGAGTACCCGCTTGCAATCGAGCGTGTTCAGAACGCAATCAATCAGGCATACCAGCGCAATCTTCTGGGTAAGAATATACTGGGATCAAAATTTTCGTTTGATCTTGAGATACGTCTTGGAGCAGGAGCGTTTGTCTGTGGTGAAGAAACTGCGCTGATTGCATCTATTGAAGGTAAACGCGGTACACCGAAACCCCGCCCACCATATCCGACTGATCGCGGGCTTTGGGACAAACCAACTATTATCAACAATGTTGAAACACTTGCGAATATCGCGGTTATCTTTCAGAAAGGTGCCGACTGGTTTTCATCGATCGGAACAGATAAATCAAAGGGTTCAAAAGTATTTGCAGTTACAGGTAAAGTAAAACATTCCGGACTTGTCGAAATTGCCATGGGTACCCCACTCAGAGATATCGTTTTCAGTATCAGTGGTGGCGTGCTTTCACCCGAGAGAAAAATGATCGCGGTTCAGACCGGTGGTCCCTCAGGTGGTGTGATTCCCGAAAATCATTTTGATACACCGGTAAGCTATGAACATCTTATCGAGCTTGGTTCAATTATGGGATCGGGCGGTATGATTGTTATGGATGAAGATGACTGTCTCGTTGACATTTCAAAATTCTATCTTAAATTCTGTGTTGATGAGTCATGTGGAAAATGTGCCCCCTGCCGTGTAGGTGGTTACCAGATGCTCGCAATACTCGACAGAATCTCTGATGGTAAAGGTACAACAGAAGATATTACTTCGATGAAACGTATCGCACAGGGCATGCAGAAAGCATCTCTCTGCGCACTTGGTCAGACAGCGCCAAATCCGGTGATGTCAACATTAAAATACTTCGAGAACGAATATATCGATCACATCCAAAAGAAAACATGCCGTGCTGGAAAGTGTACAAAACTTCTCAGTTTCACAATCATGTCAGACAAATGTAAAAAGTGCAAGCTCTGTGTTACCAACTGTCCTGTTAATGCAATCTCCGGCGATCGTGAAAAAGGATACACTATCAACCAGGAAAAATGCATTAAGTGCGGACGTTGTTTTGAAGTATGCAAATTTGAAGCGATTGCGAGGGCATAACAAATGATAACAGCAAAAATAAATGGAATAACCGTTTCGGTGCCTGAGGGAACGACCATTCTCGAAGCAGCCGATAAAGTAAATGTCAAAATACCGACTCTGTGTAAACATCCCGATCTTCCTCCGACTGCATCATGCGGTATCTGTATTGTTAAGGTGAAAAGCTCAAACAAGATGCTTCGCGCCTGCTGTACACCGATCGAGCAGAACATGGAGATCACCACTCACGATTCAGAAATCGTGGACGTACGAAGAACAGTCATTGAACTGATTCTGTCAAAACATCCCAACGAGTGTCTTACCTGCGGACGAAGTGGCAACTGCGAACTTCAGACACTCGCTGCAGATTTCGGTATCAGAAGGGAATCATTTCCCAACTGTGTACCCGATCTTAAACAGGATTCATCAACCGGTACCATTGTTCTTGACCCAAGAAAATGTGTTACCTGCGGTCGATGTGTGACTGTATGTCAGGAAGTTCAGAATGTCTGGGCACTTTCATTCCTTGAACGCGGTTTTGATACGAGAATATCTCCAGCTGGTGACATTTCTCTTTCAGAATCACCCTGCGTTCGCTGCGGTCAGTGTTCTGCGCACTGTCCAACCGGTGCAATCGTTGAAAACTGTGAAGCACAGGAAGTCTGGAATGCACTCCAGGACTCTGAGAAATATTGTGTTGTTCAGATAGCTCCGGCTGTACGTGTTGCTGTTGGTGAAGCGTTCGGTTTTGAACCGGGTGCAAACCTGACCGGCAAAATTTACGCAGCTCTTCGCAGAATGGGTTTCAAAGCGATTTTCGATACCAACTTTGGTGCGGATGTCACCATCGTTGAAGAAGCGACCGAGTTTGTCTCACGGTTTACAGCCGCTCCGGATAAACTGCCTCTTATCACCAGCTGCTGCCCGGCATGGGTGGATTTCATGGAAAAGTACCATTCAGACATGAAAGACAACTTTTCTACATGTAAATCACCGCAATCAATGGTTGGTGCACTGACCAAAACCTATTACGCACAGAAAAAACGTCTCGATCCAAAGAAGATGTTTGTTGTTTCGATCATGCCCTGTACAGCTAAAAAATATGAGATTCATCGCTCGAAGGACATGTTTGCATCGGGTACACAGGATATTGACATATCTCTTACAACACGCGAACTTTCACGTATGATCAAACAGGCCGGTATTGACTTTGCAAACCTGCCTGATGAAGAACCGGATCATATTCTCGGTGAATACACTGGTGCTGCAACAATCTTCGGTGTTACCGGAGGTGTTATGGAAGCCGCACTTCGTACAGCATACGACTACGTTACCGGCGGTAAACTCTCTCATGTTGAATTCGAGAACGTTCGCGGATTCAGTGGGGTAAAAGAGGGAACTGTTCAGGTTGGACCTCACACAGTAAAAGTTGCCGTTGCACATGGTCTTAAAAATGTCGAGTATGTATTGAATAAAGTTAGAGAAGCAAAAAAAGCCGGCAAAGAGCTCCCCTACCATTTCATTGAAGTCATGGCTTGTCCGGGCGGATGTGTTGGTGGTGGTGGTCAGCCCTATGGTGTTACCGACGAACTCCGTGCTGCACGCGCTGAAGGTCTCTATGATGAAGACAGCAAGTGCGTGATCAGGTATTCACATGAGAATCCTCACCTTAAACAGCTCTACACTGAATTCCTTGGTGAGCCCAATGGTGAAAAATCTCATCACCTGTTACACACACACTACATTGCTCGTCCGGAGTATCAGCGATAAGTATATTTCTACCCGGAGATCGAAGATGCTGTTCATCGCTTGTATGAACAGCATCTTTTGGGTACAATTTAATAGTTCTTATTTAAAACCTACATAAGGTTTGAATAAATTAAATCAACAATTTCCTGCGGTGAGGAATTTAACGATTCTGAACACAAGGGGGATGGATGAAATTCGGTATTTTAAAAATTATGGCCCGAACCGTATGTAGAAACGCGCAGCCGCACGTCTCTACGATAACGGTCGGGCCATTTTTATTTGGGGAATAGAAAACAATGAATAAACGTCTGGGATTTGTCGGAATCGTTATTGAAGACCGCAAAAAAAGCGCTGATGAGGTCAATAAAATTCTGTCCGATTTCGGAGATCTGATAATTGCGCGGACAGGTGTCCCCTATCAGCAGAAAAAATGTTGTGTTATCACGCTGGTTATCGATGCAACCACCGATCAGGTAGGCACGTTAACCGGACGGCTCGGCACTGTCGAGGGTGTAACTGTCAAATCGGCACTCAGCAAGGGAAACTGATGGAATTCCGTACAGAACATGATCTTCTTGGTGAATTGAATATTCCAGCACAGTCATATTGGGGGATCCATACACAACGTGCGATAGATAATTTTCGTGTCTCTTCATATAAAGTACCCCGCGAACTGATCAGGGCTGTTGCCAGAGTCAAGCATGCCTGTTGTGAAGCAAATCGTGAATTGGGTTTCCTTGATAAAACTTTGGCCGAGGCAATAATTACAGCAGCATCTGATATTATATCCGGTAGATTGAACGATCAGTTCCCACTCGATGCTCTTCAGGGGGGAGCCGGTACCTCGACCAATATGAATGTCAATGAAGTGATCGCAAACCGGGCACTGGAGATAATGGGGCATTGTAAAGGTGACTACCAGTATTGTCACCCAATAGAGCATGTAAACCTTCACCAATCAACCAATGATGTGTACCCGACGGCACTTAAGATTGCGTGCATTGAAGGGGTCAGATTACTTAGTGATGCAATTGCTCAGTTCCAGGGAGTTTTACAGAAAAAAGAAAAAGAGTTTTCTGAATATATGATAATTGGCCGGACAGAACTCCAGGAAGCCATTCCTATGACCCTCGGCGCCCAGTTTTCATCATTTGCAGAAGCGATTTCGAGGGACCGGTGGCGGACATTCAAATGTGAAGAGCGCCTTCGGGTGATCAATCTCGGGGGAACTGCTATTGGTACAGGTCTCACCGCTCCACGCCGGTATATATTTCTTGTAAACGATAAAATCAGGGCACTCACGGGTTTTGGGCTTACACGAGGTGAGAATCTTATCGATCAAACTGCCAACACCGATGTATTTGTTGAGGTTTCAGGCATTCTCGATTCACATAGCGCAAATATGATTAAAATCTGCAATGACCTGCGGCTTTTGCACATGCTGGGTGAAATCAGGCTTACTCCGGTCCAGGCTGGCTCATCGATTATGCCGGGGAAAGTTAATCCAGTGGTTCTTGAGTCAATTATCAGTACAGCACTAAAGGTTTCATCAAACCACTCACTGATTTCAAATGCAGTTTCAAGAGGAAGCTTGCAGATTAATGAGTTTCTTCCACTTATAGCTTTTGCCCTGCTTGAATCGCTGTCACTTCTAACAAGTGCATCAAAAATGGCTGTTTCACATATAAGTAACTGTGATGCCATTCCAGAACGATGCAGTTCACATGTAAATTCAAGTACTGCATTCGCTACAGCTCTGGTACCACATATCGGGTATGAAAAAGCTGAAGCGCTGGTTGAAGAGTTTCAGCGGTCAGGTGGAGAGGATTTCAAACAGTTTCTTATTGAACATATGGGTGAGGAGTTTATCGATTCAGTACTCTCACCACAGGCGCTTATGTCACTTGGGTTTAGTAGTAAAAGAAATAAAGGATGAAGAGGACAGGTTAATAATGAACATTTTGATTGCATATCATTCTTCGCATTTCTCGCGTTCCCCCATCCGCCTTCGACACCTTCCCCTGTTAACGGGGGAAGGATGGGATAGGAGCCGCAGAATAAGCAAAATATGCCAGTACCTCGCATATTCTGGTTTCAACCTTTTTTATTCATCTATATTCATGTTTTTATTTACAATAAATATCCGAACTCTACGTTTTGCTCTGTGTTCTCTGTGTTTTAAAATTACTCTTTCCGGCAAAGGATAGTAAAACAATAAAATGGAAAAAACGGCTAAATCGATGCGTTTACAGATTGGTCTCTTTGGCAGGACCAATGTTGGGAAATCAAGTTTTCTTAATATGATTGCCGGTCAGGATATCGCAGTCACCTCCCCTGTTCCGGGCACAACCACCGATGTTGTTGAGAAGGTAATGGAACTGCTGCCGATAGGCCCGGTAGTGTTTCTTGACACAGCAGGGATCGATGATGAATCATTACTATCTGATGCTCGCCTGCGCAAAACTACTGCCATTTATGATCGTGCCGAAATTGCTGTGATTATTACTGAAGCAGGTGTCTGGGGGCCCTATGAGCAATTAATCGTCGCAGAAGCAAAAAAGAGAGAGACCCCGGTGGTAGTTGTTATCAATAAAATAGATCTTTCAACACCGACAGAACAATTCCTCTCGGAGCTAAGGAAGAATTCCGCTGCTGTAATTTCCTGTTCAAGTGTGACCCCGGATAACCGCGATACGTATGTTAACAGTTTCAAACAGGCACTTTCATCGGTGCTCTCTCAGGAGCAGCTCCAGCAGCCATCATTGATTGGTGATCTTGTGCCTCCAGGCGGTACTGCGATCCTGATTGTTCCTATAGATCTTCAAGCTCCTAAAGGAAGACTTATTCTTCCGCAGGTGCAAACAATACGGGATCTTCTTGACAATGATGCATCAGCGATTGTTGTTAAAGAACGGGAATATTCACATATACTTTCGCTACTGAAAGACCCACCATCGGTAGTTGTATGCGATTCGCAGATTGTACTTAAGATGATCGCGGATACACCACCAGAAATCCCATGCACCACATTCTCAATTCTGTTTGCACGGCTTAAAGGTGATTTGTCAAAATTAGCAGCAGGTGCAGCAGCAATTGAATCACTGAAAAACGGTGATAAAGTCCTGATAGCAGAAGCCTGCTCGCATCACGCAGCAGAAGATGATATCGGAAGAGTTAAAATTCCACGCTGGTTGCGTCAGTATACCGGTCTGGATCTCACGATAGATGTTTGCAGTGGAAGGGATTTTCCCGAGCAACTTTCAGATTACAAGCTCGCGATACATTGCGGAGCATGCATGTTGACAAGAAAAGAAACGACAATTCGTATCAATAAAGCACGTGAGGCAGATGTCGCAATCACCAATTATGGATGCGCAATTTCGTGTCTTCAGGGAATGATCGAGCGGGTGTTGACACCGTTCCCGGCTGCGCTTGAAGCGTACCGTGAGGCAGTTGAAGGGAATTAGGGAGGACAGAGGGACAATGGAGATTATGTATGGATTGCATCTAATGCAGATTCCGCAATCGCCTCACCCCCTGGCCCCCTCTCCATTCGATGGAGAGGGGGTAAAACGAAAATGCTCTCGCACCCTTTCTCCACAAAGTGGAGAGAGGGCTGGGGTGAGAGGTGAAAGAGAGTAATGATAATTTTGAGATTACTAATTTGAGTAACCAGGAAATAAAAAATTTTACATAAGGAGCAACAATGACTATTGACATCGCTGAATGGAAAAAGAACCGGATACTTGAAGACCAGATTTCCAAATACATTGGAAGTAATGGCGATGATTTTATTAATGATACCCTTATTCAGGAAAAACTCGATAACGCTAAACGCAATGGGACCGATAAACAGCGTGTTCGCGAGATTATCCAGAAATCACTTTCGATACAGACCCTCTCTCCTGATGAGGTTGCTACACTCTGCCATGTCGAAGATCCGGAACTCTGGAAAGAGATGGAAACTGCTACAGGACAGATCAAGCGCAAAGTGTATGATAACCGTATTGTGACCTTTGCACCACTTTATCTCTCAACAGCATGTGTTAACAATTGTCTGTATTGCGGATTGCGTACCGAAAACAAGAGTGTCAACCGTGGAATTCTCTCTCTCGAACAGGTCAAACGTGAAGTTGAGATTCTTGCCGGAACAATTGGTCACAAACGATTGATCGTTGTCTATGGTGAACACCCCATGTCCGATTCTCAATATATGGCCGAAACACTTAAAGCGATCTACGATGTTCAAGTCCGGACCCGAAAAGGGGTTGGTGGAATCCGTCGTGTCAACATAAACGCAGCACCGCTACCCACTGAAGACCTCCGTATGCTCAATGAGATAGGGATCGGGACGTATCAGGTATTTCAGGAAACCTATCATCATAAGACATTCAGCAATGTTCACCCGGCAGGAACACTTAAAGGTGATTACCGGTGGAGAATAACCTGCATGCACCGCGCGCTTGAAGCGGGCATTGATGATGTCGGCATAGGAGCATTGTTTGGCCTTTACGACTGGCGTTTTGAAATAATGGGACTTCTCTACCATGCACTGGAACTTGAAAGTAAATTTGGACTCGGCCCGCATACCATATCTTTTCCACGAATCGAGCCGGCTGAAAATACTCCATTTATCCAGCAAAGCGGGTATAAACTTGACAACAATGACTTTCGCAAAGCGATTGTTATTATTCGTCTGGCAGTTCCCTACACCGGTATGATCCTTACCGCACGTGAGGACGCACAGATGCGCCGTGAACTTATTCCACTTGGCATTACCCAGACCGATGCATCGAGTAAAATCGGACTTGGTGCCTATAATGATGCAGAAACAGATGAGCAGGTATCAAAACGTCAGCAATTTATACTTGGCGATACCCGAAGCCTCGATGAAGTCGTACGCGATCTTGCACAGATGGGGTATATCACCTCATTCTGTACAGCCGGGTACCGTTGCGGAAGAACTGGTCAGTGTATTATGGACCTGCTACGCTCCGGTGCTGAGGGTAAGTTCTGTAAACTTAATGCTGTCATTACGTTTAGAGAATGGCTCGATGACTTCGCCAGTGATGAAACACGTGCAGTCGGTGAGCCGATTATTCAGAAAGAGATCGAAGAGATTCGTGTAAAAATGCCACATGTATTTGAGACTTTTATGGATAATTACAACAAAACCGCTGAAGGTACACGAGATCTTTACTTTTAGTTTAATACAGGAACTGATATGAATACTACATTCATCGATATCGAACAACAATACGCAATAAAAGTAATCCCGGCAGAAATCAAGGGTAGCCGCTGGTCCTGCATGGTTAATCCGGGAAATACACTCCCACTGTCGCAACCGGTCCATATCAGAATTAATGAACGGACCGGTTATATCATCTATCCATCATCACCACTGACCGAAAAACAGCTATCTGAAATTCATACTTTGTTACAGGAGAGAACGTGATCGATATAGAAAAGTTTGAAGATGCATCTGTCATTCCCGACAGACAGGAGATTATTCACCTGTTATCTCTTGAATCTCCTGAAGAGATAGAGCAGCTTCGATCCACCGCAGAAAAAATGTTACTCGGTCTTCGCGGAGATAAAGTGTATTTCCGTGGCCTGATAGAGTTTTCCAACATCTGTCGCAGTGACTGTTATTATTGTGGTATCAGAAAAAGTAACTCTTCAGTAGATCGGTACACACTGAGTAAAGAACAGATCGTTTCATCTGCAATCTGGTGCGGAGAGCAGGGGTATGGTTCAGTTGTACTGCAATCCGGAGAGCGTAACGATTCATCATTTATCGATTTTGTCGAGGATGTCATTCTTTCCATAAAAAAGGGCAGCCGTACCTCTGAGCTTCCCGATGGAGTTGGTATAACCTTAAGTTGCGGGGAACAATCAGAAGAAACATATAAACGCTGGTTTGAAGCGGGTGCACATCGCTACCTGATCCGCATTGAAGCATCTGATCCTTCACTGTACGGCGCACTTCATCCACAAACTCAACCACAGAAGCCGCGTATCGATTGCCTGAAAAACCTGAAAAAGATCGGTTATAAAGTCGGGACCGGTGTAATGATTGGCCTTCCGGGACAAACGATTGCAAACCTTGCAGATGATATTCTCTTTTTTAAAGAGATCGATGCAGATATGATTGGTATGGGTCCCTATATAGTTCACAACGCCACCCCGATGGCACACTACAAGGATGAAGTTACATCACAATCCGAAAACATATTCCGGATGTCCCAGAAAATGATCGCAGTAACCCGCCTGGTTCTCAAAGATGTCAATATTGCAGCTAGCACGGCGCTTCAGGCAATGAAAGAAGACGGGCGTGAAACTGGATTAACATTCGGAGCAAACGTGATCATGCCCCAGGTGACCCCGGTTGAAGTACGCAAAAATTACCTTCTCTACGAAGGAAAACCCTGCCTCGATGAAAACGCTGAACAGTGCAGAACCTGTTTATCGTTACGGGTTGCATCGGTGGGGAGGAAAATTGGGTATAATATCTGGGGTGAAAGGGTTTAATCGGCATCGACCTGCCACTTTCAATATTTTTTGAGGCGTTTTCTGGTAGAAAACACTTTCAAACCCATTTCAACATTCTACCGTCAATTATAATGTATACTTAAATTCAGGACTCCTGATCTACTGAGATCAGGAGTCCTGAATTTAAAGACACTGAGCATCGGAGGAGTTGTTTTCAATGAGTTGGATAGAGGAATAATACCGCCCAACCGAACAAGAAAAGAGAGATTTAATTTTGGGTAGTTTGTTTACGATCGTTCGGCGGATTATCTTTTATTAAATTAAATAAAGAAGTAATATGAAATAATTTATTGTTATTTTCATTTATTTGGAGGCTCCAGATGAGGATTAACTTATACATCAAAGCATTTGTAATTTTAACATTTTTACATTTTTTAACTTATGCCCAATCAATAAAAATTTTAAATTTAAAATTAGATAGTTACAGTTCGATTACAAATTGTAAAAAAATTCTGCATGTCGATACTATCAGATATGATAGTACATTTAGTTGTAAAAATGATACTTGTTTTTGGAAATATTCTGAAAAATTAGATACAATCCAACATGACTCTGATTGTATTTCTTCATTTAAATTCCAACTATCATTTGATATTTATGATTCAAAAAATTCAGAAATGATTATATATGGAACACTTGCTAATGGTATGACTGGTATGACATATCACGAGGTAATTGCTGATAGTACAACTGGCGATACATTAACCCATCCTGGGTACGGGAAAAAAGTCAACATTTATATCGAATCCAAATCAATATCCTTCATGCACATAAATTTATATGCAAAAAGAGTAGATGGCAGTGACTCAGCACACTCATTTATTAGTGGAAATTTCTCGAGAGTGATTAAATCATATATAACTCAAAAAAAGCACCTTTCAATTTCAAATGAAATTCCAGGTAATTTTTTACTTAATGGAAGGTCTATTGGCCTGAAAAGTAAAAAAATTGCAGGAATTTACATTTCAAATAAAAGCATTGGTTTAAAAAAAATAGCATTTTAAAATCTATAAAACCTCGTTCTTTAAGATATGTAAACAGTTTCTTCATCGATATTGAATCGGAGGAGTGATGAAAAAAAGTTTGAGGAACTACATTATATTTTGTGTGACAATATTCATATCTGCATCCAGTTGTATTCTTGACAATAACAACTCCGTTACAGTACCAGGGGATGATACACTTCATGTTCAAGAAACACAAACTATAATTCAAGGCGATTACTCAGGTTTAAAAGTTGGGAATAGCTGGGTTTTCCAACTATACCAAATAACCAGGAGCTATAGAGATTCATCATTTCGTTTTATAACTGTAACGGGCAATATCGACTCAATCTGGTATTTATCTATCAAAGATTCGATTTATTACAGTTATCAATCAATTGATTCAGTTCCAAAAGTTATTTATCAGTATGATACTTGTATCCAGAATACAAACATTTTTCAGTGCAACATTTTAAAAGATTATTTTCGTTACCACGATTTTGACAGTACACGATATAATGTCGCAAAATATAATGATTCAGTAATACCGTATTACAAATATAGTACAACCGGTATTATCAATAGTGAGATTTTCTATGTAAAGGATATTGGTCCATGCAAATTGTACAGCTCTCATTCAGGTGCATCCAGTAGTTTTATTTGCGGATCAACATTATTAAAATTCAATGGAAAAGATATCTCATTTACAAATTTACTCTTATAACAGTTACTCTTATAACAGTTACTCTTTAGCAACTATATTTACATGTTAAACAGCGTTAGACTGGACAGAGGGTGCCTTCCGAAACGGAGTGCAGGAAGGCAGTGTTTTCTGACCCAGGTGGTTCCTCCACCGCAGGGCAGAAAATACCGGAACGAAGTGTAGCCCGGCGGAGAGCCGACCCGCCAGGGGAACGCCCAAATCTTATTCTTTTTTCAAAACTTACAAAAACATTTTATTTACACCCACTTCTCCTCAAGTATCCCGCCTTCAATCCCAATTGTCACACACTTGACAGGAACCATCCTCGATGCGCTGTCGCGTGCTTTCAGCGCAATAGAGAGAAGACCTCGGCAACAGGGAACTTCCATAACGACAACAGTAAGGGTATTGATCTCCGCAACTTCAATGAGCGCACGGATCTTATCGGTATAAATATCTGTTCCATCATCGAGCTTCGGGCAGGCAATTCCCACTTTCTTTCCTTTTAAAAACTTTTCGTGAAAATTACCAAAAGAGAACGCTGTACAATCAGCAGCAATCACCATATCAGCCCCCTTGAAATGGGGAGAATTTGGCGAAAGCAGATGCATCTGTACCGGCCAGTGACTCAGATGTGAAGGGATATCACCTGTTACCGCAGCAGGCTGACTTGCAGTCATCGTTCGGGCTCTTGATCCGGGACACCCCCCGCTCCCATGATGATGCTCATGGGATTCTGCAGGCGCCTCGATAGAAACTGATATGCCTCTTTTTTTGAGAAACTCAGTTGCAATTGTGTAATACTCATTCTGATTATGATCTTTAAGGTGTTTCAAATGAGCACGGATAGTTCCTTCACCCTGCTTTACAATGTTTTCCATCACTTTTTCTTCATCATATGCTTCGGCTTCACGTTCAATAACAGTGATAGCACCTTCAGGACAGTGCCCAAGACACGCCCCCAGCCCATCACACATAAGATCGCTCACCATACGCGCTTTGCCATCAATCAGCTGGATCGCACCCTCAGGACAATTGGGAATACAAAGTCCACACCCGGTGCATTTCTTTTCATCAATCGTGATAATGTTCCGTTTCATTTTTATCTCCTTTGCATGTGTTCAGAGTTCAAAAGTTCAAAGGTTCAAAAGTTAAGAGGCGCATTGGTTCAGAAGCTCAAAAACTCTTGAACCCTGAACGTTGAACCTTGAACGGCCATGTTATAAATATGCCACAATTCCGGAGATTTGTCCTTGATGTGGATCAATAAAAGATGATATTACAGAAACGGATAGATATAATTCAACTTTTTCACCAGCCCTTTAGAATTCATCCTTGCGGACATGCAGTTTTTAAAGAGATGGAGCAGGTCACCTTTCCTGGAGGTTTTTACAGGCTTCTTTTTGGGTTTTCTCTGATTAATCGTGATTCGTTCGTACGTTCTGTTCGTTTCTTCCGAGACCCCCTCTTGCTTTTCATCTCCGGAATCATCAGAAGGTTTTTCCAGGTACTCTTCAGGTTTATCGGATTTAATGATTTCCTCAATCAACTCCGGATGAATTTCACTTATCAAAAACCAGCCCAGCCAGGCACAATAATCACTGACCGATACATCTGAATTAAAAGTTTCATTGTACATGAACAGTTCAAAACGTTTACACCCCTGAATCACAGGGGCAGTGATCGGGAATATTTCAGTCAGTCCGGTGGTTTCAAGCTCACGAAAGAATTCATCACGAATAGACAAAGGAAAATCAACTTTTTTCATTACCGAAAGCAGCGGTGGTGATGGAAGATGTACCCAGTCATTAAAAAAGGACAGTAATACTTCCTGCGCCTGAGCATCAGTAAACATTGACCCGTACACATAATTGCAGAATTTTGAGAGGATATTCCTGTCGGCAGCAACAACAAACGATAATGACTCACCGGTGATCATGATACGTAACGCAAACAGCAGCTGCATGGCCTCTTCAGGAGTACACCTGTCCAGATCATCAACAGGCACCACAAAAACATTACACCCGCACAGCGAACACAACTGTTTGCCCAGCGATGAAAACAGTTCGGAGAGTTCATCGATCAACTCACAGGCAGAAAATTGAGATGAAACAGCAGATTTTCGCTCCGGCGACACCGACTTACTGATAAGATCAAAATTGCGCACCGATTCCGCGCTGGATACCTGCGTCGAACCTGATAACTGGCTGTTCCCTGTCAAAGTACTGAGCGCGACACTGATCCGACCAAGTTTATACAGAACTTTTTCATCTTTGGCAGCTATTTCCGGAAGGTTTTTATGAATGTGCCATAAAAGCGCCTGGGTTAAATTCCCCATCCCTGCCAGCCGCCACGACTCAAACGGTTTGAGCCACATCGAAATTTTATGTTCGACTGAAAGTGGATTGTGCTCAGCGAAATTTTTACACATATTCATCAGTGATGTTCTCCCGCTTCCCCGGGCACCAAAAACACCAACCATCGATGAACTCTGAAATTTCCTCGAAATGCTGAAAACAACCCGGCGAACAATCTTCAGAGAACCAAAATCATCATCATCAATAAACTCAACAGGTTCTGAACGTAATGCCATGTACTATCCCCGAAATTTCGTTACAATCTGGTTTATGCTTCTCATTTTAAGCTTACATAAAATATAATCTGTGCATCAAATAGTCCGAATTCTCTTTTTTGATCCTTTTTATGACTCTTCGGTTGTATAAAACTATATTTTATGCAATTCCTTTATTGTCATTATCAATTTTTACATATATACTGAATTGTATGAAAAGGAATCAGACATGAAACTTCTTGCCATTCTTTCAGTTACAACAATTGTCCTTCTATCTTGCGCTCCGGCGGTTTCACAAAAAGTGTTCAAAGCACAGCAGGGAGTCATCGTTACACAATACCCGCGAACCGCTCTCTTCATAAATCTTGACTCGATTACAACAAAGTATACAGATAACACCGTTCTTCTTCCGGAAATCGAATATAGTGATTCATTTTATTGCTCTGCGACAAACAACCTTCTTTTATACGAATGCTCCAAGTTATTCAATGTAAAACAGGTACTCACCACTCCTGAATCAGACAGTGTTCCCAAACTAAGCACTTTTTCCGGAAACAGCAGCTACACTGATATACAAACAATAATCAGTTCTATTTCCCGGAAATATGATGTCGGTTATGTGGTGGTTCCCTGCGGCTGCACACTCCAGCACACGGCTGTGCGTCGTACAGGATGGCGTGATGGAAAATACGGCGGCTCCTACGAACAACCAATCTCTTATACTGCCAATGCCAGGCTTGATGTGCAGATTTGGAACCGAGATGGTGTTCTTGTCTTTGAAAAAATAGGTATTGGTCTCACCGGAAGACCATTTCTTTATGATGCAGTTAAGAACCGACGGAATGAAAAAGATGACATTGTTAAGCGTTCCAAAAAACTGTTTTCTCCACCATTATTACGAGCGCTGAGTGAAGCTGCTCATAATGCGATGATTCTTCATTAACCCATTATATAATTTGTTGTTTTACCAACCACAATTATATTTTACTTACAATATGGACGCCCGAGGCGATTTGGTGTGGGTGAGCGAGCCTGGTGGAGCGTTCATCGTTTGTGAACCCACACCCAGTGGCATCTGATTTCGTCGGAGGGTGAGATATTGCGAGGTTTACCTGAGTTCGCTTCGCAGGTGGTAAGTCGCCTCTCTCCCCAGCCCACTCTCCACTCGTGGAGAAAGGGGGTTAGGAGGTCGTTGGTGTACTTTAGTATTTGCTTTGCAGAGAAGATCTCTCTCCAGCTCTATCCCACAGGAGACGGGGGGCTGATTAATTAAAACGATTGCAAAAATCTATTGGAATACTGTAATGTACGAATAAAAATACCTGCATGATGGCTTGTAGAGCCATTATTATTGTAGCAACAAAATAAACAGCAAATCTTTTTCTCTGTAGGAGAAACATTATGATAAGGTGAATGAGAATATAGCCTTGATTTAACATTGCTCTCTAATCAGCCCCGACAGAAATTCATCTCTGTTTATTTCATTATCATACAGGGGAAAATATTGTTCCCATCATTGCTACTTGTTTTTATGATATAGAATCCGCTTTTCAATGATAATGGAAGGTAATACTCATTTGAAGCGTTCATTTTTGGCAGATACCTTCCCTTGTGAACTATTTCCCCAGAAAAATTCATTACGCATATGGACAGTTGTGAAGTAATATTTTTACCAAAATGTAGTATCCTATTTTTGTAATAAATACCATTACCATTATCTGAAAAGCGATTTTTACGATAAACGGGATTTTTTCCAGATACAAAAAAGTCATCCGTAGAGCCGGTATGTAATCCAAAGCGTACCCGCACTTTATAGGAATACATCCAGATACCGCCACCTCCTCTTACAACAATTTTGATAGTATCCACACCATTGAAAAAACATTGCTTTGTTTTCTCGCCGAATCTGACATTTTTACCATTAATGATCAGTTCCGATAACGTATCACCCGGCGATTCTTGACTCATAGTGTAAACAATGCTATCGGCACAAAACTCACCCGGAATCAATCCATCAATGTTTCGAATACTTACCTTTATAGAAACCGTATCTTCATAGTCGCTGCCACCTGGATCATTTAAGAAATCCATTCCAATATTTCCAATAACATTGGCATATTCTATCCAAACTGGGATAGCTACACGATGTGAACTGTCTGGCATCGTGACAAAAAGCGTGTCATCAACAGGTTCATCGGAAAAGATATCAATAAAATTACCGTTATCAGGAAGAACCCCTTTATAGTGAAAGGATACTTCCCATTTACACGAAACATCTACCCATTTTTCACCAAGTTCATAAACCACATGAGCTTGCGTGCATAATCTGATGGTCTCATCGGTCGTTAAATGTATTGAAGAAACAACATTCTCAGTACCAGCTTTAACCACACGTATCTGATCAATTTCAGGAGACGTGTTTGCCAGAGTGAAGATCGCAATTAGAAGCAGTACAGATTTCTTAAACATAATATCTCCAACTTCCCGACGCATATAGAAAGATACAATAGCATTCAAATAGATGCAATTTTTTTTACCGCCTCGATCTTTTCAACTGGAAGCCAATCATCCATATTTCCAAAATTGCTCTTATCTATTTCAAAAGGTTTTAACCCCTCAACTTTTTTCAAACCAATCAAAACTATATATCTTTTCCCTGCCCATTTTTTAAACTGTTTATCTGATAATTCAAGTTCATCCTGATGTTTTTTTACCAAAGAGATGGATTCTTCTGTAGACATTTTATCTGAATTGAAAACATTGGCTACTACACATTTAGCTTTTACAACACCTTCTCCATTATTATTGATAAAATACAGTACATCACCTTCACAAACTCTACCATATGGCAATTTTCTTCCGGTTGCACCTCGAATAATCATTGTTTTGTTTCCATCTAACAGTTTCTCCAACTCATTTGCTTTTGCATCAAGATATACTACGTGATCCATTTTACGTTCTCCTTTCATAATGTTAATTGCAAAGATTTTAACCTGAAAACTTTTTCAGTTTTTCATTCTCGTGAAATTCACAACTTTTTTCTCGTTTTATCATTACACGTTGAAACGCCTCTGGAATCGATAAGTTCTTTCACAAAATTGATAAACCCATTATCTAATATTTACTATTCCTCAATAACTGCTTCATCTTCATCATTTTCATTGAATGTCCCCTCAGCTATAATGGCTTGCAAAATCAATCGGGCTTCCTCCTCTTTCCCTTTTTCAACCGTTATTTTTGAACTCATCAGTGGATTTCCTAAACCTGGAACACTGCCCGGTATAAACAGGTTCAGGGAGTGTTCATTTGTAATAGTGAATCGAATATTCGCGCTCTCCAATGCTCCTCTTGCAAGTGCAATGTCGAACAAATCTGTTGTATCTGCAATTGTGACCATCTCTACATATTCAAATTCTATCGGTTTTTCCTCCGGAAGCGGCTCCAGTTTATCGATTAAATCTTTGTCACATTTTTTGCAATGTGTAAATCCTGGTCTGAATTCTCCTCTGCAGCTGGGACATAACATTTTTATTTTCCTTTTCGTCTTCCAATTCTATCGATTTCCTTTGTATTCAAGAATTCCCCATACAATTAGTATTATCATAGGATAAGATAATTTGTTAATATCAGATTTTATTTTTGACGCCATTATTCCTACAATTAATCCAGATGTCAAAAATTACCACATGACATTCCAAGCTGTTATTCATCTTTACTCTTCAAAAATCCAAATACGTATAAAAATGAAAGAATGACCGCAGAAATTATTGATATAAATAGTGGACTTTTAATTGTTATTAATATCTTATTCATTGCAATTAAATCAATATTTAACCTACGCAGTCCGTCTTCGCTCAATCCCTTAGTCAACAATTCTACTGTTTTTTCGATAAAAGTAAGCTTAATCCGCAAACTCAGAGCAAGGGTTACATTACTGATAAATAATATAAGTATAGGGGGAAATGCAAGATTCTTGAAAAAGACACAAGATACGAGGGAACAGGAAGACTACGTGACTGAAGATAGGAAAAATGATGCACACATACTGTGGTAATTGAGATTCATTACGACTTTTCAGCCCTTCAGGTGCGTGGCGATACACTTTCGGATCATAAAAAATCATCGCCCGGTCGGGCTGCACACTTCCGGATAACAAGAGACGCTCCGCGCGGCGTAATAATAGCGTATGAAAGTCCCAAGGTGGCCGCCAACCATGGCAGAGACGAGGATTAATGTGAGTGGGATTAAGAATTATAAAACGCTTTGTGATTACCTTGTTGTAAAATCAGGGTGCGCATTTGATAGCGTCCACAAACAAAGAGAACTTATACACTGGTTTTTTGGGGCGTGATTCGCTCATTAGTACTCCATTCAACATTAACCTCAAACCATCCACCCATCAATAATAACCACTCACTCCCCATCTTTAAAATTCCTTCTAAATTTTCATTATATTAGCTATAACGCATTTTTATTAAAAACCCGATATTCGCGATCGGTAATTGAACATTTAACATTACATAAACAGTAACCAGGAGGGTTGTAGAGTATGAGTACAGAAAACGTTGCTTTGATGAGGCAGGCAAAAGATACACTGAAAGGTAAATGGGGACTTGCCATTGGTACGCTGATCATTTACATGATTATCACCGGAAGTATTGGAGGGATCCCGAAAATTGGTGGCCTTATCTCGCTTTTCATCGGTGGTCCCTTCTCACTGGGGCTGGCTATTTTTTCTTTGTCACTGGCAAGAAACAGGGAAGCAAAAGTTGAGCAGATTTTTGAGGGATTTAATAATTTTGTGTCCGCACTCTCTACTTACCTCCTCATACTCTTATTCGTTGTATTATGGGCACTGCTGCTCATTGTACCCGGAATCATTGCCGGCCTGTCGTATTCGATGTCATTTTACATTCTTGCAGAAAATCCATCAATGGCTGCCATGGATGTTCTTCGTAAGAGTAAAACAATGATGAACGGGTATAAATTGAAACTGTTCTATCTGTGCCTGCGGTTCCTTGGTCTTGCACTTTTGTGTATTCTCACCCTGGGAATCGGATTTTTCTGGCTGATCCCCTATGTCCACGTTTGTTCTGCTAAATTCTATGATGACATAAAAGGTTCTGCAGAAAATGTTACAGTGCAAAACGCTTGAGATGTGAAGCGAATTCACCAGTGGCTTTGAGACCATTTAGACAAGCTCAATGATCACCTCAGCCGCTGGGCTCAATAATTTTCAGTCAACCCGGTGGTTGAGGTAACCATTGAGCTTGGCAAAATCTATATACGCTAGGAACACCGCAAATGACATGTAGCAACGTGTCCCTACATTATTATCATAAAATCTGTGTAACAAAATTATCTGCAAACTCAATTTCCACCACTTGTGTCCATCCTCAATCTTCCGCCTTCCGTCCTCCATTCTCCGCCAGCCGCCCACTACCGCCTACCTCACCCTGTTTATCTGCATATTTCGCGTATACTTCCCACTCTTAAACCGCATTACAAACACACCCGATCCCACCATGCCGCCACTCTGAGATCGTCCATCCCACATCAACGTATGCTTTCCAGCCGGGACCGTTGAATTTACAAGTATCTTTACGGTTCTTCCTGCCAGATCGTATAAAACCACAGATACATTCTGCGCTTTATCACCTGTCCGTAATCCGTTTTCTGCCCATTGATATGGTAATACATATTCAATGAAAACCCTTCCATTTGATGGATTGGGATAGGGTGCTTTCAGAGAAAATACTGATGTGTACATTGCCAGCACCTTTGGATTTGCTGTCGCAACCAGGTAACCGTAGGTTTCCTTCGGGGATGATTCAATGGTGACAGTCGATTGCTGTCTTAGATCGGTAACCATTCCTTTATACATCCAGTACAGGCCCAGTTTTTTCGGACACTGTTGAATCCCATTGAAGGTAATTTCCGATGGTCCCTCTGAAGATACTATTCCAATTGTCCACTCGAGTTTTTCTTCAGGAAGTGCATCAGATGGTTTGTACTGATATGAAAGTTTTTTCATTGCACCGCCGTTCCCGACAGAATCAGCATTTACGAAATACAAACGGTTACCACTAAATGCAGCCGGGGGTTCCGGGAGTTCGGCTTCAGAGGTCAAACCAATACCTGATGGAATCACGCCACAAATGTTTTCCCGATCGACGCCTGATTTACTTTTGAGTGATACAGCGATCTCCCAAGAAGCCAATGAGTTTCTCTTGCTCAATGTCGAAGATGTTATGTTACCGTTGTTTCCGCTGTTGACTACAAATGATGTATCCTTTTCGGTGTACACCCAATATGCTTTCCAGGGTTCCATTAATGATACTCGCTTATAACCAAGTGAATCAGCCATCCATTCCCAGAAAACATATTTTGATGAAAGTCCCGGATTTACACGATGCGGGAACGGGGAAGAGATCTGATTCCACCCATCAGTTCCACGTACGATTCTACATCTGAGTGTATCCTGAACATTTACCAATTTTCCAGGCTCATTAACAGACACAGTAATTGTCGTATCTTTTAATGCTTTTACCCAGTAGCCGTTTCCAGGGATCATCGAAGTTACAGCTGCATAATGTGACAGTAATTTGTCTGCAGGTTTCTCGGGATCCCACTGGAAAATTTTCATATTGGAATTGTTTTCAAAATTAAGCGCAGTCTGTCCCCAGGGACTGATCATTGTCCATACGTCAGCTTTTACCTGTATCGAGTAATTAATTACATTTGTAAAATAAGACATAATCGGTTTTGATGCTGAGATGCGAATCGGACTTTCATTACCGTTCCTGTCTACACCACTCACTACATAGAGATAAGGTTGTCCTGGTACTATAGTCCCATCAATAAATGACAATTTATCAGTTGAAAAAGAGTCAACTCCTGATGGAAATTCATCCTTCGATGAAGATATAAGGTCCCACAATGAGTCTGAATTTACATGAAACAGGGTTGGATCACCCACGACCCTGTAAATACGGTATCGGAGGATACTATCAGTCACTGGAGCTGCACTCCAGCGAAGCTCAATCGAATTTACCGAACGATTAAACGTTGTCAGATTTTTGACAGGAGATAGTTCTTTGTGGTTCGAAGGATCTTTTTCTTCATTTTTAATTCCATACCCGATTCCAAGCTGAACAAGTTTCGAGGAATCGCTATACATATAATAGATCTGATCCTGAAAAAACGGATCATACGAAACCATATCATTATTGACTTTGATAGCGTCACTGAGTGTCTGATACGGTGTCTGCCATACAGCACAATTACCTATCCACATATTAGAGTAGGATCCCGTAATCTCCACAGGTAACACACTCGCTCCGCCGACAGAGCCATAATATGCTAAAAGCGATTTAGATATTCCTGATCCTGCAGAATACCCTTTTAACGGTGACAACACCTGATAGTTATAAGCCGGATCATTCCCTGAAGTCGCACTTACAGTTGCGGTCTGTACACTCATAACTATTGATTGCTGTTTTGATGCAATAAACGTGCAGTTATCGCAATTGACATTAACACTTTTATCAACAAATGGATTGGAAATCACTGCTGATGCCAGTCTCACGCTATCAGGATCGATCTTTACAGATTTTGCATTGTTAGTGAACAGACACCTGTTAACATGTGTGTTGGTTTGCGCAAAAACTCCGACAGCTGCATTGGTAATTTTAAAACCACTGATCTCATTCCATCCATCGTACCCTGAAACCGGTGTAAAAGGTATTGTAATCGCAATACCCCCTGATGCATCGATTACCGGTGGATTCCCTCCTGACCAGTCACCATACAGATGCAGCTTCTTACCCCTGAAACTGATCTGTTCGTTGTATACTCCCGACCGGACAACTATGTTGTCATTTTCTCCAGCGGCATTTATTGCACTTTGTATCGTTGTGAACTGTTCTCCGGAACCTACCTTTATATCCTTTGGAAGCAGACGAAAAAAGGTTGCATCAAGCGTAAAGGACTTATAAGAAGACTTCAACCCCCTTGATGGGATTTCGACATAATACTCAAATGTTCTTAACGAGTCGGATCTGCTCCATTTCCAGTCATTGAGATTATTTTCCAAGGCACTTCTTGAGAACAGTAACTCGAAATTTCCTCCCTGAATCCTTCTATATAAATTCACACTGTCACGCTCAGAAAACATTGCAGTATCTGCAATCCCCCACTCTACTGAAATACCATATCGTGAACCAGCAACATCAATCCAGAGAGTCCCTTTATTAACTGATTTCTGACGAATATCGTAGCGCAGGATATCGGAACGCACAACCATTGATGAGCCATGCCCGATAACACAATATTCATTCCATCCACTTAAAGTTCTGTTATCAATTACTTCATACTGTATCTTACCTGCAATTGATGGAACAACTTCTATAATGGTATTGTTTACCGATTTATTTCTCGCGTGAATAAAAAATGTGTCAATCTTAAGTGAACTTGCAGCAGTCCAGTGAACTTTTACACCACCACTGGTATCAACAGGTTGCCAGAGCGCGATAAATCGATTCATATCAACCCCGGTACCTTCTGGCTTTTTGACAATTTTGAGTTGCAGTTTTCCGGAGGCGACATTTAAAGTCATTGGTTCTGCCGGATAGGTCGTATTTTTTCCGGAGTTGCTCCAGTACTGATTTGGATACCCTTCTGCCCACATCTCTACGAAATACTGTTCACCGTCGATCAACCCGGGAAGTTCAAATTCCCCGTTTGGAACATGCTGTGAAGAGGAAACCCACATCAGTATTGTACCGTATTTTTTATAAACAGTTACATTGTATCTATCCACAATTACACTGTTGGTACTGTCTCCGATCAGATTGCCAAATACAGAATACCCATTTTTTAAAACGATTACATTGTTCCTGCTGGTATCACCGGCTCCAATGGTAATTGCTGAAGCGGTCTGAAGGGATGTATCACTGTTCAAAAATGTGTAGCCCAGATTTTTTCTGTAGGCTGAAGATACTGTTGTACCCGATGTATTTCCCCAGTTTACTGCATCCGGAACGAATAAAACTTTGTAAACACCTGCGGGACATGCAGAGGAGACAAAAGTCATTTGTGCAGTAGAGGTTGTATCTCGCAGAAATTGAACTCCGGTACGAAATGCCGGATACAGATTCATCTGACCTTTAAAATCCTTCGGGAACAGAAGCAAACTCCCGTGCATCGACCACATCATCGTATCGGTCATTGTAACACCGCTAAGAGTAACCATTCCTTTTATTATCCCGCCACGCATAAAACGCGCCGGATCAAGAACGGTTGTTTTACCTTCAGTGACAAGGACCGTTTTTGCAATGATTCCCGCTTGAAGAAACAGATCATGATTGTAATTAACATTGTATTCCCCTGATGGTACCCCTCGTACCTCCCAGTTACCATTTTTATCACTTAGAGCCTCGAAACTTCGTCCATCAGGGATGTTTTCGTTCATGAAAATTTTAACGCCTGCAATTGGTGTTCCGTTTATACTGTCAACCGCACTGCCTTTTAGTACTCCTCCGTTACGCAACATGAATCCGATTCCGCTGATCGTGTTATTATCGACTTTTACTGACATTGCGTTTTTAGGCAAGTCAGCATTTTTGTAAAACTGAGTAACAAAGTTAAATGAATCGGCAACCGTGGCAACAAGATAATTCCCTGCCGGTATATTTCCAAATGAATAAAATCCGGTACTATCAGTAAAGGTAACAAAATTTGACCAGAGATGCTGGGGTGAAAAACCATTCAGTGTATTGGTACTGTTTTCAATCAGTAATACACGGGCATTTTTAACCGGGCCATTACCGGATTGTACCTGACCACTTAATGACGCAATGGTCTTTGTAGTATCGATATCCCAGTGAGCAACCGGATTTAAAACCACTCTGATATCCGCTGTCATCGTTGTCATCGTAGGCACCGAAAACATGTTAATTGAAGATATATTCGATGAAGGGGTTCCATTCGCCTGTGTCCAGTATTGCGGTGGATATCCCGGTGCATCAACCCTGAGATACATCAGAGCATTCTGTACCCGGACAGGCTTAAATTTACCAACAGAATCGGTAATTGCGGTTCCAATCACTCCACCGCTTTTTTCAAAAATGGTTATGGATACCCCTTTTAACGGAGCTACTGAATCTTTTACCATTCCGGAAATATATCCATAATTTACCGATAATGAGTCGGTAAAACTCCGTTTCAGATTCGTTTCTACAAAAAGGGTCTCATTTTTGCCTAACGTAAAATGGTACTGATCCTGCGATGTATTACCATCAGGATTATAGAACTGATAAGGATACCCTGGAATGCTGAACCCTAACCCGTAAAGACCACCTTCAACAGGTGCGCTGACATATAACCCGGAGGTCGGATTATAATTTATTGTAGTATACTTTTGTGATGGTATTGCAACAAGCGCAGCTTTACCATAAGCGGTCTCAATCTTCCCCTCAGGAGAATAAACCCGAATTTTGACTACCGCACCAGGAAGATTATTGATCGGGTTAGCAGACACATATATTTTCATCGTGTCGCCAGCAGCGGCCGGTGATGGATACAGGGGATCATCACGATACAACATTGTAGCATTTTTCATACGTGAATACCACTGCGTCGGATAAGCCGCACCCTGAACCCGCAGAAAATAATTATCCTCAATAATATTCTCAAAACTGAAGTCTCCCATATTGTCAGTCGTATCCCGATACATGACAAATGCCGTATCTGTCGCCCTGAACAGTGCAATATCCAGCCCCACTGCTGGATCAGATGTTTCAGTGTAGCACCTTCCCCTGATAAACCCATTACCGGTTGGATACATTGTCATTTTTACCGTTACTATTTTCTGTTCATTTATCGTAAGCGGGAAAAAACACCTTGCAGATGAACTGTTTTTCACTGTGTCATAATATTGACGAGGGTACGGCGGAGCCTGCACATTGACAGTATACTGTCCTGGTTGTATCCCGGTGAATCTGCTTATATAACTTGTGTCATTGTAAATATATCCGATCTGCTTCATATCCACTTGACGCAGCAACTCAACCGATAATTTTTTCATGCTCTGTCCCAATGAATCCTGAACCTGAACAATGACCATACCTGACGGAGGGTTTTCAAACGGATGCATCGTCAAAATGATTCTCAGAGTATCAGATTGCATTGCCGGCCCGACCCAAATGCTATACTGTGCATAACGTGTATTTCCTGAACGTGCGAACCACTGAAGCGGAAAGGTATCATGAGCTGGAATTTGCACCATATACTCCCCATCCATGAGGCTGTCAACTTTGAATATACCTCTGGAATCGGAAGTCACTTTTGTCACAATGGAATCATTTTTGGGAGTACGGAATTCAGCACTGGTTATCGGTTGTATCTGATGAAACTCGTTTGAAAAAATACCTGTTATTGATACTGCGTGAACGCTCTTTAAATTGATGAATAAAATAAATACAATGAACATAAAACGAAAAAGAGCCGTTGTTCGCATTACACAATTCTTCTGGTCACCAAAGCAGCGTACGCCTGAAATTTTCATTGTTCTCTCCCGCGTAATGAATCTTATGAATAAAAACAGATTCACTCATAATTAATAAAATTGTACACAATCATCGAGATTTTATCTGTGATTATGCTCACAAAACTGATTTTTATTACTAAAGCATGAATTATGGTATTGAAGGAATTCATGCATTTAATCATTTTATATTGATGCATTTATTATATAATGAATAGTAAGTAATGACAATCAGAGTGACATCTACAGAAAAAACACCAACAATTTTGGAGGATCTATGGCAGAAAAAGTAATTATTATCGGTTCGGGACCGGCAGGTTTGACAGCGGCAATTTATACGGCACGGGCAAATCTCCAACCGCTTCTATTTGAAGGATTTCAGAAGGGTGGAATACCTGGTGGACAGTTGATGATCACCAACGAAGTTGAAAATTTCCCGGGGTTTCCTGAAGGTATTCTCGGTCCACAGTTGATGGCCAATATGCGTGAACAGGCAGTAAAACATGGTACCCGAATGGTTATGGATGATATTGCTGAAGCAGACCTCTCCAGCCGTCCATTTAAAGTTACTACAGTCTCTGGTGAAGTTTATACTGCTCAATCTATAATAATTGCTTCAGGTGCAACAGCCCGTCGATTGCCCCTCGAATCAGAACAGCGGCTTTGGGGAAGGGGTATCTCTGCCTGTGCAACCTGTGATGGAGCGTTGCCGATTTTCAGAAACAAGGAACTTGCAGTGCTTGGGGGTGGCGATACCGCAGTCGAAGAAGCAGTCCATCTCACACAATTTGCATCAAAAGTATACCTGATCCACCGTCGTGATGAACTTCGGGCAAGCAAAGTGATGCAGAAACGGGCACTGGAACATCCTAAAATTCAAATTATCTGGAATAAAGTCGTTGAAGAATTTGTCGGTGAAAACAGCGTTGAATCGCTCAAGCTCAAAGATGTCGTTACCAGTGAGATCTCGAACCTTCCAGTAGCCGGTGTTTTTGAAGCAATCGGCCATATTCCCAACGTGGACTTTTTAAAAGGGCAGATTACAACTGATGACCAGGGGTATATCAAAACTGAACCCGGTTCACCCCGAACCAATATTGAAGGGGTGTTCGCTGCCGGAGATGTACAGGACCGCAAATATCGCCAGGCAATCTCTGCCGCCGGAAGCGGATGCCAGGCTGCAATCGAAGTTGAGCGGTGGCTTCACTAACTTATGGAATTAAAATACGAAACATACCCATTCACCTCTATTCTTGGCTGGTCAATATCCCGCTTTGAAGAATTCGACAAGTGCAAGCGACGGTATTTCTACTCTTATTATCCAAAATCAGTTCCCGATGTACCATCCTATAAAATGCAGCAGCTCAAAGGATTGACAACTGTTGCACTGGAAACAGGGAATGTCATCCATGATATTCTTGAAGCATTTCTCAAACGGCTACAGAAAAGTGATTCTGATATCGATGAACAGCGGTTTTTCTCATATGCACGTGCACTTGTCGACCGGTACTTTTCGGAAAAAACATTTCTTGAAGTTTTTTATCAGCATACAAGTACTATTGACAAAACAACCGTTTATAAAAAGGTACAGACCTGTCTTGAAAATTTCCTGAGAAGCCCCTGTTACAGCTGGATTCACATGGCAGCCATCAGAAGTCGCAATAACTGGATGATCGAACCTGATGGATACGGGGAAACAAGACTCAATGGTTTAAAAGCGTACTGCAAGATGGACTTTCTCATTCCAGTTGACAATTCAGTTTATATACTTGATTGGAAAACCGGTAAAAAAGACAGTCTCAAGCACCGGAATCAATTACTGGGGTATGCTGCTGCCGCTCATCAGAATTTCAACGTTCCCTGGAATACCATTTTTCCAAAAATTGTTTACTTATCACCATCCTATGATGAATTTGAAATCGAGATCAGGGAAAACGATCTGCAGGCTTTTTTCGAAACAATAAAGAGTCAGACTGAACAGATGTATAAATACTGTAAGTCAATTGATCAAAACAAACCGTTACCAATAGACTCATTTCCGAAAAACCCGTCTCCGGGCTTGTGCCGTCTATGCAAATATCAGGGACTCTGTTTTCCTCAGGGAATAGTAACATCCGATAATGAGCAATTGTTTACACCTGAAGATTGGTAAAGATCCTGAAAAAGAAACGCCGAGAATAAATCCCGGCGTTTCCGCTTCACCCATATAGTTGCAAGGAGGGCCCTTGCGTAGTAGGAAATAAGAGGTATTAGAAATATATATCAAAAAAGTTGGGAGTACAAATAAATCTCTCTTTTTTAATTAAATAATTGGAATTTCTGTAATCTGAATTCATCCATCTGTTACCAGTATAGCATGCCCGAATAAAACGTATCAAAACACTCATTCCAGCTTACAAAATTATCTCTGATACCATAACTTTTTATGTTTTGTTTTCAACTAAATCTTATCTTATACATATATAGAGACTATTTTGAATTACCACCATCGTGATGAACTGTTTAAAGTTTTTATAATTGAGGAAGCATTAATGTACTTACACCTGAGATTTTCATTTCTGAGCATACTGATTCTGGTTTCATTCAGCCATATTTTTGCTCAGAGGCAAATGGAGCGACTCGATCGAGGGCTGGTGGCAGTAAGTACCGGCGGAACTAATGTTTTTTTAAGTTGGAGACTTCTGGGTGATGATCCAGCCGGGATTTCATTTAATATCTATCGAGGATTAACAAAAGTTAATACAACGCCAATTGCAGGGGCAACGTGCCTTGAAGATAAAAACGGGAGTGCAAGTGCAAAATATTCGGTCCGTGCTGTAATCAATAATGTTGAACAAAGTGCATCTAAAGAGGTCGCCACCTGGGCAACAAACTGCCTGACAATAAATCTTCAACGTCCATCAAGTATTTATGCTCCCAACGATATAAATGTAGGTGACCTTGATGGTGACGGAGAATACGAACTTGTTGTCAAATATGAACCCAATAATACCAAGGACAATTCCCAATCCGGTATAGTCGATAAAGTGTATCTTCATGCATACAAACTCGATGGTACCTGCCTCTGGAAAATCGATCTGGGAGTGAATATTCGTGGAGGGGCACATTATACACAACATCAGGTATACGATTATGATGGTGATGGATTTGCCGAAGTTGTCTGTAAAACCGCTCCAGGAACAAAAGATGGTACCGGCGCATTTTTAAGTAATGGGCCAGCAGCAAACGATAATGACAACACCAATTACAGAAATTCTGGCGGTTATATTTTAAGTGGCCCCGAATATCTGACCGTTTTTAACGGAAAAACCGGCAAAGAGATGGCAACGGTCAATTATGTGCCAGCGCGTGGCAATTCACTCAAGGCAGATTGGGGTGATGATTACGGCAACCGTGTCGATCGTTACAACTCTACGACTGCATGGCTTGATGGTAAACGGCCGAGCATTGTTTTTCAGCGTGGATATTATTATCGGTTAACATGTGCAGCCTGGGACTGGCGTGATGGTAAACTGACCCAACGATGGTTTATCGATTCCCGTAGAACATCGGGATACAGCAGCATGAATGATCAGGGAAACCACTCGATCATGGTAGCAGATGCTGATAATGATGGTAAAGATGAGATATTTTTTGGTTCGTCTGCGCTTAACGATGATGGGAAACTTTACTGGGTAAATGGTAACGGTCATGGTGATGCCAATCATATTGGTGATATGGATCCATCACGACCGGGACTTGAGTTATGGCTTGTTCGTGAAGGTGCTACTGCCGGAGCTGTTGGCTCCTATCTGGCAGATGCTGCAACAGGTAAAATGATATGGGGAAGAACTGTTGCACAAAAAACCGATGTCGGACGTGGACTTGCTGCAGATATCGATGCAACCCATGTCGGGTATGAGATGTGGTCAAGTGCGACCGATGGCACCTATAACTGCAAAAATCAGCGTATAAGCACCAATAAAGGTTCTGTCAATTTCCGGATCTACTGGGACGGCGATCTTCAGGATGAGCTGCTTGATGACAATAAAATTGACAAGTGGACCGGAAACGGAACCACCCGGCTGGTAACCCTCAATGGAAACTCCTGCAATGGCACAAAGGCAACTCCGAATTTTTCCGGAGATATTCTTGGGGACTGGCGTGAGGAGGTCATTCTTCATGACGGAGCATCAAAGCTCTATCTTTACACAACAACAACTCCGACTACAAATCGTTTATATACTCTCATGCACGATCCCCAATATCGTGCGCAGATCTCATCGGAACAATCAGCATACAATCAACCGCCGCACCTGAGTTTTTTCCTCGGTAATGGTGTCGATAAAGCTCCTAAGCCGAATATGTACGTGAGCGGAAAGGTTGGCATCAACGACACCTATGGAACTAATCTGAAAGTAAATACCCATCAAACAGTTCAAAAGATAACTGGCAGCCAGAAACTTCACCTCGGGAAAAGTAAAGGTATTGTCAATGTGGCAATATACGACCTTTCCGGCCACCTTGTAAAACAGATAGTAACGAGTGAAAATGCAGTTTCTCTTAAAAAGATGGCGATCTCCGAGAATATGTATATTGTAAAGACAAGCATGGAAACAGGTAATATCACTTCGGCCAGATAACAATCAGGTACACTCCATACAGGCTGAGCAACATAACCCCATGCCACCATCGCAGCAGTTTCTTACCGAATAAAAATAGAGTAAGAAGCAGCACCGCTATAACGGTGAAAAGCAAATCGTAAGAGGTAATACCTTTTGATTGTATCGGTGAAATCAGAGAACTGATACCGAGAATCGCAAGTATGTTAAAAATATTTGATCCGATAATATTTCCTACTGCGATATCGGCTTCTTTCTTTATCCCGGCAACAATCGATGTCGCAAGTTCCGGAAGACTGGTTCCGGTAGCGACGATTGTAAGTCCGATAACTGCTTCACTTATACCCCACATTCGTGCAAGAGATACTGCCCCTGTGACAAGAAAATGTGACCCCAGTATCAGGAGAGTTATTCCTGCGATTGCCAGAATAATATCAAGATGAAACTTAAAGCTGCCACATTCCGGAAGTTCCACATCCTGTTTCTCCTTTTTAGCAATATACCCGCTCGAGGTCAGATACAAGACAATACCTGCAGTTAAAATTGCGCCTTCACCCCGTGAGATTTTGAAATCGGAAAGAAACAGCAGAAATAGTCCAGTTGCGACAATCATCACTGGTACATCAATTTTCAACACCTGCTTGTGAATTTTCATAGGGGCAATAATTGATGCAATCCCGAGAATCACTGCGATATTAAAAATATTGGAACCGATAACATTTCCTATCGCGATATCTCCTGCACCCCTCAACGAAGAGAGTGTACTCACCACCAGTTCCGGTGCGCTGGTGCCGAATGCTACAACAGTCAATCCAACAATGAGAGGACTTATCCCAGCTTTGAGTGCCAGTGAAGAAGCTCCCTTTACAAGCCATTCGGCTCCAAAATAGAGTAACACAAACCCAATCAAAATATAGAGAGCAGAAATCATGAAAAAAAACTTTCTTTTGAAATTATGTTAATTATACATTCTCCAAAGATAATAGATCAACCCTACCGCTGCGGAAGCTGACAATGTTGCAATGGTAATTTTTACCCAGCTCCATGGCCTTTCTCCCTGTACTTCCCCAGTGCGACCATTGATCATAAACCGGTACACCTTATTATTGAACCGGTAGGCACTTATCCATATTGGCAAAAGGATATGTTTAAAAGTAATATCTGAGTGATGTGTAGAGAGCCAGCTTATCCTCTGGTGATCTCCCCCAATATCTTTACGGATCAACCCCCGTATACTGTTATCCATCACCAATTTTGCAGTAGCAAACCCATCAGGAAGATTGACCTGATAACTTTCCGACCGAAATCCGCTGAGATACTGCTCATTGTACTCTGTCAGATTCTCCAGATCCCAGGGCTCCAGTTTTTCGGTATATTTACGAGGCAGTGATGTACTCGCAAGTATCAGGACATCATCAAAAAACTCAGAAACATGGCCACTGACCGCTCTCCAGTGCGTCACAGTTCTCGTCCTAGTTTCCCGCTTTCCGTTCACAGTAACTGTATACGTTTCGGTATGATCGGTCCCCCGTTCCCCCCGGTAATCGGTCTCTGTCTGCGCATCATAGGTCCAGTAAGGGATATAAACACCTGATAACTTATCAGCAGTACTGCCATATTTTTTCATTTTATTTGGTGCAAACCACAGCTTCTGAATCCATATTTTATAGGAGTTCAGAGCGTCTTTTTGAACAATCTTGAACGGAAGTAGATATCCTGGTTTGACAATAGTAGCAGTTTGTGCATTAGCAACAACCAGTGGTGTTCCACAAAATGCACACTCACCTGAAGTTACATTCTCTGCAAGGGTAGTTACAGCACCGCAGCTGCCACAATTGACAGTATGCACCACACACATCTGCTCTTCACTGATATCATTCTCGGATAGATATCTTGTAAAGTCTGTTTCTTCAACAGTTGCACTACTATCAACATCAGCAATCGCCATTTGGGTACCGCAATATTCACAGATAAGATTTGCTGTCCCGGGTGCATACGTAAGATCAGCTCCACAGTTTACACATTTATAATGGTCTACCGATATTGAAGAAGCGCTTTCATCACTCATAGCAGATTTGATCCTTGAAAAACAATTTACATTGGCAGTGGCGGCGGCAGATTTGCAAAAAGCCCCGACAACTCAGCGACACCTTCAGCCAGTACCCATGATGCCATCCCCTGTTTCCATACAAGCGTATCCCGTTTTAGTGTACCCTGCGAAACCAGTTGCGACAGTTGTTCATTAGTAAAAGGTCCATTTTGCTGTCCATTTATAGCGACATACCAGGTTACAGTCGGTAGCGGAGGCGGAACTGGTGGAGGAGCCTGTGGGGATTGTGTCTGATTGTTTTGCCCCATCATCTGACCAAAGGTGTTGTTCATAACATTACCCATACCGAACCCCATTCCCATTCCCATGCCCATCCCCATGGTACTGTTGGGAGTACCCGCAGCAGTTTCGATGCTTTTTGCAGCCTTAAACTGTGTCAATTTTGCCATATCTATTTTATTAAGGCGACTATACTCGAAAATCTCCTTCTTGAGCTCTTCTGGCATGGATACATTTTCGACCAGAAATCGGGTAATTTTAAGCCCGTATCCCTGAAAATCCTGATTGAGCTTGTTTAGTCCCAGTTCAGACAACTCTTCAAGGTTAGCGGCAAATTTTTCAACAGGAAGATTCCCCTCGCCAACAGCATCAGTAAATTTGGTAACAATAAGACTCCGGAGCTGACCATTGATCTCTTCAGCGACAAAGTGTGAATCGGTACCGGCGATCTCCTTTACGAAAAGCCCTGGATCAACAACCTGAAACGCGTAGGTGCCAAATGCGCGAAGCTCGATCATCCCGAAACGCTGATCATCTACAATGATCGGACTTTTTGTACCCCATTTCTGATCGGTAATCTGCCTTGTCGATGCGAAATAAACATCTGCTTTGAAAGGGCTGTTAAACCCATACCCCCACCCTTTAAGCGTGGTAAGAATGGGCATATTCTGTGTCTGAAGCGTATATATGCCTGGTGCGAATACGTCTGCGATTTTCCCCTCATTCATGAATACCGCCGCCTGGGACTCACGTACGGTTAGTTTGGCTCCCATTTTGATTTCATTCTGATATCGTGGAAAACGCCAGATCAGCGTATCATTACTGCTGTCCTGCCATTCAATGATATCAACGAATTCACCTCTGATTTTATCAAACAGCCCCATAACACTCCTTTTCTGAATCCTGTGAATTATCAGCCAGATCTATAAAGATACTACATTCGCACGAATTTTAAAATCCGATTATTTTATAGTGTAATGATAGATTGATCTTACGCACCCAGACAGCAAAAAAACAGTTACACGCTTAAGTGTCAATTTTCTTTACAATGTTCGGGTATTTTTACACCATTTTTAATAAAAGACTATTATTGTCGTATATTTTGTACTGTTCTTTTCCTCTCCATCCGCACACCAAAAAAGTAATCATTGGAGGTCTTATGCCAAAGAAATTATCTATGACAAAAACGCTGGTCCTGCGTGCTATTGCCGCAGGAGTTACTCACGCTGCATTTAATATCCCGCCAGCACAATAAATTTTAGATAACATAGTTGCCGATATAAGGAATTACTTGAATGAGTCCACTCTAAAAAGCCATTTTGGAAAAATTTGACATGTGGCATCAACTTTTCAGTTTTTTAACATTTTCGGCATAAAAAACATAAAAGCACCCCCCCCAAGTCTCTGTTTTTGACTTTAACAGCCTGAATACCGCTGAAATTGGATCTGCATCCAGGAGGGAAAGATGATAATGTAGGTTGAGTGCACTTCACAAACAGTATTACATACTATACATCCCGGCTTGGTATCAAATTGGCTTTGAGAATGAAATTCCGATACGCATAACTGTTCAAAACAACAAGGCTGACTTGACTCATTCCAAAAGAGACTCTATAAATTTTGATGAATATATCAATAAACGCATTGAACCACTTGAAAAGAATTTCATCCAGGCGGTAAATAATGCAAGAGAAAAGTTGTTTACAGATGGATTCGTCTATTCCGAAGCAAAAACATTTGTTATAATGCCACCGAAACCAGTTTTATGACATTGAAGGCAATTGCTGATCAGGTACAGTCTAATTCCAGAGCTGTAAGTCGAACACCTGAAATTGACTCAGTGCTCGTCCAAAAAAATAATGGTCACTCAGAGATTCATTTTGAAAACGCATTGCCAATTTTTTCAAAAGACGGAGCTTTCCTCCATCGGGTTCAAAATCATTCCCGATACCCGAGTTCCTCAACTCGTTTAAGCGCTCTCATCGCCTCATCATTTCTACCGGATTGCTGATACAATTGCGCAAGAAAATAATACGCACGTCCAAAATTTCTGTCGAGTCGAATTGCATAAAGAAGTTCAGTCTCTGCATCAGCAGGTCTGTCGAGATTAAGATAGACAACTGCAAGATTTGTGTGGGCACCGGGATCATCTGGGGCAAACCTGACCGCTTTTTCTGAATATTCCACTACTTTATCAAATTTTCCCAGACCGATATAGAGATCTACCAGTTCAAATTGAATTCGGGTATTCATCGAATCGACAGAAAGCGCCTGCAGATAAGCATATTCAGCACCCTGATAATCTGCATTTTTCAAAGCTGAACGAGCTCGACTGACAAGCATCCCAAGTACATTTGATGCAGTTTCCTGCCTGATCGAACGGGCAGTAGTGTCACCAGGCATACTCTTTAAAGCACTTTCAACTGATGTAAACGCCTGAAACGTCTCCCCTTGCGCATTTAAAACAGATGCATTCATTATCAGTGTTGAGGCATTTGTGCATTTTTCCAGTTCCATTTTCAAACTGTCACTACACAATAACAGATACGGCAGAATAGAAACCCGGTTACGAGCCAGCTCATTCATATTGTCAACCCACATACGACTGATCGGCATCACCCTGTTATGGGGTACCGAAAACTCAAGTCCATAGCGATCATCAGTAATAACAGGAACGTCACCAACAAACTCCTTAACCTTTGTTTCATCCATAATAAAACAGGCCAGTAAACGTGCAGGATCTGTTATTGAAATTTTTTCCAGGTCAGACATCGGATCCACCTGTGACATTCTGTTTTTTAAAGAATCGGTATTTATCCGCAAAGAATCCATACTGCCCACAAGTAGAGCTTCAGAACCTAAAAGCCATAGTGAAGTATGGGGAAACACCGATGTAAATGTACCAATAAGCATGCGATACTCTCTATTTGTCAAAGAATGCATCGGAGCCCATTGAGCCATAATTCCATGACTGGCAAGCCGTGAACGGCAGAGTTTATAAAAATCCGCAGAATAGAGATTGGTCGCAGAAGCCATGTAGGGGAGCATCGGTTCCAGAGTGATACAATCATATGTTCGTTTTGTGCGAAGCAGATGATTTCTTCCATCACCAATGGAAATGTGAACCTTGGGATTTTCAACAACCTGATGGTTGACATCAGAAAAGAATCCGGCTGCATCGATAACTGCCGGAGATATTTCAACACAGTCGACACTTTTCACCTCTGGGTACAGCGCAATCGTGCCGCAGGTTGTACCGGTACCAAAACAGATCACCAGTGCAGTATCAGGAGATGGGCACAAGAGTGCCGGTAAATGCGCAAGTAAATGCATATACTCATAATGATAGGTTCCTGCAGCATTGAATCCGTCTATATTAAGCTTACGGTCTCTGGAAGACTTCAACACTGCTACGCTTGCAACCTGATCTTCTTTATAAGATATCACCTGTATATTCTTGTTTTTACCAACAGCCCGACGATGCAAAATCATTGGATGAACATTTGAAAATTTTAAAAAAAGTGAAACAGTCATTATCGAAATAACCATTCCGGCAACAGCCCATATTTTCTGTCCATTTCTATTCCAACCCAATATTCCCCACCCTGCCAGACAACTAACTAATGCAATAACCATTATCGATCGTTGAATACCCAGAATTGGGACAAGAATGAAAGCTGCAGTCAGGGATCCTGCGATCCCCCCAAGAGTATTCAATGATGACAGCAGGCCGATTGAACGACCCACAGATTTGAATAGTCTGCAGGATTCGCCCATCGCAATCGGATAGATCACTCCGATACTGAATGCAGGCGGAAATATCAATGCAAAGCACGCTGCATAACGAACAAAAATCCAGTACCACCATACATTGTTCACAACTGTATCATTAAAGTGAATGATAGAATCAAGGAATGGAAGGAAAAAGGGTGTGAAAAACCCATAGAGCCCAATAAAAACCTGCATTACTGCAATCCAGATGACAGCGTGTTTACTTTTGGCAACAAAAGTTGCAACCACACCCCCGAGCGCAAGCCCTCCAAGCACGACACTGAGTGTAACTGTAAATGAATAAGTGGTGCTTGTCAGAAAAAAAACCAGAACGCGACTCCACAACACCTCAAATGCCATTGTACAAAAACCGGAAACAATAAGTATTGCAGGGAACAGCCACAATGGGTGACCTTTTCCAGAAGAGTCAGAATTATTTTTCTTATGAAAATACGTTTCCCTGGATTGCGCCTGGTAATTTATAATGATGACCAGCGCAATAAGACCTGTAAAAATATTCAGAATCGCTGCACACCAAACAGATACCGACATTCCAAGTAAAGGCATCAGGAAAAATCCAGCCAGGACGGTACCAGTTATTGCACCAATTACATTTGAAGAATAGATTATTGCAATATCATGACCTGCAGCCCGTTTATCATCAATTATAACACGACAGATAAGAGGAAACGTGGCACCCATCAGTATTGTAGGAAAAATCAGAACCATAATCGAAATTGCAATTTGTAATCCGGGAAACGGTGGCATTGAACTGCTTAGTTGCTGAATTCCATATAAAAGAGATGGTGAAATAACACCGAAAAGGCCTATCCCAAATTCGCAAACAGCAAATAACTGCAGAGGACGAGACCATCGATCAGCAATCCAGCCTCCCAGAAATGAGCCAAACGCCATCCCGCCCATATATGATACCAGTACTGATGCCCACGCTGTAACTGCAGTCCCGACAACCAACCCAAGCATCCGTGCCCAGATTATCTCATATACAAGAGCACTGATACCGGAACAGAAGTAAAGAATTACCAGTAGTTTGAATGATGTTTTTTGATTCATATTGGTTTAATATAATCCGGCGGGGGTTTTTGTTGCAATGTTTTGATACCATAACACACTTTTAAGTTACTGATCATTGGCCTTTTTCAAAGATGATTCGTGGACACATTATATCGTTACCTGTTAATTAAAAGCAACATGAGGAATGTTTGGGAAAACACTGTATGTTGAAAGAAGAACCTTTTTTACGCGGAAAGTTGAAATTAAACTGGATCTTTTTTCTGACAGCAGGCACAGTGTACGCAGTTGCTGCATCATTTGCTGTAGCACATTTTGAACATTTTTTCGACCGATCAATCTACTCCTTCACTTATGGTTTTGGCCCAACAACAAAAGCATTAGTCGAAACCGGTTCATGCAGGACATTTGCCAATGGTATTGCATATACCATGCATCGATTTCCGTTAATACCTTATTTTTTGTATATAATCCATTTTGTCACGACAAACGCATTTATTGCATTATTAATAAAAAATATCTTTACAGGATTTATTTTTTCGTATGTAACATTCAGAATTTTCAGAAGCTGGGGGAAAAACGTATTATTTCTACTCATGATCGTCTTTTTCTCACCACAATTTGTAATTCATGCATTTAACATCTACCATGAAGAAGCATTCGTATCTGCATTACTGGCTTTGATTTCGATCTTATTGTGCACACCTCAGCATGGAAGAAAGCTTTCACGGGATGACATTTTATTCAGCATTTCAAGCATTCTTTTAGTTTTTACAAAGAGCTCATCAATTTACCTCGCGTCAGCTCTTCCAGTTCTGTGGTTTATTCAGCGCAAATCGTTTCCTGCATTATGGATATCGGGTGGTGTAATTGCATCCGCATTTCTCACAATCGCACTCTACTCATTTATACTGAATGGAGCATTCACACTTGAATCATCCCTCAATGGAGTAAACATCTACAAAGGTAACAACAGCAGAACACTTGAATTATATCCTGCTCTGTCCTTAGACATTCTTGACAAAATTGATCCTGTTATTACCTCTCCAGGTGTATTTTCAAATGAATGGGAATATAACAAATACTATAAACAAAAAGCTTACAATTTCATAAAGCATCATCCGGATCAATTTTTCAAGAGTGTAATAATTAAAACCTGGGCTCTATTCTTATCAATACATCAAATAGGAGCCGATCCTGAGCGTGAGGAAAAAAATAAGTTTGTTAATACAGTAGATATAGTTGCAACCATTTTACAGCGAAGTTTGCTTTGTGTGGTAGGCTTAATAATTCTGGTACTGCTATTTCATTCAACTTCAATGCAGAACCGAATTATTGCTATGACCGCACTCTCATTTATAATTTTGTACTCAGGGCCATTTCTAATTGGCTTTGGTTATATGCGGCACTATGTACCACTTATGTTTCCAGTAATGATTTTTGGAATCAAACTATACAGTTGCGAATTTCTCTAAACCAGTTATTTTCAGGAAGCCTGAAAAAATACCAGTTAATAAATATCATACATTGCAATTTAAAGCAAATAAGTAGTATCACCCAAGCCTGAACCTTTTTTCGAAAATTTGCTGGAGCCATATTTCAAATGTGGCGTACCTATTAACAAGAGAAATACTGTATCTTCCATTGATGTGGTTTTCCCAAACCGAACAAACATCTTCTCTCTTTAAAAACTGTGGGTACAATGCATTTTTATTCTTAAACAATTCATCCAAGAACGTCCTTCCAGGATTTTCCAGTGTTCGATGAAGGTGGCTTACATAATTTCGGTTATCTTTAACAGGAAGGCCGATATGTTCTGCTGTTCGTATTAAATGACTGATGGCCTTTTTTCCAGTCGATAACATTTTTCCGTAAAAAGCGGGATAAGAAATTGGAACACCAGTCTTCTGCCAGGGAATTGATTTAAAAAAGGTGGGATAATTATGCAATAATATCTTATTGTAAATATAGGATTTTTGCCGTATCTTTACCGGTAATGACAACTGAAATTCAAGTAGTTTATTATCATAAAATGGACAGCGTATATGATAAAATGACTCATCATACCTGTATCCCTGCCTTATATAACGTCTTCCCCGGGATCCATAAGGGTCATCTGTTTCACTAAAGCTCTGGTCGCTCATATTCAAGAAAGATCCCCCATGCAGTGCATCGCCACCGATTCCGTTTAGACACACATCAATATTTTCCGCAATGAAAGGAAGATATTCATTACCATTAGTATCTAAAAGTGCGATTTCTCCATCAGAAGCCCAGACTGCTTCAATGTTTTTTTCAAGCCATTTTGAAATATCAAGATAACAATTATGCTGTTTTGTTCCCTTTATTTGAGCTGCCTTTGTCGCAATGCGGATATCATCACAGTCAGCACTTCCGAATGTAAATGTATGGACAGTATCTTCCGTTGGTGGTAATGCAGCAAGGATTACGCGCGAGTCAAGCCCTCCACTCAAAGTAACACCAATCCGCTTGTGAGGATAGGTACGCCGTTTCATCGAATTTTCAAAAAGTCTCCCCCACTCCTGGGCACATTCCAATTCATCAATTTTATTATTACTAACACATATCTCATTCCAGGACCAATATTTCCGAATAACAGTTTTTTTTGAACGAAGATCCAGTGTAAAAACAGATGCGGGCGGAAGAAGATGTACATTATTAAACCAGGTTTTATCTTCTAAAATGTATCCGTATCTAAAAAAGTCATCCATGGATTCAGAATTAATTTCGCATTGAAATGATGGTAATTCGCTAAAAGCTTTGTATTCTGATGCCCAGGCAAACACATTCTCGTTTTGAGTCCAATGGAGGTGTTGCAAACCATAGCGATCAGTGATACAAATGACCTGTTCTTTCTTTTCATCATGGATTACTGCTGTATAGATTCCGTCAATAGCTCTTAAAAACTCTAAATTACTATTTGACAGGTAATTTTCAAGGATAACACTCGCATCAACTCCTTTTTCTTTATCTACTTTTATTGGGAGCTCATCCTGGTTGAACAATTCTCCAGCAAACAAGACAAAAACATTATTTTTTGAAGCAATATATTGTGAATGTTTAAAAACTTTGTTAGGCTGAGAATACCCAAAATAACAATTTTTGTTTAGATGAGTATATTTTTGAAAAGCAGATAATGAGGTGTGCGACCGGCACATTTTGCCTGAAAAATTTTCAGCAGCAGCATATTCACCCTTGAAGGTAACAAATCCGAATATTCCAGGCATATATTCTCATTTCGTATATAGCGAATGTAATTATTTCACGGCAGCTCTCCCTAACATATTAAAACCAGCGGAAGATATAAAGACTGGGTAGGCTTTTAATATTTAAAGGGTCTAAAACACCAAACTTTTCTTCAACTCCCGGACCTGTTCCATCGTCAATCTGGTGTAAAACACAATTTTCTCATCACTCTCGCTATTTCGCATCATGCTCCCGGCAGTATTCAATGCATTCCGCTTTTCTCCTGTAATTTCACCTTCTTCTCATGCAGTATCAATAGAGTTTTTCGAATCCCGATACACCATCAAAGTTTCCTCATACTCTGGTGCTTTTAGTTCTGCAAATACATTCCTCTCAGCTCATCTCTATACAACCGTACATTTTTACGACAACAGAGATAGGTATTTACCGAAAACAGTGGTATCTCTCTTGAATCTGCGATCCGTTGCTCCTCATTGAGATCATTTTCAAACCACATTGATGCTAACCGTAATTTCTCGTTGTTACTCGAAAGGACAGAACCAGCGACCCAGCCAACCGCACAGTTGTACTCCCCGGAAACCAGACAGCGTTCGTACCCCGATTGATCACGTCCGTCAAGTGATGCCGAAATCCCTTTTGCCGAACAGTCTGCAAGAAACTTCTCAGCAATACTCTTTGACACCTGATCATCACTGCGAAAAAGAATTTTTACCGCACCATACCCGCCTGAAGCCTTCGCACCAGCCTGTAATGATTGCACTGATATAGTATCTGTACCAACGGATTTTATCACTTCACCCTCAACTTTAAGATAATTTCTCAACAAAGCATCAGGTTTTACAATAGATCGTACCACAGATCGCAGCTGCTGATCGGGAATTCGACATGCGATAAAATATCGCTCTGATGCGATTTTGTGAAGATCCGCTCTGGCTGCCAGAGTTGTTCGGATGTAATTAATATCATTGAGAGAGTTACAAATCAGTCCATCATACTTGTTAAGTGAAAAAGAGAGAACCGGGTTGGGATCATTGCCGGTTTTCAGATGTAATTTATCAAGGAAGGCTTTCCGAACACCATAAGTTTCCATATTTGGCAGTACTATTTTCTCGCCAGAACCAGTTTCTTCAATGTAACGACCCAGAAAAAGTTTCGGCACAATCAGTAAGGGTGACTTCAATCGCTCAACACTATTTTGCTGCGGCCCATCATATTTAATCTGAATAGTATGCTGATCTGAAGCATTTAGCCCTCTGATCAGGGCTTCCTTGCCACTTAGAAAATCGTTCAGCCCCTGAACACCACGAAACATTGCCTGACCCTGAGCAGGATACTCCTTCACAAATGATGTCCATTGCTGAATACAATCCAGAGCGGTAATTGCCCGCTTCTTCGCATTCACAATTTTATCTTTCAAACGTATAGTTATCTTTACCGCTGATGTATCCGTAAACACAAAAAATCCGCTGTCTGACACAACTTGTGCTTCGTCACTTAGAAGTAGCGATAAAAGCGTCTGGTCCAGTGATGCCCGGGGAGAATAGAGCCGCACGACACCTCCATTCACCGGAGTGATTGTATCCCAGGGTGATGATGTACTGTCACTAACCGGAGGATTTTCATTGGAATTTGAATCAGCGATGCTCATCCTGGTTCCTACAATATTATCTTCAAAAATAAAACCCTTCTGTATGGTTGCGAATGAATCAGAAGACATTTCAGTTTTTTGCAGTACCCGCACCGTTACGAGATTATACGTGCTGTCAGCAACAACCGCAGAGAATGGGTAGGTCTTCATAAACTCTTTAAAAGATTGAATAAATCGGGTTTTCTCTGATTGATTATAAAATTCAATCGAATAGGTCAGTGTATCCCCTTTTTTAACTCTGACTATCGGTTCTGATGATCCAGCTTCACCCTTTGATGCTGGCGGTGGTGTACATACAGTGAGCAGTAAAACAGATAGTACCAGTGTGTTACGAAATACTCTTTTCATTAAAATCCCGTGCTGAAATGTGTGAAATACTATTATTCAATAAAAATATACGTAAGTGATGCGATTTTTTCAAATATCATAAATAAGAATTACAAGGTATTTATTTTTTTATGGACGCCGCGAGGCGATTTGGTGGGGCCCAGACCGTTATTTTTTTCCCCTCTACATTCACTAATGGAGAGGGGGATCAAGGGGGTGAGGCGAAAATCTCCAGTATCTCACACAACTTCACCATATCAACATTCGCTTCGACAATATCCGCAAGTCGTTCAATATCATCATTCAATTGTTTTTGTCTATCAACAATAGCAGGCGAAATCTCATCAAGCCCCCGTGCTTTACGCAATTTATTTGCCATGCCACTACATATGGCAGCTGTATCAAATAACCCGTGAAGATACGTTCCGGTTATTGAAGAGCTCTCATTAGTAATACCAATCACATCCCCGCTGCGGCTATCCCTGATCCAGGGTTTTGAGTGCAATCCATAAGTACTCCTTCCCATGTGGATTTCATAGCCTTTAACGGTGCAGCTCTTACCCTCCGAAAAAAGGCCCGTGTGGGAAATATCGATAGTCGCATTTGTCTGAACTGTACATTTATCTTTTGAGAAAGTAGTATCCATATCCAATAAACCCAATCCAGCCACATTATCAAGAGCACTCTCTGCGTGTTCAGGATCGTGAATGCTACTCCCCAGCATCTGAAATCCTCCACAAACACCAAGTACATATCCCCCTTGACTTGCAAAATGGAGTATTTCATCGGCGATCCCACTGGTTCTCAATGTGGTGAGATCAGAAATTGTCGCTTTGGTTCCAGGAATAATCAGTAGATCTGGTGCTCCGAGCTGGCCGACATTATCACACCAGCGCACCTTCACACCAGGTAAGGATTCCAGTGGAATAAAATCGGTGTAATTGGAAATATGCGGCAGTTTGATAATACAGATATCAATATCATCTTGAACCCCTGCCGACGTTATCTGAAAACGATCTGATACCCCATCCTCTTCATCGATCGCATGATGAATCCAGGGAACTACCCCAAGTACCGGTATACCCGTAATCAACTCGAGTTGTTCGAGACCAGGTTTGAGCAGTTCCCGATCTCCACGGAATTTATTAATAATAAATCCTTTAACCCGTTTCTTTTCATTTTCATCAAGAAGCATCATTGTACCCACCAGTGATGCAAACACGCCGCCTTTATCGATATCGCCGACAATAAGTACCGGCGAGTTCGCAATTTCGGCCATGCCCATATTGACAACATCATTCTTTTTCAGGTTGATCTCTGCGGGACTCCCGGCCCCTTCAAGGACGATAACCTCATACTCCTTTGCAAGCGAGTGATAACAACGTGTGATTGCATCTTTAAGCAGTGGACGCGACTGGTGCCAGTCGGATGCATTAAGCAGAAATGCAGACTTTCCCTCCAATACGACTTGTGCGCCAGTATCAGAAGAGGGTTTGATTAGCACCGGATTCATGCGCATCTCAGGCTCAAGCCCCGCGGCATATGCCTGAACAACCTGGGCACGCCCCATTTCCTGACCGGCACTGGTCACAAAGGAGTTATTTGACATGTTCTGCGCTTTAAACGGAGCAGTTCTAAAACCTCTGCGATGAAATATCCTGCATAGTGCAGTGACAAGCAGTGATTTACCGGCTGAACTTGCGGTTCCTTGAACCATAATCGGCCGTGCAATATTATCTAAATTCAATACAGTACTCACTTCCGGAATCTATCATACTCAGTTCGAATTTCATTTTCTGTCCAGGCTTTCCGTTCAATTTTTATTTCATCGATATTGCCACGGTAGTAATCTTTATTTTCATAAGAAGCACCTATTCGCAATGGTTTGACATTGCTGATATAAGCAGATTCACTACCAATAGGGTACTTTTTTGCATTAAGATACAGTGCCATTGCTCCGTTTCCACGTGTAAACACAATATGATTCCATGTACCAAGTTGCAATGTATCACTTATCTTCTGAATTACTCCCCTGACTTTTACAGCGGGATAGTTTCCAGAAAGTTCAAGTATAAAGCTAGTCAAGGATGAATCCTGTGTACCTTTTGAAATAATTATTGAAGGATCATTTGATTGCGCAGGCTTGCACCAGAGTGAAATGGTGAAATTTTCGCTTTTGAAATTAAGAGCGGTATCATCATACACATTGACATAGGTGTCCTTGTCAAATAACAAAGAATATCCTGTTCCCCCTACCCCAGTATCAAAAGATACCCCATCCTCGATCTTACCGTCTATTCCATTGTAACTTGCTGAATTGACAAAGCTTGTAGTGTCATCACATTTCCACCAGGCAATCATTGTCGCAGGTGTCTTAGGATTGGTACCGGATGTATCATTACTCTGTAAAATCCCCATCCCGGGATCATCTGGATTGAAAGGTCCGAAACAGGAATGAATCGGCACAAGCACAGCAAACACCACTAACACACTTAAAAAGACTCTCATAAAACCAGTCCTCCACAGATTTTCCACCTTTTCGTTTTATTATTATGTGCATATGCACTTGATTATTGTTGATCGCTTATTGACCAATGATTCCAGTTTCTCAGTATACGCATATCGCCTTTCACCCCAGCCCACTCTCCACTCGTGGAGAAAGGAGGCAAGAAACTGCAATTTCTTCTTCCCCCCTCTCCATTCACTAATGGAGAGGGGGCCTGGGGGTGA